>CAYGQW010000058.1:0-14760 GCA_964352175.1 uncultured Halobacteriovorax sp.
TTCTGTAACCCCTAAGTTTTGATTCGAGAGAAAATCCTGATATGTCGGTTGGAATTGATTACCAGAGCTTGTTCCATTAAGAATTTGGAGAACTTGTGACTGGGTATCAGCTCCAGTGCGCTTCATATCCATCACGACGTTAGCGTTATAAATTGGCACACTCATATAAGTAGTTATACGGTCGTTTATGCCATAGCCGAAGGCATAACCCTGAACATTGACTTCAGCTTTGCCATCAATCTTATAGGATCCAAAAGTAAAGGTATCGTAAGCAGCTTGAGAAATGCTTTGTAGCTCAGAAAAGATATATTCGGAAATTGAACTCGATTCACGCAGAGCTGCGGCGTTGAGATTAACATTAACATCGAATCCTATTGGTCTAGAATTGCTATTAAACTCTTCATCAATAGTACTAGTCATTACCTGACGGAAGACGGCCACTCGAACACCTTCAGGTAAAGTGGAGTAATAAGCACCAAATGCAACACTTGAGACGGTGCCAAAGACCGATAAGAGAAAGGTAAGTTTTACTATGGATTTGTGCATGGCAAAATTATACAGAAATAAGCATTCTTTTAAAGTGTTTTGCGCGCCGCATGTAAAAAAGACATGATGATACAAGTGCCCGTAATCAATAGTGTAAAAAAGATATAGCGCATTGCATTGTCCGGTGTTCTCATGCATATTCTCTACATGAAGAAAACTCATCTTTGGCTGCAATTTTTAACTCTATTTTGCCTTGTCGCCTGCAGCGCCAAAGAGACCCTTATCCCCATTACAGAGTCAGTACCACTGGCAGGTACTGAGCTAGAACTTGTCATTCCCATTTCATCTTTTGATATTCCAGATGTAACTGAGCAAGTAAATTCAGTTTCATTAGTCGGACCAATCTTTAGCAATATCGCTTCTTCGCTAGCTGACATGACTCTTCATGAAGAGGACGGAGTTGATGTTCCTGTTGATCCTGTTGTGTTTGAATTCCCTGCTCTTGAAGGAGCTAATTTAGGCGTTTTAAGAGATTTATCGGTCAAGGCGATTAAGTTGAATGCTATGGCAAATAATGAAGAAATATCCCTGCACTTTTTTAGAAAAATTGACGTTTATCTAGAAGCCAAGACTGAAACTTTTGGACATGAAAATGTAACGGCAGAAGAGTCTATTGCCTATGTCGATCAAAACTCTGAAGAGAAGAATGTAAAAGGCCAATTGATACTCTCATTTGATCGTGATCAACATACTTTACGTTGTTTAACTCGTTGTATGGATCTTCAAGTTTATGAAGCAGATTGGAAAAATCTTTTGGCAAAAGGCCGTCGTTTTATATTACGTACGCGTGTCATTGTTGATTCAGTTCCATCTAGTGATATGCGAATTGGTGGGAGAGTCGTTGTTAGTGGCAAAATTGATCCAGGTTTCTAAAGGAGAGTATTTCTCCCTGTTATAGAGGTGCAAGAGTTGCCGAATATGTGTAAACTGGCACTATGCACGAGTTGTCTCTAAAATGGACTTAAGTGTCTGAAAATTTGGAGAAGCTCGTGATCAAACTTTCCTCAATCTTGCTTATTTTGTCTCTTGCAAGCTCATGTAGCTCAATTAAGCATTTTCAATCTCAATATCAATCGCCCGCTGCCACTGAAACTGGATCAGGCGATATTCAAATTGTTGATCTTAATATTGAAGAAGAGGGAGCTCAAGCCGAAAGCGAAGCCTTTGAGGTTGAAGGGACTAAAGATGTCTACGTTGATAATGATCAAATCAATGACGATAATATCAAGCTTGAGTACTCAGAAAAACATTATGATTTTTGGTTAAATTATTTCACAAAAAAAGATCATGAACGCTTTAAGCGACATCTAAATAATGGACATAAATACAAGCAACTTGTTTTTCATATTTTAAAAGAACATGGCCTTCCAACCGACTTATTTTATGTTGGCTTAATAGAGTCTGGATATAATACAAAAATAAAGAGTTCTGCCGGTGCAGCAGGTCCTTGGCAATTTATGCCAAAAACAGCAAAGCATTACGGACTTCGAGTAGATTCTCAAGTTGATGAAAGATGGAATATTTATAAGTCTACACATGCAGCTGCGAGGTACTTTAGCGATCTTTATAATATTTTTGGTTCTTGGGAATTAGCCATGGCTGCCTATAATGCAGGAGAATACAGAATTATTAGATCAATTAGAAAAGGTAGAACGAGAAGTTATAAGGTATTAGTTGAAAAAAAACTAATTCCAAAAGAAACAGCCTATTATGTGCCCAAAGTTGCAGCAGCTAGACAGCTTGTTCAAAACGAGGAACGCTTTGGATTTTTTCATCACAGTAAAGATTCGGTCTATGGTTCGGCTGCTCTGGTAGAAGTGAATGAGACCTTTTCTCTAAAAACTCTTTCAGAACTATCATCTGTCTCAATTGCAACTTTAAAAGAGATGAATCCAGATATAAAACATGACAAGATTCGAGTCAGAGGTGCTTATGGATTATTAGTACCCAAAATTCATGCACAAAAAATTGCATCCATTGATCTGCCTAAGCTTAGTACTTCAAAATCAAAATCCTATGCCTCAAATCATAAAGTTCGTCGCGGTGAAAACCTAAGTGTAATTGCTAAACGTTATGGCCTTAGTCTTTCAACGTTAAAAAGAATAAATAATATACGTGGCTCTAGGATCTATATTGGGCAACGACTTCAGTTGCCAGGAAATAACAATTATAGAGCATCTGCCTCTTCTTCAATAAAGACAGATCATAGAGTTGCCAGAGGCGAAAACTTATCGCTAATTGCCCGAAAATATGGAGTTAAAGTTTCTGATATTAGAAGAGTAAATAAAATGCGAGGTTCTAGAATCTTTCCAGGACAAAAGTTAGAAATTCCTTCATCTTCGATTGTTACTTATAAGGTTCGAAATGGAGACAATTTAAGTAAGATTGCTCAACGTTTTGGAGTTTCAGTTGAATTGATTAGAAGAAGTAATGGACTATCTAATAATATTATTTATGCGAATCAAAAATTAAATATCCCAACAGAAGGTTGATTTAATGACGTAATAATATCTTGGCGTTAAGATATTATTTTACGGAGAAAATCTTGAAAATCGGTTTTGATGCAAAAAGAGTCTTTCATAACTTTCGAGGCTTAGGAAATTATGGAAGAAACCTTCTTGAAGGTCTCGAAAATAGCTACCCTGAAAATGAGTATCATCTTTATTCTCCATCGATCAATGACCTAAGAGCAGTTGATTGGATAAAGAAGCATTCCGGATTCATCTTACATGAACCTCAGGGAATCTCTAGGTCTATGCCCTCATTGTGGAGATCTTTTCTTTTATCGAATACCTTAAAAACTCAAGGTCTTGATGTCTATCACGGTTTATCTCATGAGCTCCCTCAGGGAATTGAGAAACTAGACCTAAAAAAAATAGTTACTATTCACGATCTTATTTACTTGAAGTTTCCTCAGTATTTTCCTTGGGTTGATAGACAAGTTTATAATAAAAAATTTAGGCATGCCTGTAATATAGCTGACACTGTAGTGGCGATCTGTGAACAAACTAGAAATGATATTTTAGAACATTATAATATTGATCCAAATAAAGTTGTTGTTAAATATCAAAGCTGCCATCATCGGTTTTATAAAAAACTCGATCTAGATAAAAGGGACTCAACCACGCGAATCTATGATTTGCCAAAGAACTATATTCTTTTTGTTGGAGCCATTGAGCAGAGGAAAAATATCCTTGGGTTGGTACGAGCTCTGGCCCATGCGAAGAGCGATCTTAATCTTGTCATCGTTGGTGATGGTAATCAAAAAAACATAAAAGAACTATTTGATACTGTTGCAGCTTTAAAACTAACAGATCGAGTTTTTATTAGATCAAATATTGCTTCAAGCGATTTACCTGCAATATACCAATCAGCCAGAATGTTCGTCTTTCCTTCATTCTATGAGGGATTCGGAATACCAATTATAGAAGCTCAATTTAGTGAGGTTCCGGTTATAACGTCTGAGGGGTCTTGCTTTCCTGAAACAGCAGGTAGTGAAGGTGCAATGTTTGTGAACCCTCATCATCATGAAAGTCTTGCTGATGCTATAGATAATCTGGCTAGTAGTGAGGATTTAAGATTGCAGCTAATCCATGAAGGGCGTAAACACGTTGAAAAGTTTCATCGCTCTAATACAACTAAAGAACTGATGAAACTTTACAACGAATAATTTAGAAATTTAGCTTTTTCCCATAATCCCATCAACAGAGTATCGCCCGGCACCTGTGAAAAAGAGAGTTAAGAAACTAACCATAAACATCATACCTAATTCTTTTTTTGCCCAAGGGTCAGAACCATGAACAATGCCAACAGCAACAATCATTGTGATGACAAGAGGAACTACTGCCCATCTTGTTTTAAGTCCTGCAATAATTGCGACGGAACAGAAGACTTCGGCAAAAACGGTTAAAGCTAAACTTACTGTTGGGCCAACTCCAATCGGGTCCGCGAAACCGGGAGCAATGGTCGAAAAGTTAATCAGTTTTCCCCATCCGTGTGAAAATAGCATAATCAGACCAGTAGACACTCTTAAGATAAGTAATCCTACATTTGAATTCATTTGATACCCTTTGGTTAACTAAGTCTTTGTTTCGCTTTTATAAAGTCGTTCGAGTTTATATCGCCTCGATTAGAAACTTGTGACGCTAATTCTTTCATTTGATTCACGCGTTGTATACTAGGTGGGTGAGTGCTCATAGCGTCAGTAAAAGTAGAACTAAACTTATCTTGCTTTTGTCTATATTGCTGCTCCATCGCTAAAAGCTTTTCATAAAAAGCTCCTACATACTGTGGGTGGTAACCGGCTTTTACAGAAGTTCGAAAGCCAATTCTATCAGCTTCCATTTCGTCTTCTCTAGAGTGTGCCATAAAGGCAAATTTTTGAATCAGAAGTCCACCCGCCGCTCCAGCGGCAGCTCCGTAGAGTGCGACTCTTTTAAGACATTCTTTATCTTCTTTTTTACAAATAGCTTTCGCAAGGCCGATACCAGCAGCGCCTCCTAAAAGTGCCCCTCCTAGTCCTAAGAGTATACTTTTGGTTTGCTCACTCTTTTCTTTTTGAATCCTCTCAGCAGTATGCCTTGCTTTGATATGTCCAATCTCATGACCAATTACACCTGCAAGTTCAGCTTCATTTTCTGCCATTAAAATTAAAGGTTTGGTTATATAGACTGCACCAGCGGGAAGAGCAAAAGCATTGACCATCTTGGCATCAACGACTTGGAAGCGATATTGGTAGGGGTTTCTATCCAGACCGTTTGAGCGAACAATCTTATCACCTAGCTCGCGGATATATCTTTGTGAGTAGGGATCGCGCAAAGGTGGATACTCTTTTTCCATCTGCGGGCTATACTCATCGGCCATCTTTCTTTCTTCTTGTGGCGTCAGAGCGGCTTGTTGGCCACTATTATCACCTTCTCTCATACGGTTTTTAGGAACACTAGAGCATGCCGCCAGTAACACTGGAAGTGAGGATAGAAACGCTCTTCTTCCTACGGCAGATGAGGTGATAGTTTTTAGTTCAAAGTTGAGCTTGTTTAGATTTTGATTCATGGAAACTAGTTTAAAAGAATTGATTCAAGTTAGCCATGACGCGAGGTTTACCGTCTTAATCTGTCGGAAATAAAAAAGCCCTCCAAAAGGAGGGCTAGCAATGCTTAGTTATTTACAATTTCTTCAACAATTTTAACATAATGCTTACGCTTAGGTGATACCCCAAGGAATGATTTAAACTTTTCCTTAGCTTTCATTAAGATATTTCCAAGTCTAGCGTAATGACCCTTGGCTTCTTGTGTTTGCTCACGGTTTTGCTTGGTATCTCTAACTTTACCTACAATTGTTGAGCTCGCATCCTTCTTGTACATATTCGAACCGCCACGACCACTATTTCTAGTTGTTTCGATATCATTAATTGAAGCCACATACTCTAAAACTTTCTGAGTTTGCGTTCCTGCTCCAATTCCTGCAGGTATAACGCCTTTACTGTTCGCAAGAAGATCAAAGTATTCAATCGAGTCATTTGTAGAATTGTTCGACTGAAGTCTTACATTTCTTGATTCAATTTGTTGATCACCAAGTTTTAATTCAAGATTGCCAGAAATATTAGAAGTTATTAGTGAATATGGATCTAAACCTTGTACATCAATCACAAGCTTTTGAACTTGGCCTGGCTCAAGTGTTGTACCAGTTGCCTCAAAAGTTTTACCATTAATTTTTATTAATGCTTTTACAGCTCTTGGAGTTGAGACGGTGGCTACGTTTTCTGCAGTTACGTTGATTAAAGCAGAGCCTTTGAGTGCATTGAGACTAGCAGATTGTGCCGTTAATTGAACCAAGAATGAAACATTCGTCCCGATACTATCAGTCATGCCATTTACATTAAGAACAACATTCGCTCTTGCTCTGTTGCCAAGACGAGGATCAATAGTTGCGATAAGGCCTGTTGTGATTACACCGGACTTAAGAGCTGCAATCGACTTTAGTTCAGTTGAACCGTTGACGATATCACCTTGAGCTTGAATTCTAAGATCACTGCCTTTACCACCTGCGTTTAAAACTTTAAACTTCATTGATAGTTTTTCACCTGGCTGAATAATTCCATCATTGTCTTCGCCAATCAATTCTATTAGTTCAATCGAAAGCTTGGCATTATTTCTGTAATCTTGATAACTAGCTACAAAACTATCAGCAAAACTTCTATGGAATTGATCTTTATAAGTATTGACGGAGCGAATTCTAAATTCTTGGTCGAAAGCGTTTTGCAAGCCACGAGCGCGAGCCACTTCAGCACCCACTTCTAGTCCAGTGTCTTCACCGTGCCAAAAGCCTAAATCAATTGCTTCATTGAAGTTTCTTGAAAAACTATAACGAGCTTGATGCATATAAGCTTTTGTGAAAATTGATTGGAAAAGATCTTGGAAATTAGTAACAAGTGTTCCATCTGGATTAGTTGGAGCACCATTATTAAGACGATCATATCTTGTATAGGCATCAATTCTGCGATTGAGCCATAAACGTAAGATCTCATCTGGAGTATCATAGCGATTAAATACTGGACGATAGACACCATCGTTGCTGTACATATCTACAACCCGTCTTCTCACTGGTGGAGCATCACGGTAGGTGCGGTCAAAGTTGTTATAAACTATAAGATGACTATTATAACGATCTCTTCTAATAACTTCTTGTACCGTTGGAACTTTTCCAACAAAACGTTCAAAAGCATTTTTTTCGCCATCATAATAAGACTGAGGCACTTGAAATTGATCAGTTGGCATTGAGCCAGAATCAATGGCCCTGTTAAAACGTGATCTAACTTCCTGAGCTGCAAGGGGAGTGGCGTCCTTTTCTGCTTTATCAATCCCTAGTTCGTCAGCTAGTGCAAGCTTATGCTCATAGAAGCGTAATTCACTTGCACCACGACGCATTTGACCTACATTCGAAATATTTTTATCGATACCTTGGTTAAGTCCCCAAGCGTATCCACGATGATATCCTTCAATTCGACCTTCTTGTCCGGCAAAAACATCGGCCATACGGAGTGCTTCGGCAGTAGCGAACTGACAAACTTTCAAATGTGTTGGCTGATTGTTACGCTGAAAAGCTTCACAATTTGTAAAGCGTACTGGTGCTGTTCTTTGAAAATCATAATCGACGCGAGGGCCATTGTAGCGTCTGCCTGATTGAGCCTGAACTTCTGATACGCCAAGTGAGCCAGCGATTAGTAGTGCAGCAAAGGTTAGGTGTGATAGCTCTTTCATATAGTCTCCTGAAGATTTACGAGAGTTAGCGATAATATTTAATTGTTTAGAGAATATAGGAATTAGATAGAGGTGACGAGGTGCGTTGTAAAAATAACAGGGGAAGATATCCCCCTGTTTATTGTGTTATTAGGTGCTTAGCTTACTTGTTTGCAACAAGATTCAGCTTAATTGAAAATTTATCATCGATCATTTTATCTCCAAGTGTCTTCGGGTCAAAGAACTTACCTGAGCCGTACTTTACACCATATGCGGTACGGTCGACCTTGATTTCTCCGGTTACACTTACTTTATTATCTGTCGACTTTACTGTTATATCGAAAGATTGATTTGCACTCTTACCCTTTAAAGTTAGTGGGCCAGTGACTTTGTAAGTATTACCTTTTACTTTTTTAACTGATTCAATCTTGAAAACGGCAGTTGGGTACTTGTCTACGCTAAAAAAATCATCGTTCTTTAAGTGACCAACTAGCTTATCTGCCCATTCCCCTTGAAGATCAGTAACCTTAATTGAAGTAAGATCAACTATGATTTCTCCACCTTTAAGTTCGTTTTCTGATCCAATTTCTATTTTGCCTGATTTTAGGTTTACGAGTCCTTGGTGAGCTCCACTAACTTTTTTACCTTCCCACTCAAGCTTACTATTTTCTGAACTCAGATTTAAATTAGTTGCGTTGACGCTCATGCTTAAAGCTAAAAGTCCCAAAGTTAAAAATTTCATAGATGCCTCCAGTTGTGTTTTGTTTAATGAAGTCAGTTTACGAAATCCTACTATTAATAAAAGTAATATTTTTATCCGATCTCCATAGTTTATTTTTATAATGGTGGACTTTTAATTGTAATATCAGTTACTTAGTATGGAATAATCGGCATTTCCTGGCAAAGAACAGGTGTTCCTTGAGCTTGGACATTGCTAGCTTTTTTATCTAGCCCTCTGACAAAGATGAGAGCAAGTCTCATTTGCTTAATCATTAGCTTGTTCGCTTTAAAAAAGTCGCGCTCAAACTCTTTTGGTACGTGAGGTTTGCGTTCAATTGAAAGCTTAAGGCTTCTGGCAATAGACTCAAGAAAGTGTCTGGTAAGACAATTGTAGTGAGGATCATTTAACTTTGTATTTAAGACAAAAACGATCTTTGAATAAAGGGTAGCTGAGTGCTTGTACTCGTAAGTTTTAAGACTCTTTGTGATTTCGTTAAAAGTAGCCTTATCAAGGGAGGTATAGGCCGTTGAAGGAATATCAGAGTCGATCTGAAAGTCGGGGAGATTATCCATAGACACAAAATCTTCACACCACATAGGAAAACCAGCAGAAACTAAATTTTTAGTTGATCGATCAAGCTTTCGACTAAAGGGAAGCATAATTTTTTCTAAAAAGATTAATCGATTAATAACTTTAGCAGCAGAGTTTTTACCGCTCTCTCTATAAAGAGTTCTGTGTGTACGATTAATTTTCATGGCTTCTTTTATATGATCGTAAGCACAGTGCTCACTAAGAGCAGATGAAGTCTGGGTCGAAAATATAAAGAGTAAAAAAAATTTCACCTTATTGATGTAGACGAGTTTACTAAGATCTACTACAAAAAAGTAGAAATGAGTTACCGTAAGCACCTAATAATACGTATTTGGTATTTTTGTATTACACTAGTTTTAGCTTTAGATACCGATAGGAAGAGTATGTTTAGAATCTTTGTTTTGTTTTTACTTGTCAGCTCATCTGCCTGGTCGATGAGCTTTGAGATGAAGGACGCAATTGTCCATGTAGAGCTACATGATCGCTCCGGACGAGTGACTTATGGGAAAGGAATGTTTGTTTCTGGAATTGGAGAGTTTGCAGTATTAAAATCAATTATGAATCCTGCGCTCAAAGATCCTTATGACTACCTACTTTCTTTTAAAACCGCTGATGACAGACCGCTAACAGATATTCAATTTTCATTTTGTGAAAAAGTAGATGAGAACCCATACTGTTTTTATAAAGCTAATTATATTCCATATAGAAAAGTAGATCTTGGAAATAAAGAATCTACCCCTGAAAACCAATCAAAACTTTATTCAATAAGTGGTGCGAATTCAGTAGATCTATCAGAGGTTGAGCCTTCCAATCAATCTGGTAAATATTGGAGTTTACCAAAAACGTCGAATGGCAGTCTGCCCGGAACGATTTTGATAGATCAAGAAAAAGGCGAGGCTAAGGCAGTTGTTACTTCAAACCGTAGAGGAAAGTTCTATGAAGTTATACCAATTCATCGATCGATCGATGGGCTGGGTTCTAAAAGTTATGCTCCAATTGAGCAACAATCTTCAAATACCATCCCTAAGCATTTACATGAAAATGAAAAAAATATGCTGCGTATGGTAGCCGATGTGAACAAGATGAGTGATGAGCAGATTAAAAAAATTATTGAAGAGCTCTTTGTTCCGGGTGGTGGCGCTAGGTCTCAATTAAAAAAACGTAGCGATAATAATCGACTGAGCAATAATGCTAAGGAGGAAGTTGCCTTGCAGGCGTCAGCTCGAGGAGATGAAGCAAGAAGAGATTTCTTTAAAGTTGAACAAGATGCTGAAGAGGCTAAGCAAGAGGCAGCAGATCAAGCCGAAGAACTGGGTAAGCTAGAAAAAAGACTTGAAGGTAAAGAAGCTATATACGATGCCATTCAAATGAAAGCTGAAGGTCTAAAAGAGGAGCTTATAGAAAGCTCTGTCAAACTCGAGGTCTCGGGACAGAGTTTAAGTGAAGAAGATCGATCAGCTTTGGAAAAGCGAGTCGCCAAAGGAAAAGGTGCTCTTGAGATTTCAGAAAAAAAAGCGGCAGGGTTAGTAGATCAAATTGGAAAATTAAAAGCTCAGATTGCCGCATTAAAAAAAGGGCTAGGAATGTCTCAGAAATTAGCTAAAGAGCTAGGAGAGAAGGCCAGAGGAGCTGCAAAGAAAAACGCTGACGCGATTCAAGGATCTAGAAATTATAAAGGGGACTTACTTTAATCGATTTGAACGATGGCGGGTGAGCGGCTGACAATTTTTCGAAAAACAGTTTGATCAATTAGTGTGCATATCTTTTGAGCTCCACGCCACCAACTATCATTATTCCTAAGGGTATACCAACGTTCACCAACAACTCTAGTTCTAATATAATCAATTTCATAAATATGAGAACTTTCTAGTTGAGCGATACAATCATTAAATATTTCAGCTTCGTGAGATCCAACAAATTTATAATCACCAAATCGAATGATAGCTTCCACTTCCTTAAACTCACTAGGGCTTGGTGGAGTCATATCAATTGACTGTGCCGTTGATTCTAGTACGGAACAAAAATGCCTTGGATAGTGCCAAACACCATCGGCATTATGTAGATGAATTCTTTTATTTCCATTGAAGGAAATAAAAATATCATCAATATGAGCGATTCTTTGTTTCGTTGCAAAATTGATGCACTCAGATTTAAGATCACTTGGATTTTTAGCAACGAAATCGAAAGCAAAGGTTTCAAATCTTCCACTTGCGAGAATTGTTTCAGCTCGTAGCGAGATGCTAGACATTAAAATCATGAAGCATAAAATAAATTTCATGGAACTAGGCTAGAGAATTCCAAACTGATTGTAAATCATTGAGCTGTTGCTTTGATGCACCAAGCTTAGAGGCAAAGCTTTGGATTTGCTTGAGGCTTAACAGAGTTGTTTCCTCGGCTACTTTGCAATCTGGATAATGAAACATGACGGACTGTGAAAAAAAACCGCTATGAGTTTTTCCATTAACCTTGTTGATAACAGATTTGAAACCACAAGAAGGTGACTTTGATTTCAGGATAAGGGCATCGGGTCGTGAAAGACTTGATATCAATGCTTGTGCTGTTTTATTAGCCAATTCCGTAAGATCTAACTGTGATTCATTTTCTTTCAGGGCTTGATCAAACCAGCTGATAGAAGCTCTTGGAACACCTAATCCCATGGCTAGCTCCGGACAGACGCTGTGATGAAAAAAGACTTTAGACAAGGTGAAAACGCCCCGGTTTAACTTATCTTTGCCATCATATCTAACTTTTTCTCCTAATAGACATGAGCTAATCCAAAGCACCGGTGTGTCTCGACTTATTTGGGGATTTGTTGGCACAATAAGATCATTCTTCATCTCAATTATTGTAAATCATCGAGAGGGTAATGAAAATTCTTGTCCAAAGAACAAAAGCTGCAAAGGTAATAGTTGATCATGAAGCTATTGGTGAAATTGAGCATGGAATCGTAATATTTGTTTGTTTGGTGCAGGGTGATACAGAAGAACAGGTTAAAAAAGCGGTTAAAAAAATCGTTCAAATGCGCATATTTAACGATGATGCAGAGAAAATGAACCTTGATATCACTCAAATTGAAGGAAAAGTTTTGGCCATTTCCCAGTTCACTCTTGCTTGGGATGGGCAAAAAGGTAATCGACCTAGTTTTGATCAGGCCATGGCTCCAGCTCAGGCACAAGTTCTCTTTAGAATATTCCTAGATCATCTTAGAGAGAAAGTTCCGGTGGAAACTGGTCGATTCGGTTCACATATGAATGTAGAACTCGACAATGATGGTCCGGTAACCTTTTTCCTAGAGTTCTAATTAAAACTAACTGGTACAATAAATTTTTACTTTCAAGGAGTTGAGAAATGAAAAAACTAGCAAATATTATGTTCTTAGGTTTATCTCTTATGATGGTTTCTTGTTCACATATGAGTCATCACGACAGTAAGTCTTGTTGTGGCAAAGAGATGCAGTGTAAAACTGATGGTAGTTGCTGTAAAAGTGGTCAATGTGAAATGAAAAAGAAAAAGTCTTAAGTTATTTTGACCAGCGCGGTTTATCGCTAACTTCGCTGGTCCATGTTTTTACTCTAGTTACAACATCATCTAAAAGTCCGCCCTCGCTTGCGACAAAAGCTTCAAACTCTTCTTCTCGATCCTTTTCGTCTAGGCTCATAATCATGCCTTGGGAGCTAAAGCAATGAATTTCTCCATCGAGTTCAGCTTCAATTGAAATGGCAAAAAAAGCTGCTTCGCCAGATATAAGGTCGTCTTGATCTTCACTTGGAATTTGTTCATACCTTGAAATTGGAGAGTAAGACCTATCGAGGCATAGGATGAATTTCGCTTTGATTTTTTCTTTTTCTAATTCCAGCGTCATGATGATATTTTAACCCTTTTTAATGGTTAGTAGGAATAAATATGCCAAAATCAGATACTCAAAAGGGAATTCTTTACGCTGCCACAGCTTTCTCATTTTGGGGCCTGATTGCCATTTATTGGAAGCAGATCTCTTTTTTGTCTGCCTGGGAGCTTCTCTATCATCGAGTAATTTGGGGGGTCATACCCATTATTGCTTATCTTTTTTGGAGTAAGTCTTGGTCTAAATTCAAAATACTTTTTAACTTTAAGATATTTAGCTTCGCTTTTTTGGCAGCTATTCTCATTATTGCTAACTGGGTGATCTTTATATGGGCAGTTTCTAAGGGACATGTTTTAGAAGTGAGTCTTGGATATTTTTTAAATCCCTTATTAAACGTCGTCCTTGGAACCTTATTTTTAGGTGAGAGTCTAAAGCGCAAGCAACAGGCGGCTGTGGCCCTGGCCGGACTTGGGCTTGCAATCATGTTCGCCGGAGATTTAGGTGCGCCGTGGATTTCTCTGGCACTTGCTTCAAGTTTTGCTCTTTATGGACTTGTTAGAAAAAAGGCTCCTTTAACTCCAGCTCATGGTCTCTTTTTTGAAATGACGATTGCAATTTTATTAATGTCACCTTTTGTAGGAAAACTTTTTCCATTCGAATATTTCTCTCTCGAATTGAAGTATCAGCTTTTAATTGTCTTAGCGGGTCCAATTACTATTTTCCCTTTGATTCTATTTAATCGCGCTGTAAAACTAATTAATTACTCAACGGTTGGGATTATTCAATATCTTGCACCAACATTCCAGTTCCTATTAGCTGTCTTGATTTTCCATGAAAACTTTAGCCTAAGGCATGCAGGGGCTTTTACCCTAATTTGGTTAGCTGTCGGACTGTTTCTTCGAGAGACCTTTCAAAATCAAAAGAATAGGGCACAATAGAGTTATGCAAATGGAGTTTAGAAATTCAGGAGAAGGTTTAGAGATTCACTTTGAGTCTACGGGTTGGTTTAGTTTAGTTAATCCACCAAAGCTATCACTTGATCAAGAAGCTATTATCTTTGATTTCATTTCAAAGCAGTGGAGCCATATGCCTGGCTTTGAGAAAAAGCTTGTGAAATTACCTCGGATTTTTAGTCAGCCCCAAGGAGACTCTGTATGTTTTTATCCAGGAAGTTTCAATCCCTGGCACCAAGGTCATAAGGCTTGTGTTGAGTTAGCTCCGGTTGAATCACTTGTCATTGTTCCAGATTCCAACCCTTGGAAAAACTCAGCGAGTTCTCTTAATTTAAGTATGATCATCAACTTGATGAAATCTCTTCCTGAAAATACTTCTCTTTACCCCGGCTTTGTTAATCTTGAAGTCGGAAATCCCACAGTGAGCTGGTTACCAAAGACGAAGTGGCAAAAGAAATCTTTATCTATTGGGGCTGATAGTTTTATCAATTTAGAGAAGTGGAAAGATGTTAAGACGTTGCTCCAAAGTTTAGATTGTCTTTATGTGGTACCAAGAAATATCGCAGTTGATATAACAAATAAAACTAGCCAGAAAATTCAAAGTCTTTGTCCAGCTTTGATAATTAAAATTCTTGCTAATCATCAATTTGAAAAAGTCTCAAGTACAGATCTTAGAAAATAGGCCAAAAAAAAAGCTCCCGAGGTGGGAGCTTTTATAAAAATAGTAAGATTCATTTTCGCGAAACGACACTGACGTGTTCGCTTCGCAAAAAGGGTAACTCTTCGTCGAAAGCTATGCTTTAGACGCAGGTTACTTAACTTTCCAGTAGTATTCCGTTACGAGCTGACCGTTGTACTCGAAAGGAA
>CAYGQW010000059.1:0-14695 GCA_964352175.1 uncultured Halobacteriovorax sp.
AAGATGTAATTTGTATCGTTCCTTCCGATCATGTGATTTTAAATGAAAACGGTTTTAGAAAAACTGTTGAACTTGCGACAAATGAAGCTCGCTCTCAAAAAAGAATTGTGACAATAGGAATAGTACCGACATTTCCTCATACAGGTTATGGCTATATTCAAAAAGGTGAACTTAGCGGAGACGCCTTTAGTGTTAAACAGTTTAAAGAAAAGCCAGATCAAGAAACGGCCAAGGGATATTTAAAAACAGGAGAGTATCTTTGGAACGCTGGTATGTTTGTCGCACCGATTGGAATTTTTCTGCGTGAGTTTGAAACTTGTAGTCCTGAAACTTTTAAAAGCTATGATCAACTTAAGCAAGCACTTGCCAGTCATGATGAATCAAAAGCGAGTGAGGTTTACCACCAGATGCCTAAAGACTCGATTGACTATGCAGTGATGGAAAAAAGTAAGTTTGTCAGCGTGGTACCATCACAGTTCGATTGGAATGATCTTGGATCTTGGGATGCACTTGAATCGGTGATGGAATTAAATGATGGCAATACCGTAGCCAGTGCAAAACGCGTACTTACTCACGAATCAACTGGCAATATTATTTTTACACCAGGTAAGACGGCAGCGCTCGTAGGTGTTAATGACATGGTCATTGTTTCTAACGAGCATAGTGTTTTAGTTATGCCTAAGTCTCGTGCCCAAGAAGTTAAAAAAATTGTAGAGAAGCTATAAAACAAAAAGCCTCCCGTTCTTGGGAGGCTTTCTGTGTAGGGAAGGTACAGGGAATGCTGCTCGTCTCGTAGGTCAATGGCAGTCAACCTCAAGAACATACATAGAATAGATCTTAAAATGATTTCAGATGTCACAGAATAGTTATGAAATTGTAAATTATTTTAAATCATAAGGTCTTGATTCTGTTTAAGCGGTATCGCGTCATCATTGAATTCTGGGCATTTAGCTTCGTACTTAGAAAAATCCCTAGAAGTAGTGATTTCTTGAATACATTGGTAGCCCATTTTTAAACTCTTAGAGCGACTACAGCTACTCAGTATTGTCTCATGTAAGCAGCTCATTTTCTGATTATAAGAGCCAACCGATGCTAGTTGCCTGATGGCTCGTGGGTAGCGTTGATTGAGGCGTTTTGTGATTTCTTGAGATAATTTTAGAAGTGCTACCTCTGAATGCACCTGAAAACTTTCACCCATAAGGTTTTTTCCGGCACAATTATCTTCATTATCAAATTTAGATATCTTATCGGGGAAAATTTCATTTCCTGTTTTTATATCTGAATGACACTTACAAAAGTTTGCTGCCTCTTCGAGATAGATAAGTGTTCTTTGATCGAAATTATTATTTCTAGCTTGACTAGCCAGGTTTGGAAAAAGGCGATGACTTTCTTGTGAGCCTATCATCTCGTTGAGGCACTCATTCACTTGCACCTGTGCCAATGAATTTGTGGCAAAAAGAATTAAACCTAAGGTCATCATCTGGATCATTGTCATATGTCCCTCCAGATCTATTAATTCTATTATACCATGGGTTTAACAGCCCCTACATAGGGGCAATATCCTCCTCGAACTGTTAAATTTACAGGGTAAATTTCCAATCAGATTTATTTTAGATACTTAGTAAAAAACATATATTGGGGAACATATGAAATATTATATTATCGCGAGCTTAGCTCTCTTTAGCGGACTTATGCAAGCTGAGGAACTTCTGTCAAAGACGATTAAATCGGGAATTTGTTCAGATGCTGGGTATATCCTTAAGGATGAATATCACTTTGAAGACTTCAATGATAAAGCCTGCCAGGCTGGTGGTTTTAATGTGACTGAAAAGCTTTATGATCAAGCGACTTCAGAGCTTACAATGATGAAAATTAACTTTGGTTTTTCTCAAAAGAATCTAGATGTTAACGGTGATGCGGTTGCTGTCCGAACTTATAAAATTGATGGCGCTGGACAAATAACTAAGAGCTGGGCGGTTAGAAGTACAACTCTCGAAGTTAATGATGAAAGAAGTTATGCCTCGATCATTAATCAAATGTTTGATAACGATTTTAATTTTGGAAATGGTGATGGTGGTGTAAGTCAAGTTTCACCGACGATGACCGAAGCAGAAATTATTAAAGATATCGAAGAAGCTCTCGTTGACTCTGATGAAGATGATGGTTGTAAGTATGCCACTACTACTGAGAAGAAGTGGGCCTTAAATGATCTTGATTATCAAAGTGAAGAACTTGCAGATTATATCCGAGGTCTTGATAAAGCTGGAAAAGTTAAGGCTGTTGTAAGCCGAACTTACGATGAAGGTGAAAGTGAGTATTGTTCATACTATTACTTTAGAATTCTGCTTCAAGATGGCACTTATATTTACTTAGATTTAGATTTCACGACTTAAGTTTGTTTAATCTTGAGGTTTAGGATATTGATCAAAGACACGATCGAAAACTTCTTGAGTGTGAGCAAGTCCTAAATCTTTTGGCATGTCAGGTAGTTTGGATGAACATTTACTTTGTAAAATATCTTTAAATTGACCTACTTCCTTTGTTTCAAAGGCAGCAGCTTGAACTTTAGCATAAATATCTTCTCGAGACTCATCACTATGACTTAATAGATGATGCAAATAAAAGCTCGAAAGATAACTATCTACCATTTTGACTCTATTAGAGACTACATCCTCGTGAACCACGAGATCGCGAACTGTCGTACTAAGTCTTCTAAGTGAATAAACTAAAATACCTAAGTGATCTGGCAGCATCATGCGCTCAGCACTTGAGTGACTGATATCACGTTCATGCCATAAAAGTGTATTCTCATCTGCAAGAGTAACGTGGGATCTAAGGTAGCGTGACATGCCTGAAAGATTTTCAGCTGAAACAGGGTTTTTCTTATGCGGCATCGTCGAGCTGCCTTTTTGACCTTTAGCAAATCCCTCATGCACTTCACCAACTTCACTTCTGTGGAGGTGGCGAATTTCAATGCTTAATCGCTCAATTGCATTACCTATTTGAGCGCCTATATGAATAAGGTTCGCGATACGATCACGGGGGATAATTTGCGTTGATACTGGCTCAACCTTTAAGTCTAAAAGTTCTGCTACACGTTTCTCGATCTTAGGATTCAAAATCACGTAGTTTCCAACAGCGCCAGACGTTTGCGACGTGAGTTCATTTTCAATAAAGCGCTTTAGATCATTTGCACGTCTAGAAAACTCACAGTAATGACCTAACAGCTTTTGGCCAAAACTCATCGGCTCTGCCATCATACCGTGACTTCTTCCAAGTGTGGTGAGGCTTTTTAATTCAATGGCGCGCTTTGAAAGTTCGATAATGACTTGATCTAATTCTTTTTTCACAAAAAATAGAGATTTTTTTATCTGCAAGTTCATGGCGCTATCAATAATATCAGATGATGTAACACCGAAGTGGAACCACCTTCCAAGTTCGACAGGTACCTGTTCCGTTATCATAGAACAAAAAGCAATAATGTCGTGACGAGTAATCTTTTCAATTTCCTCAACTCGTTCACAGTTAATTTTTGCAATATCTCTAATTTTTTGAGAGGTACCTTTTGGAACAAAGTCAGCTTGCTCTTCCCAGGCTTGTAAGATCGCCAGTTCTACTTCAAGAAAGGATTCAAATCGAGCCTTCTCACTCCAAAGGTCACTAATTTCTTTTATGTCATATCTGGAAATCATCGCTAAGCCTTGTTTGGTTATCTACGAACAACCACGAGCTTTTCAAAACGCTCGCCTGGAAAATCTTCGATACCAATTGTTCTAGCTAAGAGCACTTTGGCTTTAGCATGCTCAAACTTGATTTCGGCTAATCGAGAGCGAGCCAAGTTTTTTTCTTCAAGCGCTAATTGGAAGTCACTAAAACGAGCTTTCTTGTTCATATAATTTTCTAGTACAACGTCGTACTGCTTTACAGCGTTGAGGGAGCGAGCTTCAAGAATATCTACTTGGGACTCATAGATTTTAATTTTTTCATAAAGCTCACGAACAGAAATTTGGCCGTTAAAAGTCGCTTTTTCATGCGTCTTTTTAGCAAGCCCTCTTAAAAGTGCTCCACGTCTTGTTCTTCTGCCGTTTAAAAATCCGCCTTCACCAGTGATTGACCATGTGGCGTTCACGGTGGCTACAACGTCGATATCCGAGCTACCTGGAGTGGTTTCATAACGAAATGAATTTCTGCCACTACCGAAGCGATAGTTGTAGGCTCCCAAGTTGACAGAGATTTTTGGTAGAGGAAGGTTCTCTTTTCTTAGAATTTCTTCTTCTCTTAGTGCAATTTCAGCTAAGGCTTTCGCAGATAGGACGTCGGGATTATTTTCGACCACTAATCGATCAGCTTCTACTGCAGTCAATTTAACTTTTGAAAAGTTCATTGCTTGATTAACCACATAACGAGTTCCGGCTTGGTCTGAGATTCGATTTGATAGAACAATATTTGATTCTACAACAAGCTCTCTAACCATTTGATAGTCATCTTGTGCTTTTAAATACTCTTGTCTGGCTTGAAAATAGTCCTGGCTGCCGATTTTCTTAGTTGAGATACGTTCACGATTAAGACGATAAATAAAAGAGGCATGCCTTAATTGATCTCGCTTGATATCGACCAGTTCTTGAACCGTTAACAAATACAGATAATCAATAATGATATCGTGTCTCAGTTCACGTCGCTGTTCATTGAGGCGCTGGGTTCCACGTTCAAAAGTCGTTTGCTGATTTTGATAAGCTAAATAGTCACGACCCCAGTTATAAAGAGTATATTCGCCCAATTCAAATCCAAAGGCGCCAGCTGGGCTCTTAGTTGATCCTTCTCCTGGAAGAGATCCATTCTTTAATCGCGCTAACCTTTGTGGATCAGTAACTAAAGTCATTTGCAGCGTAGGCAGCCAAAATTCTTCCGAGGCATCTTTGTAGTTAAGTTCAATCACTCGCTTTTGGTAATTTCGCTCTTGTTGCGAGAAGTTTTCGCGGTAACCCTGCTCAATGGCCTGTGACAGACTAATTGGTTTGTATTGAGTTGGAGTGGTATCGTCTTTCGTTTGAACGTAAGATTCGTCTTGCAGCTTACTACTTTGCGCAAACGCAAAAGAAAGCGGCCCAAGCAATAGGGATAGTGAAATAATAAACATCGATTGTGTGTGCATCGTATTGAAATTTTAGGGCAGTCGATACGAGATGGGAAGAAAAGTCTTAAAGTTGAATGCCTGGACATCCTTTTCTAATCAAATTTTCCTCATCTCGTTGAATTTTGAGGTTGATCAAGCGTAATTCCTTACCAATTGCCAGATTATTAGCTTTTAACTCACGTGCAATTGATTTTTTTTCTTGCGGAGTAATTTTCGCCAAGCGTTCATTACGTGCTAGAAGGGCTCCAAGTTTTTGTCTTAGTTCTACTTTTTCATTACGCTCCTCAAGTAAGTTTTGGCATCTTCTTGAGATGGCAGGGTCAGTAATGACGTTTACTGAAAATTCATTTTCAGTAGTGATGGGATCATGCGCAAACACCGTCGCTGATAAAACCAACAAAATGATAAAAACGCCACGAGTCATAAGAAGTTCTCTCCGTAAGTTATTTTAACATATTTTGCCACTGTCTTGGCCATTTGTTACTGTAGGTAGGTTTTTCAGGAGTCCCAGATCGTGCCCAAAAATAGGCTTCGTGCCAATGCACTTGTATTGATTCCCGCTCGCCATGCCTCATCCCGTTTTCCGGGTAAACCCTTGGTGCCCCTTCTGGGCAAGCCAATGATCCAGAGAGTATGGGAAAACGTTGCCCATTTTTTTGATGCTTATGTTGTCACCGATGATGATCGAATTGAAGAGGCTGTTAAAGAGTTCGGTGGAAATGTTGTTAGAGTCGACGACGATGTCGAAAGTGGAACTCTAAGAATAGCTTTAGCTTATGAGCGTTTTTTTAAAGATAAAGGTTATGAATTTATCATCAACGTCCAAGGTGATGAGCCACTTTTAGGTGGTGACGATCTAGATCGACTGGTTACTTTTCACGGAGCTTCAAATTTCGATGTCACAACCTTGTTAAAAAAAGAATATGATCTTGAAGAGTTCAAAAACCCTAACCGGGTTAAGGCTGTCTTTAGCGAAAATTCAGGAGAGTGCCACTATTTTTCAAGAGCACCAGTTCCATTTCATCGTGATCAAAATGTCGAAAGCTGGTGGCTGCATGTCGGAGTTTATAGCTATACTCCCGAGTCATTAGTTAAAGCTTGCCAGCTCAAAAGCAGTCCACTTGAGCAATTAGAAAGATTAGAACAATTAAGATTTTTAGAAAATCACATGCGCATTGGCGCTGTTGAAACCAAATCAATCCTACTAGGTGTCGACGTCCCTGAAGATGTGGCCAAAGTAGAGGAGCGTCTACGTGAATCTCTCTCCTAAAAGTAAAAATAAAACAAACCGTAAAAAGTTTATTTTTATTACTGGCGGTGTTGCTAGTTCTTTAGGAAAAGGCCTGGCTTCAGCTGCACTTGCTGGATTATTAGAAAGACGTGGAGTCAAAGTCAGCATGCTGAAGATGGATCCCTATATTAATGTTGATCCAGGAACGATGAGCCCGACTCAACATGGTGAAGTTTTTGTTACTGATGATGGCGCTGAAACAGATCTTGACCTTGGTCACTATGAAAGATTCACCTCATTAACTCTATCAAGAAAAAGTAATTTTACGACCGGCCAAGTTTATCTTCAAGTGATCGAAAATGAACGTGAAGGAAAGTACTTGGGGAAAACGGTACAAGTTGTTCCCCATGTTACCAATGAAATAAAAAGACGAATCCATTTAGCTGCGGAAGACTCAGACCTATTGATAGGAGAGATTGGTGGCACTGTTGGTGACATCGAATCTCTTCCTTTCTTAGAGGCCATACGTCAGATGGCAGGTGATGAAGGTTTTGAAAACGTCCTCTTCATTCATTTAGTTCTGCTTCCATACATTGCTGCTGCTGGAGAACTTAAGTCAAAACCAGCTCAACATTCGGTTAAAGAATTACGCTCTATCGGACTTTATCCTAATATCATCTTATGTCGCTCTGATCGTGAAATTGAAACGTCAGTGCTTGAAAAGCTCTCGTTATTTTGTAACGTTCCTAAAGACAATGTATTCAGCTCGATCGATCAAGACTCGATTTATAAAGTCCCACTGAATTTTCATAGCCAAGGCTTCGATGAGAGAATTTGCGAATTATTGGGAATGTGGACAGCAAAGCCAGATTTAAAAGAAATGGAGAAAGTTGTCTTTAATTTTGAAAATCCACTCCGTGAAGTTCGAATTGGTATTGTTGGAAAGTATACCGAATTAATTGAATCTTATAAGTCTCTTGATGAGGCTCTTCAGCATGCTGCTGTCGCAAATCAACTTAAGCTTGCACCCGTTTATATCGATGCCGAGGACCTTGAAAAAGGGGACTACTCTTCGATTGAAAAAGTTGATGGTGTCTTAGTTCCAGGCGGTTTTGGAGCACGAGCAACAGAAGGTAAAATTAAAGCGATTCAATACGCTAGAGAAAATAAAATTCCATTCTTTGGAATCTGTTTAGGTCTGCAGTTGGCAATGATTGAATTTACTCGCAATGTTGTGGGTATCAAAGATGCTACTTCAGAAGAGTTTAGTGAGAAAGGATCTCCAATTATTCACTATATGATCGGACAAACTAAAGACGGAGCTAAGGGCGGATCCATGCGCCTTGGAGCCTATGATTGTGATTTAGTTAAGGGTTCCCATGCGCATAAAATTTATGGTGCTAATAAAATTTCTGAACGTCACCGCCATCGCCTAGAAGTTAACAATGCCTATGTTGATAAGATCAAAGAAGCAGGGATGCTTATTAGTGGAGTTAATCCGCAGCTTAATTTAGTTGAATTGATTGAACTTCCAGATCACCCAAGTTTTATCGCTTGCCAGTATCATCCTGAGTTTAAAAGTCGCCCTTATGCACCTCATCCTTTATTTAATAATTTTATCATCAAATCTGATGAGCAACGTCGAGATTCAAAATGAAAGAAAAGTTAGAATTTTTTATTGGTCCTTGTGTGCTCGAAAGTGAAGGGCTAGCAATGGATATAGCTGGTCGCTTAATAGAAGACCTCAAGCCTTTTAAAGATAAAATTCAACTAACTTTTAAAGGAAGCTTTGATAAAGCAAATCGTAGCTCTTTTGATAGTTATCGAGGGCCTGGACTTGAGTCAGGTCTTAAAATATTAGAAAATGTAAAAAAGAAATACGGCCTTCCAACTGTTACAGACTTTCATTTGCCCGATCAAGCTGAAGCTGTTGCAAGTGTGGTTGATACTCTACAAGTTCCGGCATTTCTTTGCCGTCAAACCGATATGGTTTGTGCTGGGGCAAAAGCTGTTGCAAAATATGGCGGTAGATTGAAGGTGAAAAAAGGTCAATTCTTGTCACCAGAAGAAACCAAAAATATCGTCGATAAAGTGGCACCTTTTTTATCTGTGGATAAAATTCTTCTAACAGAAAGAGGATCAAGTTTTGGCTACAATAATCTCGTGGTTGACATGGCCTCTTTTCAAATTATGAAAAGCTTTGGTGCGAAGACAATTCATGATGCTACCCACTGCGTGCAACGTCCGGGAGGACTAGGAAAAGCAACTGGAGGTAAGCGTGACCAAATTTTAGTTCTTGCTCGCGCTGCAATTGCGGCAGGTGCACAAGGGATTTTTATGGAAACACATCCAAATCCTGATAAAGCGTTGTCTGACTCTGCTACAGCATTACCGCTTGAGCAGGTTGCAACAATTGTTGAGAGCTTGCTTAAAATTTATGAGGTGGTCTAATGCGTGATTTGAGAGAACTTTCAAAAAAATATGAAACTAAACTCAAAAAAATAAAATGTCTCGCATTTGATGTTGACGGTATTTTAACAAATGGCCAAGTGTCTTGGGACGGGGAAGAACTGGGTTGGAATCGCGCCACCAATACTTCTGACGGTTATATGCTACGGTATTTAATGAGCGAAGGATTCACGGTTGGTGTTATTACTGGTGGAGATAGTCTCTCGGTTCATAAACGTTTTGCAGAAAATTTAGGATTAAACTTTGTACATTCTGGTAAGGATGATAAACGTGCTCATTTTCAAAAAGTATTAGACTTAGGTTTTAAAGCTGAAGAAGTTCTTTTTATGGGGGATGAGTTTATTGACTTAGCTCTATTAAAAGTTGCAGGTTTCTCCGCGACAGTTCCACACGCAAGTATTGAAATCAGAGAGTCTGTTGATTATGTAACTGAACAGATTGGTGGTCATGGTGCTGCCAGAGAGGTTATGGACCTTTTACGTCATGCACACTGCTTAGTACCGAATGTACCTATGTTTGGTGATCAATGAATGAAAAACTAAAAGAATTACTTGATACCGAATATATTTGGCCAGCTGAATACACTTTCAAATTTATAGTAAGTAGTGAGCGTTTAGGAGAGTTAGTTGAGATACTAGGTAATGGTGTCATCGTTAAAGAGTCGGCAAAGGGTAATTACGTAAGTGTTACACTTCCAGCGATAATGGACTCAAGTGACGAAGTCTTAAATATCTATAAAAAAGTTGCCAGGGTAGAAGGAGTCATTTCACTATGAAAACTGCAGGAATTGTTATTGGTGGTGGAGCCTTCGGAACTGCACTGGCAAGTATCTTAGCGAAATCTGTCGATCAGGTTGTTATCAAAGTGCGGTCTGATGATATTTATCAAGCTATCAATGGTGGTGAAAACTCTGTCTATCTTCCAGGTTTAAAATTAGCAGATAATATTTCGGCCGCGAAGGATTGGAGTGAACTTGATCATAAACTTCTTGGTCATGAAAACAAGCTCATTATCTCTGGACTTCCTGCTGCTGCCATTCGCGATTTTTTTAGTGAAAATAAAGAGCGATTTATAAAAATGTTTGAAGCAGGGATTCCGCTTGTGTCGCTGTCAAAAGGTATAGATCCTAAGACTCTTGAACTTTCAGATGACCTCTTTTTTGATTTTTTTAATAATTATAAAGAAAATATTTTATTTCTATCTGGACCTAGTTTCGCTAAAGAAATTATTCAAGAACAAATTACACTTGTAACTTTGGCGGGCCGACACAGAGGAAGACTGGAAGAAGTCTCTAATCTTCTCGAGTGCTCCTACTTTAAAGCGCTACCAAGTTATGACGTCAAAGGTGTTCTCCTCGGTGGAGCACTCAAAAACGTTCTGGCCATTGCTGGTGGTATAGTTGAAGGTCTAGGTTTTAACCATAATACTCGCGCAGCTATGATTACTCGCGGAATTGCTGAAATGTTGCGTTTTGGAAAAGTATTTAACGCTCGTCCAGAAACCTTTTATGGTTTATCTGGTATGGGGGATTTGATTCTAACCACAACAGGTGAGTTATCCCGAAATAAATCTTTTGGAATTGAGATCGCTAAAGGCAGAAAGGCAAAAGATATTGTTGCCTCTCAACGCTCAGTGGTTGAAGGTTATAAAACTACACTTGCAGTTCATCACCTATCTGAAAAGTATGATGTGCATGCTCGAATTTTCGAAGGTGTTTATAAAGTTCTTTATGAAGATGTAGATCCAAGAATGATTATTGAAGGACTAATGCAAACACCTTCAAGATTTGAGATCGACTAGATTTAGAGACACTCGCCTTGACCTATGAGAGTTGCACCGCTTTTTTCCATCTGGCATTCATTATCATAAGTTATTGGTGCAGGCATAACAGCGGCACAGAAAAAACCTGGTGCACATTCAGGCATCGGAGGTTGGCCACAAACTGGCCTATAAATAGCTTCACAGTTTTGTACAGTGAGCCCGTCTCTGCTGGTATTAGAATTTGAACTTACTTTTCTTGTTCGAAGTTCATCGCCACAGGATACAAGAAGAAACGGAAGAGTGATAAAAATTAACCTTTTCATATAAATCATTTCGGCGAAAATGCCGTTACACTTGAATCAACGACAAAATGGGATTCATATGAGCTTGAAAGAGTTTAAAAACACAAGACAAGATAACTCGGGTTTAAGTAAACGATGGTTTAGTGATATAGGTATGGATATTATTGTCTGGTCGAGTACGAGTGGTGATGAAGTCAAACGTATTGAAGTGAGCTTCGAAGAGCAAAGTACTAAAAGACTTTGGAGCTGGAGCTTAGGTGAAGAAGGGGCTTTTTATCAAGTTGATGAGGGAGACCTTGATCCGAGAAAAAATATGAGTCAAATTGCACATAATAACTACGAAGGTGATTACCAGCAGCTATTATTTAAAATTGAAAATAACTCCGGTGATCTTCCGCAATCAATCTTGTCCATATTTAGAATGCTTGCCTAATCTCTTCGATGCTAATTGTTTCACCTAGATTGATGAGCTCTCCTTTTTCATTGATAACAAAGTAAGCAGGAACTCCTACCAAGCCTTGAGATTGAAGCCAATTCCCAATGAGTTCATCTCTTTTGGTCCAGTCGGCGAGTAGCAAAGTTACTCCTTCTTCCTCCACTAATTTTTCAAAGGCTGAGGTGTCCAGTACTAATTTTTCATTTACTTTACAGGTAAAACACCATTTAGCAGTAAAGTCGATAAACGTCTTAGTTTTACTACTTCTCAATTGTTCCATTTTAGATACAGACCACTTCTCCCAAGGTAAGCCAGATTTCTGCTTAGTCGCTATTAAATCGCCATCAGAGGTGGTTGAAGTACTCATGGTTGAAGCTAAAAGCTGGGCTACCATGAGTATAGGGATAGTAAAGGCTAAAAGATTCGCAAGTTTACGCTTCGTGATTGTCGCTCTAATAAAGAAGGCAAAAAATATTAAGGCTAATATTGTATGTAATTTAAGAACAGGAATACTTGTATCTACTAAAGCACCAAATACATCCATTAACCAAATTAAAGTTAGAATCAACGTTAGACCTAGAAACTTCTTGAGATGATCCATCCACATGCCAGGCTTTGGTAGAAATGCAATCGAGTTGGGAAAAAGGCCAGTCAAGATAAAAGGAAAAGAAAGGCCTAATCCTACGAAAGCAAAAACGAGAAAGATCATCATATCTCCACCGGTGAAGGCAAAGGTAAGAGCTGTTCCCAGAAATGGTGCACTACAAGGAGTGGAGAGAATTGTCGCTAAAACTCCACCGAGAAAATCACCTAACATACTATCTTTTAAGGCTACTCCGCCTAACTTTCGCCCTCCAGGAGTAGCAAATTCAAATAATCCAAATAAATTTAGAGAAAAAACAAAAAGGATGATGATCATAAGTAAAACAAAACGAGGTGACTGTAATTGAAAGCCCCAGCCAACAGTTTCACCAGCATTCTTTAATAATAAAACAGAGGCTGCAAGGATAGCAAAGGTAGAAAGAACACCTAAAGTATAAAAGAGATTATGCCTGAAAATACGTCCACGACTTTCACCTTGATGTTGAATCATTCCATAAAGCTTAAGCGTTATAACAGGAAGTACACACGGCATGACATTAAGAATGAGCCCACCCAAAAAGGCTAATAACAAAAAGCTCCAAAGGGAGCGCTGTTCTTGCTTCGACTGTATTACTGATGTTTCACTTGGGTCAGTCTGAGAATTCGCTAAGCTTGTTAAAGAAGAGAAAAACTTCTCTGAACCAGAATTATCAAGGTTAAAAATATTAAAACTTTTTGTGATAACTTTTGTTATTCCATCATTTGGATCATTAAAAAGGAATTTTAAAGTTAATGCATCTTCAAACTGTCCGTTTGCAGGCAGATTGATCTCAGGTTCTTCATATTCTCCATCCCACTCAATTGGATGTTTTGCGTATAATAAGTCTGTTGAGTCAGTTCTTAATTCTTCTCGCTTAAAAGTTAAAAGGTTTCTAGGATATGGAATGAGTAAGTTCTTTTCGGTGTAATCCTGCTTATTAACATCATTTGAATAGTTTGCATAAAGGACAAGATCTTTTTTAGCAGAGTCTAATGACAGGATCATATCTAGATCAATCGGCCACTGAGATTGTTGAGGAAGTTTCTCTAAAGCCTCGTTGAGTTCACTTAAGGTTGGAGTATAGGTGTCTCCATCAACTGAAAAACTCATATTATCCGAAACAGTTGCACTAAAGTTTCTTCTGCCAGGAATACAGACATGCTTGCAAACTAGCCAGGTTGCTTGTCCCGAAAGAGTTTTTCCCATGTTTCGATCAAGAAAATCTTGAGGTACTTCATAAAAGGCGTGATAGCGGCCTTCATAACCAAATGCTAAAATATTTCCTTCTTCAATATATTTTTTAGGTGTTGGCCATTCCTTTTCAACCAGGTCAATTGCCTGACCATCAATTGTATATGTAATTGTAGTTGGTAGTCCGGCATCACCAGGGTTTTTCCAATAGGTATGCCAATGAGGAGCATTCTCAAAACTAACGGCTACTAAGTTTTCATCTTTGAGATGAGTTGCAGAGAGTTTGACTAAAATATCTGGAATATTATTATCTTGAGAACTTGCAAAGACAAAAGTCGGAAGGAGCATAAAAAGCAAAACAATAAATTTCATATCTGTGTCCAGCCTAAGCTTAATAAAGCAATAATTTAGTTTTATTCATTCTTATTGTATTCTATCGTCATATTTTACTTTATTTTCACAAATAGTCTCGAAAGACTTAAGTTTTGACGACGCGTTGACAAATATCGAACACGCCTCGTTATTTAGGAGTAAGAATGCGTCTTAGGGATTATCCACGCCGCGTTGTATGTTTGACTGAAGAAAGCGTGGAGACCATGTACGCTCTGGATCTACAGGATCGCATTATTGGTGTTTCAGCTTTTGTAGAGCGACCTGTCGAGGCGAAGCAACTTCCGACGATGTCAGTGTTTACACACGCCAACTTACAAAAAATCGTCGATGCGAAGCCTGATTTAGTTCTTGGATTTTCTGATATTCAAAAGGAAATTGCTAGAGATCTCATTGGTATGGGAATCAATGTTTGGATTGCTAACCACAGAAGCTTAGACGAAATCTTAGATTATATTTTAGCACTTGGCTCTCTTTGTGGGGTTAGAAAATCTGCTATGGACTATGTAGCCCAGCTTGAAGAACGACTAGAAAGTGCCAAAGAATTAGCCGCCCACTTCGAGCGCAAGCCTAAAGTTTATATTGAAGAATGGGATGAGCCAAAGCTAAGTGGAATTCGTTGGTTCTCTCAAATCATTCAAGCTTGTGGGGGAATTGATATTTTTGAATCAAAATCCCATGCCTCATTAGCGAAGGATCGAACCGTTAACGATGAAGAAGTCATCAGTCAGAACCCAGATATTATATTGGGATGTTGGTGTGGTAAGCCGGTTGATATCAAAAGCATTGCCAATCGAAAGGGTTGGGATAGTATTTCGGCCGTCAAAAATAATCAGATATTCGAACTTGATCCCGCCATATTCTTGCAGCCGGGACCAGCTCCATTTGTTGATGGAATTCCTGCCATTCAACGTATTTTCAAGGACTTTCAAAATTAATTAATCAATCTTATTGGTTTGATTAATTATTTTCCCTACATTGCCGATAAATGTTTCGAAATGACCGGACTTATTAGATTCGGGGCAGGAGAAACACATGAAGAGTTGGACATATTTTAGTCTTTTATCGGTGATTATTATCTCAAGTACGGGGTGCGAGTTTGCATCACATGTTGAGAATAAATCCAAGCAGATCAATCGCTATGAAAAAGTAGCGCTAA
>CAYGQW010000060.1:0-14634 GCA_964352175.1 uncultured Halobacteriovorax sp.
GGCAGCTTTTTGTTGATATGAATAAATATAATCGTTTTGCTGATCAAGCTCGTGCGCGGTTCATTGGATCTCTAACTTCTATCGATCAAAAGCTAAGACTAGGTGAAGAGTGAAAAAAGTTGGTTTTCAAGGAGAACGTGGAGCTTACTCAGAACTAGCTCTTCAAGGATTTTTTGGAGTACAGGCCAAACCTTTTGGCTTTGCCTTATCTGAACAAGTAGTTGAAGCTCTTATCGCAAAAGAAATTGATTTCGCTATTCTTCCAGTTGAAAACTCTATTGTTGGAAACGTTACAGTTAATCTCGATCTGTTATATTCCCAAAAAGTCGAAGTTTGGGGCGAACACTTTCACCCCATTAAACACTGCTTAATGACTATTCCTGGAACTGCTCTTGAAGATATCACCGAGGCAGCCTCTCACCCTATCGCCTTATCACAATGTCGTGACTTTTTAAGCCGTCACAATATTCGTGCCCACGCCGAATACGATACTGCTGGTGCGGCAAAACTATTGCGTGAAAACGCTAGCCAATCTTTTGGTAAGGCTATTGTCGCCAGTGAGCTTTGCGCCAAATACTACGACCTTGAAATCCTAAGTGATCAGATTCAAAATAACGACACGAATCTCACTCGCTTCTTAGTTTTATCTAGACTCGGTGAAAATCCAAATACTCTTAAAAAAAATAAAACCAGCTTGGCCTTTATAACGGATCACAAGCCTGGTGCTCTGCTTGAGTGTCTACAATGCTTTTCTGCTCATAAACTTAATATGACCAAGATTGAATCACGTCCTGATCCCTTGAATCCGTTTCAATATGTTTTCTTTATCGATTTTTTAGGGGATCAAAACAATCCTGAAGTTGCGGCATGTTTAAAAGAGTTAAAGAATATTGCCAAAACTTTTAAAGTTCTCGGCAGCTATAATGCTGCTTCACTTTAATTTTTGATTATCATCAAGTCCGTGGATTTTAATCCAGCGTCTCATATAGAAAACTTCTACTCCAAAAAAAACAGCGCTACAGATATAAAAGCCCGCCGTTCTAAAAAATAGCCAGTAATCTGTTGTTGCTCTGACGGCCACCCCTGCCATAAATAGTCCATAGGAAAACATAAAAATACCCATATGAAATTCGATACGTTTCGTGAGTTTGGCTGGGATTATTTTATTTTGTGAAAACTCTTTCTGCATTTCAACAATAATACTCTGTCCTTTAAATCGTTGATAAAAAAGAAAACTACCGACTCCCACTCCCGTAAAACAAGGTTGAAGCTTAAACCAAATACCTTCATCGCCCAATAAAGACATGCCACCTAAAAACATTAAGATAACAAAGTTAAACTTTGAGATCTTGTGTACATGCCCCAGCATCAGTCGTTCAATCACAATTTCAATGACAGCCATTCCAAGGCCTGCAGCAAGAGCAATACGAAGAGGGTAATTTTCTTCAAGCCACCAAAAAACTATAGCAGGAAGAAAAGATAAGAGAATAAAACCCTTAGATTTATTCACTTATTTAGGAAGCCTTTTTATGCTCTGTCTGATGGACTAGCCATTCGCCATAGCCTTCGGCTACATGATGTGGATCCATAATTTTCACACGATCACCAAGTCCATGTAGCCAAGCATAAAAGTCATCGCAAACTTCTACCGAGGCTGCCCATATAACATCCCCCTCAGAGTTCGTTGTAATATAGGGATTTGCAAGAAAGTGATACGGTGGATTTAAGTCAACATCACTTGCAGTTTTAAGTTTTAAGACTAGTCGTTCTTCATTACCTGAAACAACTCTAAGTGCTAGGATAAAATCATCAACTTCAATTGGTGAGAAATTTGCTTGATAGTTCTTAGTAACATCAAATCTAATCGATGAAACATCATTGACAGGAAATGAAACAAGACAGCGATCACTTGCATCTTCGCCAACAAGACACAACTCGCCTTCAAGATAAACAAGTTTATGTGGGTAGACACTAGTTACTTTTGATTGTCCCCAATGAAGCTGAACAATCAAACCACGAGACAGTCCATCTTCAATTTTATTAACCATCTCGATCGCTTTTTCTCCTAAGCGACCAAGAATTCCTTCTTTGGCATCTTCCTCTTCGAGCAATCGATACATATCGTATTCGGGGTAATGAGCTTCCAGATCTTCAAGCTTATCTGCAACTAAAGCATAATGAGGCTTAGCCTCTTCATTTCCAATGACTGGAAACATGGCTTGAAGAGCAAGCCATTCACACAAGCTCATCTCAAAATGGATACCAGGAGCTTGTGATGGCGGAACAATAATATCTTGTCCATGATGATCATCTATCACTAATGGATAATTTAGTTTTTGCAGAACACTGACTACTTGAGAGACCAGTGATTCTTGAACATCATGAGCTATCGCAAAAGAGCTGAGTGATGTAGGGTTTTCTAATAATTCTAGAGACTTAAGAAGTTTCCAGAATTCTTTTCGCGGTAGCAGTTCTTTAAACGTCACCTTGGGTGCCCCTTTTACGCGAGGATGGTTCCTCAAATCCGTACCAATCTTGTCGGGTATTTTATCTGCTTCCTTGAGTGCTTTTTTTTCTAAAAACATGGATAATAGGGCCATGATATTGAAATCTATAATGAAAAACCCCATCTTAGCCGTCGGAATTCTCATGATGGCCGTCTTCCTGATGACCCTCGGTCGCAAGCAAGGTTTGTTTAATCGAGACGCTTTAATGCCTACATCTTGTAGGGCGGTGTTAGTTAAGCTTGATCGAAGAATCCCCGCCAACTGGTCAACTCAATGTGATGGTAATAATTTAGCCATTAAGATGAATTTTGCAGAGCCAAAAGATAAACCAATTCCAGCAGCTGAACTTCGTAAAACGCTTTTTAGAACTTTGGCCAATAATATGAAATCCATTGCGCTTAATTCTCCAAGCGATAATCTAGAGAGAACGGATATTGTTTCAATCAGACTCATTCATCCTAAGCGAACGATCAATGCAGTGACTGAAGGAAAGTATATTGTGAAATTATCGACCATGAATGATCCCGCTATGCTTGCTGAGCATCTCAAGGTCACTGTTCAAATCCAAGAAGTCACTACCGAACCCTAGCTCATCATCTTTAGCTGAGACTAAGCTTTCAATTTTATACTGATAAGCATGTAGAAAAAGTCTTTCGCTGGTACTGCCTCCATAAATATCATCTCCCCAAATTGGACAGCCAAGCATGGCCAGATGTGATCTTATTTGATGTCGATGACCGTGGGCCAAGTCAATTGCCAAGATGGCTTTATTACTTTCCTCTCTAACAACGCGAATAAACATACTGCCTTCTGTAGTGTTGGTTTTAAACTCGTTAAATACTTTTACTTTTTTTCCACTAAAATCAAACCAAGCACAGAGTAATCCCAATTGATCTGGTTTTTTATCAACAACAGCAATATATCTTTTTAAATGTGCAACCTGGTGAAATCGACTTCGAAGATCTTGCCATAATGACGCCTTTTTAACATATATCAAAACTCCCGAGGTCGCTTGATCTAATCGATAAAGCAAACCTCGCTCATGCTGATCCTTAGCTATATTAAGTAAGTCGCCGTAGCCCATTGAGCGCATCCAAGATAAAACATTATCAGTCTCTAGATAATTAAGCGCATGACCATGAATCTTTGTGGGCTTATGAATGACAAGAAAATTATCATCTTCATCTAGAACACGGGGCTTTTCTCCATGATAAAGAGGATTGATCAATCCGAAATTCATCAAATTTAAAGGTAAATGAATTTCATCTTTAGCTCTAAGGGGTTTGTTTAAGTATTTTGATGGAAAGAACTTTTTTAACTGTGATCGGGATATTCCAAGCTCTTTGAATAGATCTTTCGCCTGTTTCCAGTCAGCTAAAACACAAAAACTAGCATCCATAACGCCCCTACTGAGCTTTACTGCCAGGAGAATTCAAGTCTGCCTTCCTAATCATAAACTCTACACGACGAGAGAGCTCATCATTTTCTTCCTGTGACCGGTTAGGCTGAGTTATTGTACGGGTGTCACCATAAAATACAGTTGTCACTTTACTCGCTCTAACTCCACGACGAATCAATGATTTAGAGACCGCGGCTGCTCTTTGGGCCGATAATTCAAATGCGTCCTTACCGTCAGATGACCTCTCTCCTAACGCTGCATGACCCTGAACAAAGACAACCCAGTCTTTAGTTGAAAGCATTTTCACAAGATCATCATAAACTTGAACGATTATTTTTGAAGGCGTAACACTACCTCGATTGAAATAGATCTTGTCTTTAACGACAACCTTAATACCTTCCGCCATTTCATAGACAGTCACATTTTCAGATAGACCATACTCTTGAAGATCACTCTTCATAGTATTGAGATCTTCCGTACTTTCACGATTTATTTCATGTTTATCAAGAAAGCCTTCAGTCGTTAAGAATTCTATTGGAAAAGGTTGAACAGGAGTCTGACTTTCCATCATTGTAGGTGCATCGTCCGCTGACTTACCTTTTTGAATCACTTCACCCTGCTTAAGTACGTTTCCTCCAAAAGCATTACGAATAGACCCCATAGCCGCTTCATACTTAGCGGACTCAGTTTTAGCAAACGAGAGAAGTAAAACGAAAAACGTTAAAAGTAGAGTCACCATGTCTGAAAACGTTGCCATCCACGCAGGAAGTCCTGGAGCACATGGTGGACATTTTACAGGAGCATCACCTGCGCCTTCATCATCTGAAACTGGAGAATTTACTGCTTCTTCTGCCACAATTTATCCTATTCGCCTTTATCCGCATCTTCACCCTGATCTCTTTCACTTGGAGGCAAAAATGCATTGAGTTTTTCTTTAATAAGTCTTGGGTTTTCTCCAGCAACAATGCCAAGTGTTCCTGCAATAATAATTGTCATACGAGACATCTCGGTTGACGAACGATAGCCAAGCTTAACTTTAATAGGGTTCGCAACAATGTTAGCAAGACATGAACCGTAGAAAGTCGTCAAAAGTGCAACAGCCATGGCAGGACCAATAGCTGCTTGGTCAGAAAGGTTACCTAGCATGATAACAAGACCAATAAGAGTTCCAATCATACCAAAGGCAGGTCCATCATCGGCAATCCCTTGCATAATATCTTGCCCGATTTTATGCCTATCACCCATGGAATCAATTTCAAGTTGTAAAATAGAAGCGATCACTTCTGGAGGTCTATTATCCGCCGCAAGTGTCATGGCTTTTTTCATAAATGGGTCATCAACTTGAACTTTTTCTAGAGCGAAAACCGATTCTCTTCTTGCGGTTTCTGCAAGTTTTCCAATTTCCTCAATCGTTGATTTAATATCCATCGGCGCATAAAAGACAGACTTCATGATCACGCCAACAACTCCCTTCACAATCTCTAAAGGCCATTTAATAAATGTTGACCCAAGAACCCCGAGCCCCACAACGATAACCGAAGGTACATCGACAAAGGCTAAGAGATCACCACCAGCGAAAATTGACCCGATCACGGCACCGACACAAAGCACGAGACCGATAATTGTAGCTAAATCCATATGGACAATCCTGTTACTTTCAAATTTCTATACTTAAGTATCGGAAATCTTGAAAAGGATTTGAGGAAAATCGACGTAGGTGGTTGGATTGTGGAAATTTTGCCTGTAAAACAAGAAAAGTCAGATTTTGAAAATTTAAAAAAGTTAGTATTCATCGATGTTTTTAAATCCGAGTTAAAAGGTTGCCCCAATGATGTTTTTATCTCGCCTTCAAGAAAATCAGCTACCAACTAAAAGAAAAAGTATAGATACTTTGCAAATAAATCTTGGCAAACTGTGTAATCAAGCGTGCCGACACTGTCATGTTGAAGCAGGTCCAACCCGCACAGAAAATATGACCAAAGATATTTTCGAGCGATTATTAAGTTTAATTGATCAATCTCAAGTCAAGACGATTGATATGACTGGTGGAGCGCCGGAACTTAACACTCACTTTAGATGGTTTGTTAAAGAAATTTCAAAACGAAATATAACAATGCTTGATCGTTGTAATCTAACAGTGCTGTTTGAACCCGGACAAGAAGATCTTGCAGAGTTTTTAGCTGAGCATAAAGTACAGGTCGTCGCTTCTTTACCTTGTTATTCAAAAGAAAATGTCGACAAACAAAGAGGCCAGGGCGTTTTTGAAAAATCCATTCGTGGTCTTAGAAATTTAAATCAACTTGGTTATGCAAGAGAGTCAGGACTAACTTTGGACCTAGTCTACAACCCTCTGTCTGCTGTACTTCCTCCATCTCAAGAAAAACTTGAAAAGGATTATAAAGCTAACCTTAAAGAGTGGTTTGATATTGAGTTTAACAATCTTTACACCATTACAAACATGCCAATTAAGAGATTTCTCGAAGATCTTGAAAGAAGTGGAAAGTTTGAAGAGTATCAACAAACTCTTATTGATGCTTTCAATCCTTCCGCTGCAACCAATATGATGTGCTTTAATCTTATCTCTATAGGTTATGACGGACAAATTTACGACTGCGACTTTAACCAAATGCTTGAATTAAATTCTAAAAATAAGCCAACCATTTGGGATATCGAAAATTTTGATCAAATTAAAAATGAAGAAATTATATGGGGACAACATTGCTATGGCTGTAGTGCCGGAGCAGGCTCTTCATGTGGAGGCAGTTTAGTATGAGTATTAAAGATGATGTAAAAACTTATTACGGTGATACCTTGCAAACGAGCGCAGATTTAAAAACAGATGCCTGTTGTACTGACGAATTTCTTGCTCCATACGTAAAAAATGCGCTCTCACTTTTATCTGATGAAGTTCATCAAAAATACTACGGCTGTGGAATCGTTATTCCTGAAAAAATGGAAGGAACTCGTGTTCTTGATTTAGGAAGTGGTGCTGGTCGCGACGTTTTTGCCATCTCCCATATCGTTGGAGAGACAGGAAGCGTGGTTGGAGTTGATATGACTCCAAATCAACTTGATGTTGCCAACAAGAACATCCCTTTTCATGCTGAAAAATTTGGATTCAATAATGTCCAGTTTCTTTTGGGTGACATCGAAAAGCTAGATCAGCTTGATCTTGCTCCGGGATCTTTTGATATCATCGTTTCAAATTGTGTGATCAATCTGGTTGAAGATAAAAAGAAGGTTCTAACCGATGCCTTCAATCTATTAAAAGAAGGTGGAGAGCTTTATTTTAGTGATGTTTATACTGATAGACGTTTATCAAAAGAATTACAGGAAGATCCAACTGTACGTGGTGAATGTCTTGGTGGAGCTCTGTATTGGAATGACTTTCATCGTTTCAGTAAAGCCTCAGGCTTTAGCGATCCACGAATTGTATCTTCACGCCAACTCGTTATTGGCGATGAAAAAATTCAACAAATGATTGCCCCTGCAAAGTTTTACTCAGTGACTTATCGCCTCTTCAAAATTACTGAACTTGAAGATGCCTGCGAAGATTTTGGCCAGGTCGTTAAGTATAAGGGCTCCATTAATACATCACCGAATGGTTTTCTATTAGACGGTCATCATTTTTTTGAAAGTGGTAAGTGGGAATCAGTGTGCGGTAATACGTACCTGATGCTTAATAAGTCACGTTTTGCAGAGCACTTTGAGTTTGCTGGTGACTTCTCTAAGCACTTCGGTATTTTTAAAGGATGCGGCATGGACGTTCCATATCTTGATGATAGTTCCGTTCAAGCTGATGGAAGTGCTTGCTGTTAACAATAATTCTACCCACATTTAATGACCTCAAACGTCCTTTAACATTAAAGGTGCTTGATTCGTTAATGGGTTTAGACGTCATCGTCGTAGATACGCCAAGTGATGATGGTATGAAGGACGAGTGTCAAAAGAGAAACTTCACTTACTTGGAAAGTAGCGCTGTTAGTAGAGCTTCTAGATTAAATGAAGGAATTAAAGCCGCAATAGGGCCTTGGATCATCTTTCATCATCCAAGAAGTATCTTAGCTCAAGGTTTTAAACAAGAAATCCTAGGGATTGAAAAGCCTTCATGGGGAGCTTTTACTCATCAATTCGATCAACAGCATCCTCTACTTAATTTTACCTCATTTTGGTCTAATCATATACGTGGGGATCTATCTAGGATTTACTATCTGGATCATTGTCTTTTTGCACATCAAGATATTTTAAAAAACATAGATCAGCCTTTTGGAACAGATGATATTTTTGAGGACACACACTTTTGTGAGCAGTTAAAAAAAATCTCTATTCCAACGCGACTAAAAACTTCATCCATTACTTCTTCGATTCGTTTTAGACAAAACGGGCTGTATAAACAGGCCATAATGAATCAGTTTCTTAAAATTGGTTACAAGATTAAAATGGATCGAAAGCTCATGAATAAAATTTATGAGCGTGGTTTGAGTCTCAATCAAACTTATAAATCTAAAGAAAGTTAATTAGCTAAAATAGCGACGAGCATACCTGTCGTCCAAGTAGCTATATTCCCAATAAATAAAGAAATTAGGCATAATGAGCTCAATTCTTTAATTCTTGATGGAACTAATCTCGACATTCCCCCAACAATTATTCCAACCGAGCCTAAATTAGCAAAGCCACACATAGTATAAAGCATCACAAGCTGTGTTTTGGCTGATAGGTTTTGTAGTTGAGATAGATTGAGGTATGCCATGAATTCATTGATAATAATCTTTGTCGCAAAAAGCTCAGATGCAATTGCCGAATCAATCCAACTAACTCCGCCAAGCCATATTAGCGGTCTCAAAGGTATTGAAAATATTCCAACTAATGTCAATTTACTGTCTTCACCAAATAAACCAAGTAATGACATATCAATAAGTTTAACTAAGGCAATCACAACTAAAAGTGTCGCAACAATACCAAGGACCATTTGCAGTCCATCTTGTATCCCAATCGTTAAGGCTTCTAGTGCACTTGATTTTTTAAAGCTTTTATTATCGGGGATTGTGTCGTTTTTCTCTTGATCATTATCTTCACCGAACCAAGCTAATGAAAAAATGATTGCGAGTGGAACACTTGCTAAAGAAGCAACCACCATATGCCCAAGTGAATCAGGAATGCTTGAGGAAAGGACGCTGGCATATAGAACCATAACTGTTCCAGCAATTGTTGCCATCGATGCAGAGATCAAGGCGAGAAGCTCTCTTTTAGACATTGATTTTAGCAAGGGAGCAATAATTAGCGGTGTCTCAATCGTTCCTAAAAAGATACTTGAACTCGCTCCAAAAGCTAAAGATCCAGAAATTCCTAAAGGTCGAACAATAAATCTTGCTATCGCTCTAATGATTGTCGGTAAGATACCCCAATGAAATAATAAAGAGGATATTGCTCCAATAACGATGATGAGTGGAAAAATTGCAAACGCTATTGGCGTCAGATTACTTGGTTGAGTTATTTCAAACGGAGCAGGACCTCCTGCCAAATAGCCAAACAAGAAGCTTGTTGCATGATTAGTCGCTTGTGAAAGTGCTGAAACGCCCCAATTAAGAACTAAGTAAAAGTTTTTAATTCCAGGTAAATATAGACCAAACAAAACAAATACAAGTGACAGAGTCCATGCAAAAACTACCGTTTTCCTAGAATTTTTCAGACGATAGAGTGTCCAAGAAATCAAAATAACTAATGGGAATATCGCTTGCATAATCTATAACCTTTTATGAAGTAAATATGCGTATGTAAAACGTGCAAGGATCGTTATGGCCAATATAGTAATCCATAAGACAGCAAGCTCTTCTAAATAATTTGGAAAGAATGCAAATAATGTATAAGCAATACCTGTTTCAGTAGCCTCTGCTAATCCCATTGCAAGCTGTAGACTTCTATTATCGCTTTTATCAACTGCATCTTCATTCATTTGTCCGAAAGCCAAAGCTGTTGTGATACAACCCACATATCCGACAAGAATGAGCATCCACAAGTGATTTAAATTGGGAAAAGAAAAGCTAAAACCTACGACGATTGAACAATAGGCTAGCATATCAAGGCTAATATCTAGAAAGCCTCCAAAGGCAGATGAAGTATTAGACTGACGTGCGATGACCCCATCTAATCCATCAAAAATTCTTGAGACCCACCAAATAATAATACCAACAAATAGTTCACCTTGAGCCATAAAGTATGCGGAACCCAAGGCAATAAAAAATGACATTATGGTAATTTGATTCGCAGTAATTCCAAGACGTAGGATAAATTTTGCAATAGGCTTTCCCAAAGGTTGCATAAATTTATCTCTAAATCTGTTATCAAACATCTAACTTCTTCGCCATGAATGAAATCTCTTAAGATACGCTAGAAGTCTTTCTGGCTTAGTAGAATTCTTCCAAATTCCAGCAAGATATTTATTCGCTTCTCGAAGACTTGGATATGGATGAATAGTACCTAGAATTTTATTAAGACCAAAGCCTTGTTTCATAGCTTGTACAAATTCAAGGATACTTACACTCGCTTCAGCTCCTACTATTGTCGCGCCTAAAACTTTATCTGTACCAGGTGCAACCAGGACTTTAACAAACCCATCTGTTTCGCCGTCTGCAATGGCTCGATCGAGATCATCAAGTTGATACTTATAAACTTCACACTCAATGCCAGCTAATTTAGCACTATCTTCAGTATGACCAACTGTTGCGACTTCAGGATCAGTATAGGTGGCCCAAGGAACGACAGAGTAATCCACTTTGAACTTCTTTAGAAAACCAAAAATTCCATTTACAGCACAATACCATGCTTGATGAGCCGCCATATGAGTTAATTGGTAGGGACCAGTAACGTCTCCGCAGGCATAAATATTGGGAAAGTTCGTTTTTAAATACTCATCTGTCTCAATTGTTCCATTTTTTCTAATCTTAACGCCAAGTTCTTCCAAGCCAAAGCCTGTAACTCTTGCGCGTCTTCCAACAGCAACTAAGACTTTATCAAATTTTAGAGTTGTTTCTTCACCATTACATTCAACGATTAATTCATTAGACGAGCTAAACTTTACTGCTTTATACGAGGTTAAAACTTTTACTCCCTCTTTGATCAATCTTTTTGTTACAACTTCAGCCACGTCCGCATCTTCTTTACTCATAAGTCGATCATTCATTTCAACAATAGAAACATTTGATCCTAATCGACTGAAAGCTTGGGCCATTTCGAGACCTATTGGTCCACCACCAAGAATGATAAGCTCTTTAGGCTGTTCGGTTATATCCCAAAGGTTGTCAGAAACTAAAATCTCAACATTTTCGATTCCGGGAATTGGCGGCACAAAGGGCGAAGCACCCGTAGCAATGGTTATATTTCTAGTTGAAAGTATTTTTCCATTTAGTTCAACTTCCCAAGGAGATATGATCTTGGCATGTCCCTCAAAACAATCAACCCCTAGTTTTGTATACCTTTCTCTTGAATCATGAGGTTCTATATCTTTTATAACCTGGTGTACTCTCTTCATAACTTTAGGAAAGTCAATTTCGACATTAGAAACTTTGGCTCCAAAACTTTCAAGATGTTTCGCATGATAAACATGCTTTGCAGCTTTAAGTATTGCTTTTGAGGGAACACAACCAGTATTTAGACAATCTCCACCCATTCTGTCTTTTTCGATTAGAGCTACTTTTGCTTTAACCGCGGCACTAATATAGGCAGTAACGAGTCCGGCAGAACCTCCGCCAATAGCAATCATATCAAAATCAAACTTTTTTGGTTTTTTGAATCCTTTATACACTTTACGCTCTTTAATTAGATTATGTATTTTCTTCGCAAGAAGAGGGAAAGCACCAAGCAAAACAAAGGAACCTAACACTTTCGGCGATAATATACCTGAAGCACTCTCAAGAGTTGAGAGCTGTGATCCGGCATTAACATAAACAAATGTTCCTGCCAGCATTCCAAGTTGGGAAACCCACATAAAAGTGAAGGTTTTAATTTTAGTAAGTCCCATTGCCAGATTGATGAGAAAAAATGGAAAGATAGGCACAAGTCTAAGAGTAAAAAGGTAGAAAGCACCTTCAGCTTCCACGCCTTTATTAATCGATTCAATTCGCTTGCTAAACTTTCGATTAACCCAATCCTGCAAAAATAGTCTCGACATAATCATGGCTAAAGTCGCACCTAATGTACTAGCAATTGATACATAAAGTGTCCCTATAAGAGAACCAAAGAGAGCTCCCCCAGCAAGGGTAAGGATCGTAGCTCCAGGCAAACTAAGACCTGTGGCCATGATATAAACGCCTATATAGATTAAAATAGACCAAGGTTTATAGTCTCTAACGAGACCCTGCAAGTCAGCTTGATTCTCTTTTAAATAAGCAAAAGTTAAATTCTTATCTAGTTCAAAATAAAAATAACTCGTAATGATAAGAACAAGAATAAATAGAATAGCAATTTTTTTAATCATATATGATCTCTTAGTGCACAAAGAAGGAGTTTTATTACAAATAGTTTAAATTAATTTTAATTCCGATTTTTCCAGTCAATTTAATTCCCATACAATACTACCCAAATACATATTTCATTCATCGAAGCTAAGTAAGTCATGCTATCATTTGAGACATGTGGATACTAGCAAATGCAAGGCGAGAATTAACTTCATTTTATGGTTTGGCATTATCCATCATCGCCTTTTCTCCTTTTTGGTTAAACAAGCCATTGCAAATTAGCCTAATATTATTAGTTACCATTGGAGTTGATACTTCACATGTGTATGCTACAGCATGGCGCACTTGGTTCGACCCAAAAGAAATTCGAAGAGCAAAATGGCTTCATCTTTTTCTTCCATTACTTATCTTGTTGACGATCTTTCTTTGGTGCTCCTTCGGATTACCTGGCTTGTGGTCAGCAGTTCTTTATCTGACTGTTTTTCATCATATCAGACAATATTATGGCGTTCATCGTTGGAGCTTAGCCATTAATCCTGACCAAGGTCCCCTGGCAGCAAATGAGCTTTATGCACTCACAGCCCTTCCATTTATTGGTTACCATTTTAGATCTGATATAAACTACCAAGGTTTTTTCACTCCCACAGATATGTTCATTTATCCAAATTCTAATGCTTTGATATCTATCTATATCCTTTGCATCCTCGCTTTTATCTCATTGATATTAAAAATAATAAGATCCTATAAACAAAAGAATGTCTCACTTGCGGTGTTATCTACTTTAATCTTCCCAATTTTAATTCATAATTTTTGTTTTTTTATTTCGAAGGATTTTTATCTAACACTTTTACCGATACTCGCCGTTCACGGAGTTACCTACTATCACTTAAGCGCAGTTGCTCAAGGAAAACTAAAAACTGGATTCTGGAATAAGCCAAAGCTTGCTCTTGGAGCAATCGTTCTCAGCTCAATAATACTGGGTGTATTAGAGACCATCCTCACCGATGAGCAAATAGATATCATTCCATCTAGCGGTTACCAAGGTAATTACTTATTGGCTTTTGGCGTCGCATTTGTAACGACTCCGGCTATCTATCATTATATTGCCGATGCCTTTCTTTGGAAGCGAACTCATCCTGATTTTAAAAAAATTATTTATTAGTTATAAAATTAGTTTTTTACTTCAAAAGAATTTGGTGTCCATTCATAATTTAAAAATCCTATTTCACCACTTTCTGGGAACTTAATATCTCTCCACTTATTTAAAACGCGAATGAGATTTTTATCTTTTTTGGTAAAATCTTTTCCGTACCAATCAAAAATTTTAGATAACATTGCTTTCTTCCCAACTAATTTGTTTTTAATCGGGTCATTGAGAAAGCTCTTAGCCTGCTCTTCGAGTTGAGCATCTAGTTTAGTCGCTATGAAAGCCTCTGCTCTTAATGAAGGACAGCTTAATGATGCACAGTTGACTGCAAAGTGAATCCTTGGCTCTTCAAATTCTTTTCTAATGACTTCGTGTTCAATCCAGTCTAGAGAACGTTCTTCTCCTAAGAGCGTAAAGAACTCTTTTTTCCATGGAGATGAAAAGATTGATCCTAAGTCCCTAATTGTATCCGTAGGCCAATTGTCGCGCATCAGTTGAATTGTAAAAGCATTATAAGCATTGATTAAAAAGGACAATTTTTGATCGTCAGTGAATTGATCATATGTAGATTTTCGAACTTGCGATAAATCTTTTAAATAATTATCAAGAGCTTTTGGATTTTCTTTAAGACCAGTATAATTCACTGAAGTTTTTGGTCCTTCTATCTCAACATACTCGCTTAATAGAATACTAAACTTTGAATGTTCGTGATCGAATGCCATGAGATTAAATGGTAAGATTAAAATTAGCATCAATGAAATTTTCTTCATATTAGACCACCTAGATTAGTTAATAGTCAGTGCCTCTACAGATTGAAATATTACAAAAAAAAACCCAAGGGTAATCCCTTGGGCTTTAAATATCGATCTTAATCGTTAGTCTTACTGACAGTCGAGACAGATCAACTTTGTAACATTTCCGAATTCGATTCTAAATAAGTTAGCATCGAGCGGCGAAGCTCCGCCAATGAGAGCTGATCTTCTTCCAGAAGTAGCTCTTTTTTGATGAAGTCGACCGGAAAACCGGTTAGTGATGAAAGAGAAACCAAAGGGATCTTCTGATCTTCAGTTAGTTTTCCAAGTTCCATCTGCTTAGCATCTTGCTGCGGCATTCCACACTCCTTTGCAG
>CAYGQW010000061.1:0-14547 GCA_964352175.1 uncultured Halobacteriovorax sp.
TAGCTAAGTTTGCGTTTTGAAAGAGAATGTCAGCTCATGATGAGGTTTATAAACTACCTGTAAAGGCAGTTTAAACTTTGATAAAACTTTCTCAAGCTATCATCACAGAGTTTTGACATTACAAAACAATCTAACGAAATTGGTTTGGGACATTTCGATCCCATGGCAAGATGCTGAAATTGAAACCTTTCCAGAGATTTTGTTGTTTATCCGGGAGAAAGACTTGGGGGCATGTTGCCCCTATAAGGTCATCGGGGCACCGGAAACCCGTCTAAATCGCTATTTTGTGTTTTAAAAAGTTGGCATCACATGTGCAATATAATTAAACAAGAAGGATCCATGGATGGAACCGGATAGATCAAGGATGATGAAAGATATAGCGGAGTTTGAGATGAAAGACGGAATTGTCATCAAAAGCTTACTGATCGCAACAGCGGTCATTACAACTTCCCTGGGAAGTAGTGTAGCTTTAGCGACAATGAAATTGACCACGCGGTGTGAAGATAATTTTGTTGGTCAAGTTCACTCTGTTAAAGAATCTCAAGCTCCCCTTTCTGCCCTCGCCAAAGTTCAAGTGGAATTCCGCATCGAAGAAAGTAATGACGAGTCAGCCTTGAAGGATTCGAAGTTGAAAACAATTACAGTTCTTAGAGATGGACCACACAAATATCAAATTGGGCAAAAGTATAATGTTGGATTAAACAATGGTTTTGTCTGTCGTATGGAGAGATTAGAAAGTTAGGTTCAACTTTAAAAGAACGCTTCGCTAGGATGGCGAGGTGAAACGGCTAGACAAGGATGTCATATGCCAAACTCTTTTTTCATATTTGTTTGCTGTGCCTTCACGTTGTTAAGACCTTGCATAGGATTTGCTTGGGCATTCACGGAAGATTTTAAGCAAGGCTATTACTGGGGATCTGTTCCGGTAGCACTAGGAAAGTTTGCAACTAGCCCTAGTGATGGAGACTTGCTTTCTCGTTTAACTCAGGAGGCACAGCAAGAATGGGAAGATCAAGCAGGTAGAGAGCTATGGTCAGTTAGTCCAGGCTATTCAACTAATGGACCTAGTGGAAATCATATACGTTGGTCTAATGATTTTGCCGCTGAAACGGGTTATGACCCAGCTACTACTTTAGCTGTAACAGTAAGACATTCTACTGGAACGTTTTTTTCTAAAGTAGAGATTATTTTAAATGGAGGAAACAATGCTCTTAGATCCAATTCTCAAAATATGCTCAAAAAGACCATACTCCATGAGCTTGGCCATACTTTTGGCTTGGACCATTCTCAGCAATATAGCATCATGGGCGCCAGCTTATCAGGGGTATCTGCCCTAACATTCGATGACTCTCAAGGAATAAATGCAGTTGTGGATGAAACACTATATCGTCAACAAATTGGTTATGTCTCTCCGTTGGCAAGCAGCTCCGAAAATAAAACATTTGCTGCTTGTGGTTCAGTCGCATTAGTTGGGAGTAATAACTCTGATGATGATCAAAGTGGAATGTCTAATTTTGCTTTGTCATTAGCTTTTGGAATTCTACTATCAATGATGGCAGTATCTAAAAGGCAAAACTTGCCTAGTACAAGACTCTCTTAATTAATCCTGTTGAAAATACCGATAAAAAGGTATGAACGAGAATGTATCTCATATTTTTTTCCTCAACTACTCAGAAAAGCTTCCAAGAGCTTTTGTGCACTTATCAACCCGATTGGCGGTGCATGGTATTCAACTCGTTCCAGTTAGTCCTACAGATTTAACAGGATTAGCAAAACCGACAAAGCAATATGTACTTTCCTATATTCCAGATATGTCGACACTGGCAAGACACATGTCATTTCGTTCGAAATATCTAGATTTTGCAATGCGAACCAAAAAATTTCGTCTTTTTGAAGCCTCAAGTTTTAGCGAGTCTGGTGAATTGGCGCAAGCGCGTCGACTTGAATGCTTTGATCATTTAAGATTGCCTTTAAGTGTAGATGAAATCGTTCGTCATTTAGCCATTGCTATTATGACAGAAGAGTTTGATACCAAGTCATGGCCTGGTGGCAGACGAGCTAAGCTACCTACGGCTTAGTTGAGGCAATTATGAAGAGTAAATTAGATGATAATGCCCTTAGAATTTTAATCATCCTTAAGCTTGATGCTCAAGGCTTGTATGAACGAATTAAGGAGCGAGAAAGGGAGTATGTTGGAGTTTTTGCGCAAAAGAGAACTCGAGAGCACTTTCCAGCAGTTTTTAAAACACGCTATGACGGAACCTCATTAAACGATCTTAAGCATTGCAGCGAAGATGTTATTATAGCGTTAGATAAGTTTCACCGAATTGTCGATGAAATGCGTTGGTATTTAATGATAACTGAAGATATGCCGGGGACTGTAACGGACAAGCTCATAGTTTTAATTAGTAGATTACAGGAACAGTTTGAAATGCTAATGTTGTTAATCGATGCAGAATTAGGTATTTCTCCTAAACGTGAAGAATTTAAAAGCGTAGGAGAGGAAGATGCCGAGTCCTATTAAAATTACTTTTATATTTTTAAACTTGTTTTTGATAAGTGCTCAAGCCAATCAACGTCAAGCTATAAATGCCAAAAGGTACGAAGCACTTTCGGGTGTTAGGGAAATTGATGGAGCAAATTCAAAAGACCGTAAGGTTTTTTGGGATAGCAAGTACAGTGATGCTAAGTACGTCTTTGGGAAAAAACCGGCTAAATTTTTGGCACTCAATTATGACTATATCCCACCGGAGTCAAAAGTTTTAGATATGGGGATGGGCGAAGGAAGAAATGCCGTCTTTATGGCCAGGAAAGGCTATAAGGTCACCGGTATTGATATTAGTTCTGTCGCTGTTAAGAAGGCAAAGATGCTGGCAAATGAGTATGGCGTTAGAATCAATACGATTGTTGCTTCTATGACAAAGTATAAAATTCCAGAGAGTTCTTATGATGCGATTATTTGTTTTTATTATGTTGATAGAAAGCTACATGAGAAAATGCTTTCATGGTTAAAGCCTGGTGGAATTCTAATCTATGAGTCTCACACCGATCTTCAGAAAACTGTTAAGGGGAATGAGCGCTATGATGAGGAGTATCTTCTTCGTCAGGGTGAAGTCTTAACAATGTTTAAAGGTATGAAAGTTTTAAAGTATGAAGAACCTCTTCATACTGGAGAGTTTACGGCCAGTATTATTCTTAAAAAAGCCGAATAATTTATTCAACTTAAAGAAAAAGAGTCCTAATAGTTTCGCAAAATGCTATGTCGTGAGAATATGGTGGAATGCGAATTCTATTTTTAATATTACTTTCATGTTTACCTTTGAATAACTCATTTTCAAAAATTGAGAATATCGAAGTTGCAATGCCTAATATTGGCGATCTAGGAGATTTCGCTGGAAGAATCTCCAAAATAAACCAATCCGCAAGCCTTTTGAGATTTAAATTAAGTTTTGAGAACGCAAAATATATTAACAAAAGAGACAGAGTTGATTTTTGGGATGAGCGAGATCCAAATATTCGCTGTAAAGGTTATGTTGTAGGAAAATCAAGTGAATATATTTTAGTTAAAGTACCGGAATATGCATACTGCGATCGAACATTAAACATTGCGGTAGGCGCCTATATTAGATTTTTCTCACCAGACCTAATAAATAATCTGAAAATGGGTCGGGAACTTCTAGATGTCCTGCTTAAAAAGAAAATTGCACTCTCTGGTAAAATGCTTAGAACTAAAAAAAGCCTTGAAAGCTATATTGAGAAAGTTGAGGCGACCAATGGTAGATATCAGGTCTTGAGAGAAAAGCTTGAGGCTGAGTGGAGAGAAAACCTGGCTCTTATTGAGGAAGATCGTCTTGTTTCTCTTAGAAACTATAAGGACTTAGAGCAAAGAGTTGATGATATCAATTTTAAAATAGAACAATATAATATTGCGGAAGATAATTTTAGAACAGATAGATGGTCTTTAGACCCTCGACTTTATTATAAAAAATAAACATTAAATTTTAGAAGGAAGTATATGTTAAAGATTTTTTTAACAGTTGTAAGTTTGAGTTTCTCTATTCATTCTGTAGCCGCCCCTGTTATCGGTGGGACGTTCTTAACAAACTTGGGTTCTGAGCCACCAACCCTCAATCCCTTGTCTTCACAAGATGCTAGTGCCGCGGAAGTTGAAGGCTATATTATGTCGAGCTTACTTGAAAGAAATCCAGATACCTATGAATGGGAAGAAAGTCTTGCTGAAAGTTGGACGATTTCACCAGATGGAATGACTTTTGAATTCAAACTTAGAGATGATGCCAAGTTTCATGATGGTCACTTAGTAAGAGCAGAAGACGTAAAGTTCACTTTTGATGCAATTATGGACAAGTCTAATAAGTATAAGACAGCTCACAGAAGGTCTTATTTTGAAAATTTTGACTCAGTTGAAGTGATTGATCCTCTAACTGTTAAATTCAAGGCTAAAGAAGTTTATTTCGCTAACTTTGATCAAGCCGCGGGTTTAACAATTGTTCCCAAACATATCTATGAAAATCCAGATAGCAAGCAGAGTAAGAAGCTTAATAAAACAATCATAGGAAGTGGCCCATATATTCTTGAAGATTTTAAAAGAGGAAGACAAATTACTCTAAAGAGAAATAAAGACTGGTATGGCTTTAAACTTAAGAATGGGAAAGATAAATATAATTTTAGTAGAATCACTATGCGCTTTTTGAAAGAGCCTGAAGTTGAATTGCAACGCTTTGAAAAGGGTGACTTGGACTTTGTAGGATTATCGCCTGAGAAGTTTGTTTTAAGAGCCAAAGGGGGAAAGTGGGGGAAAGAACTTATAAAAAAGAAAGTTGAAAATAAAGCCCCTTCTGGTTACAGCTTTATTGGCTTTAATCTAAAGAGCCCAATCTTTTCAAGTGTTAAAACCAGAAAAGCCCTTGCAATGCTGATAAACAAGCCAATGATGAATGAAAAGTTTCAATTTGATCTGTCTCTAGATGCTAATGGCCCCGTATATCGTCAAAGCTTTTATAACAATACAGGTATAAAACCTGTACCTTATGATCCTAAAGAGGCTCTTAAGCTTTTAAGAGAAGATGGATGGGCTGATAGTGATCAGGACGGCATCTTAGAAAAGAAGGGTGTTAAACTTTCATTTACAATTTTAGAACCGTTACAAGACTTCATTAAATATTTAACAATCTTTCAAGAAGATGCCAAAAAATCAGGTGTTGATGTAAACGTAAAATACGTAGAATGGAATACATTTATTAAATTGTTGAACGAAAGGAAATTTGATGCTGTTAGACTAGCTTGGACAGGTGGACAAGTTGATTGGGATCCCAAACAAGTATGGCATTCAAGTTCTATTGCGAATGAAGGATCAAATTTTGTTCAATATTCAAACCCCAAAGTTGATAAGCTAATAGATCAAGCAAGGGCAACGATGGATAGAAATAAGCGTGCCACAATGCTTAAAGAGGTACATAAACTAATTGCAGATGATCATCCATATATTTTCTTTTTCAATCGGAAGTATTCACTTTACGGGCATAATAAAAGAGTTCAAATGGAGAAGGATACTTATAACTATACACTTGGTGTAAATAACTGGTGGTTATCACCTTAAGAAGGCTTCTCGTGTTTAAATATCTGCTAAGAAGAATTCTAGTAATGATTCCTACACTCTTTGGTGTAACGATAATTGTATTTGGAATTATTAACCTCGCTCCAGGTAGTCCTATTGAGCAAAAAATTCAACAAATGCGTTTTGGTGGAATGGGTGCAACGGGAGCTGCCGGTGCATCAAATAATGAGTCTGGTGCAGTTTCAGAGGAAGTTGTTGAGGCTCTGAAAAAGCAATATGGCTTTGATAAGCCGGTTCATGTTCGCTACTGGATTTGGTTAAAGAATCTTGCAGTGCTTGATTTTGGAGAAAGTTTTTCTTATGAAGAGCCAGTGATTGACGTTGTGATCAGTAAATTTCCTGTTTCAATACAATTTGGCGTGATTTCTCTCTTTCTATCTTATCTTGTCTGTATACCACTTGGAGTGCTTAAGGCAGTTAAGCACGGCTCTAAGTTTGATTTGGCGAGTAGCGTCTCTCTTTTTGCTATGTACGCGATTCCTGGGTTTATGCTTGGGATCTTGTTGATTGTTTTCTTTGCGGGTGGACGCTATTTTGCATGGTTTCCAATCGGAGATCTTTACTCCGACGCCTATTATGACTTAGGACTCTGGGGAAAGTTCATTGATAGAGTTCATCACTTTATCCTTCCTCTTATTTGTTACATGATCGGGTCTTTTACAATTTTAACCATGTTGATGAAAAATTCTCTACTTGATGAAATCAAGAAAGACTATATTCGCACAGCAAGAGCCAAGGGGCTCTCCGAAAAACAAGTGACGATGAAACATGCACTTCGAAATGCACTAATTCCAATAGTCACAGGACTTGGAGGTTTTCTCTCTGTATTCTTTGCAGGTTCACTATTAATTGAAACTATTTTTAATTTAGATGGTATGGGACTGCTTGGTTATCGTTCGGTTCTCGATAGAGATTATAATGTAATTATGGGTCTAGTTACTGTGCAGTCGCTGCTAATGTTAGTTGGTAATCTAATCTCTGATATTGCTTATGTTTTTGTAGATCCAAGGATCGATTTCTCATGATTGAAAGATGCATTAAAAATAATCTTACCCTTAAGAGATGGCGCCGCTTTAAAGCTCGAAAACTAGCCGTCTATTCTGGGGTTATACTTATAATAATGGTGGTGATGACTTTTGCCGCTCCATTACTTTCCAATAGTAAACCGATTATTGCCTCAGTTAAGGGAAAGACATTTTATCCTGTTCTATTAGATTATCATCCAAGTGATATTGGAGTTACTGATACGTTAATTATCGAGTGGCGAAAGGTCAAAACAGATTGGTCTGTTTGGCCAATGTTTAATTGGGATCCCTTTGAGAGTAATAAAGAGGTAGACTATTATCCTGCTCACCCTAGTAGCGCTAATCTTCTAGGAACGGATGATCGTGGTCGAGATGTTTTTGCTCGAATTCTTTATGGATTTAAATATAGTATTCTCTATGCCGTTCTTGTTTGGTTCCTTTGCTTTCTTCTTGGCACAACCTTTGGTGGAGTCATGGGTTACTTTGGAGGAAAAGTCGATTTTGTCGGTCAACGACTCGTCGAAGTCTTTAGTACTGTGCCTCAATTCTTTTTACTAATTATTCTAATCTCGCTCTTTACTCCAAATTTAACCATGCTTGTCATTATTAGTTCAATCTTTGGTTGGATTAGTATCAGCTATTACGTTCGTGGAGAATTCTTAAAAAATAGAAAGCGCGAATTTGTAGAAGCTGCTAGATCAATGGGTGCTTCTACATATAGAATTATCGTCAAGCATATATTACCTAATTCTTTAGGGCCAATTATAACCTTCACGCCCTTTGTGATTGCTGGCAACATCGTTTCTCTCGCTAGTCTTGATTATCTTGGCTTCGGATTAGAAGTTCCAACTCCTAGCTGGGGTGAGCTTTTGGCACAAGCACAAAAGAACTTTACGATTGCTTGGTGGCTAGCGGTTTATCCATCCCTAGCGATTTTTGTAACATTGACGCTACTAAATTTAGTTGGAGAAGGAGTTCGGGACGCAATGGACCCGAACATGAATTAAATTTGTGTTAAAGTTATTTGGGTAGAAATATTTTTTTTATCTCGAAGATATGTGATGCTGATTTCTTGGCCAATTTTATAATTTTCTAAAAGATTATAAATATCGTCGTAAGTATTCACTTCTTTACCATCAACTTTTAAAAGGATATCACCCAAGTAGTAGCGCCCTCGTGGATCACGGGTCATTCCCTTAAGTCCAAGTTTTCCTGCTGGAGAAGAAGGATCGACGTATTTAATTACTAAACCTTTATCTACATTAAAGTAAGATTTGTAATTATCTTCAAGTAGCGCAATTCCAAGACCAGGACGATTAACTTTTCCATATTTAATTAAGTCTGGAACTATTCGTTTAATAGTATCAATGGGAACAGCAAAACCTACGCCTGCACTTGATCCCGAAGCACTAAAGATCATAGTGTTCATACCAATCAGCTGTCCTTTTGAATCTATAAGCGGTCCACCAGAGTTACCTGGGTTAATAGAGCAGTCGGTTTGAATCATGCCATGAATCTTTACGCCACCGATGCCTTCAATTTTTCTTTCAAGCGCTGAGATAATTCCTTGAGTAAGAGTGTGATCAAGACCAAAAGGATTACCGATAGCAAGGGCTTTTTGTCCAACTGATAAATTACTAGATGAACCAATTTTAAGCGGTTTAAATTTTGAAGGGATATTTTTGACTTTTAAGACGGCGATATCTTTTCTTGGCTCACTTCCAACGACCTCCGCTTCATATTGTTTTGGATCATTATGAAAGTTAACAACAAACTTATCGCCGCCTCTAATCACATGATAGTTCGTGACTATATGACCATTAGTATCCCAAACGAATCCCGTTCCTGCACCAGCTGGGACTTCGGTAGGGTCCATGTCGAAAAAACCACGTCTTGCTATTTGAATATTTGAAACGTTAACAACTGTATCAACACTATTTTTAAAGATTGAAATGGTATTTTTTTCGCTCTCTAAAAGATTAGCGGCTTCGGTGGCAATACTTGGCCCAAGTGTAGGGGAGTTATCATTACCAAATAATGCCCAGGCATTTAGGGGAAGAATAATAAATAAGACCAAAACTGACATAGCTTTCAAGACTTATACTCCGGTTAATGATTGGATTTTCAAATAGATCACAACATAGGTATAATAACTCAATTTTCGAAATTCAAGTAAACCCTGCGTCAACTTTTCGTTTTAATGGAGTCATCCTTTGGAAATTAAATATTTTAACCGTCATACACAAAAAGTTGAGGCGGAAAAGGTTTACGGTAATGCTCAGGTAAAATGGCTGTATCAGACTCCTACCGGTCAGTTCCTAACTAACTTTCTAGTTAAAGCCCCAATATCGAAGATCTATGGAGCCTATCAAAACTGGGGTGTTTCTAAAGAGAAGATCGCTCCTTTTGTTAAAGAGTTTGGTATCGATCTCAATGATTTTGAGCCAGCGCCAGGGCGAACTAAAGAAGACCCATATGGGAGCTTTAATGAGTTCTTTATTCGAACTTTCGTCCAAGGAAAAAGAGCTTTTGCTTTAGAGCCACAGATCATGCCCGCCTTTAGTGAGGCAAGATACTTCGCTTATGAGAGCATGACAAACGAACAAACGGTTCCGGTTAAAGGTAAGTTTTTATCTTCTAAAGCTTTGCTCGATCGTCCACGTTGGAGTGAAGTCTTTAAAGATGGACCACTACTTTTAGCTAGGCTTTGTCCGGTTGATTATCACCGCTTTCATTATCCAGATAATGGCAAAGTTTTAGATCATTATAGAGTTCGCGGAAAGCTTCACTCAGTAAACCCAATAGCTCTAAAAGAGTATGCCGATATTTTTGCAACCAACGAAAGACAAGTGACAATTATTGAGACTGAAAACTTTGGAAAACTAGCCTATGTTGAAGTTGGTGCTTTATGTGTTGGCAAGATTGTACAGTCAGGAAATCTTGATGAATTTAAGCGCGGTGATGAGAAGGGTTATTTTCTTTTTGGTGGCTCAACCGTGATTGTTTTAGGTGAAAAGGGTAGATGGACTCCTGAGCCTGATATGCTTGAGTTTACTGCTAAAGGGATGGAGACTTATCTGCAGTTAGGTGAACCAGTCGCTAGAGCTCGCTAGATTTCAAGCTCTGCTTTAACAATAAAGTGATCTGATGGCCAAAGACTGTCCTGGTGAGACTTATCGATTTCAATTAATTTAGGATTGAACTCATCTGAACAAAGTATCCAGTCTATTCGAGCTCCGTCATCATTAAAACCACAGAACTTATGGTGAGTCGTTTCTTCAGCTTTATCAAAAATTATCCAAGGATCTTTAAGGTTTAATTGACGATTAATCTTATTTCGTACCTCACCAGAAGGATCTTCATTAAAGTCACCACAAAGAATGACTGGTAAGCTTTTGTAATTCTCTTTTTTGATTGTTTGTATAACAACTTCAATCTGCTGTGAGCGAGTTTCATCTTTTACGTGATCAAGGTGAGTGTTAATGACAAATATTTCTTTATTATATTCTTTGTGTTTTAAACATGCCCAGGTACAAAGTCTTGGAAAAGCGCTTTCAAAAGATTTAGTACCAGCAATTAGTGGTGTTTGAGACAACCAAGCATCGCCGCTAGATACAACATCCATCTTTAATGGATTAAAAAAGATACAGGGATACATACGTTCCGTAATCCATTCTCTATGTTCATGGATAAGATTTAATTTATCCAGAACCTCCTGTGCCTCTAGGAGTTGAGGTTGCCTCCCTTCTTGAGTTGCAATAAAGTCTGGAGCAAAGTCATTAATCAGCTTGGCCCAAAAAGACTTTCTAAACTGCCAGTCATTATTTTTATCAGCAGGATTAGCAAAGCGAATATTTGTTGATGCGACGCGAATCAGGTGTTTATTTGGCATGCTGTGATTATAAGCGGTTAGAAAATTAATACCAAGTCCGGTCTTAAAAAGACTTGAATTTACCAGTTCTTTTCGGACCAAAGCTCTCAATCAAGTTTGAATCTTCAATAGCTTAAGGCGTTCAAGTTTTGGCCCCAGGCCTGCTTTTAATGTGGCAGGACAACCAATCGTAAGGAGTATTAATGAACTTACAAGAAAGAACTTTGAAGCAATATATGCAGCTTAGAGATCAGCCCTGCATAAGAGAGATTGCTGTGGAAACAGGTATTCAACAAACACGAGTTTTTAGAATCCTTAATGGCGCAAAAATGCGCTTGGATGAATGGGAGATCTTTAACAAGATTGTTGATGAAGCCGATTCTGATTTAGAAAAACTTGCCAGAGATTGTTTAAAGGAATTATCTCTGGATCAGCTAAGTTTTTTGCAAAAGATGATGAAAGATAAGCTTGATTGGAAAAGATCAATCGACCTGGCTCATAAAAATTTAGCAAGAGCTTAGTCATGAATGAACTTTTATATTCTGAATGGCTAGTTTTAAAAACACTTGAAGAAAAGACCATGACGTTACAAGAACTTAATCTGTCCACAGGACTAGATAAAGGTCTTCTTTCTAAAGTCATTTCTAATTTAATTAAAATGCAAAAAGTAAGTGCAGCCAGAGGAATCTTTAGGACCTGCACTAAAGTTGATTGCTATAAAGGTTATCAAAACTGGGGTCATTCTCTGGTTCAGATGATCAATGAAACATACCGAGCACAAACAGTTTAAAACTATAAGAGGTTAGGACCTAACCATCGCCTAGCCTCTTCTAAACTCATATCTTTTCTTTTGGCATAATCTTGAACTTGATCGTCACAAACTTTACCGAGGTTGAAATACTTTGCCCCAGGGTATTGAAAGTAATAACCTGAAACCGAGCATGGTGGATTCATCGCCATATTTTCAGTTAAATTAGCTTGAACTGCATTATCAGCATCTAAAAGCTTCCAGATCGTTCTTTTTTCAGTGTGATCAGGACAAGCTGGATAACCTGGAGCTGGTCTTACACCGCGGTATTTTTCTTTAATGATCTCTTCGAGAGTAAGATTTTCTTCTAGTCCAAAGCCCCAAGCATCACGAACTTTTTTATGAACCATTTCAGCTAAGGCTTCGGCGATACGATCTCCAAGAGCTTTAATCATAATGGCGGTATAATCATCGCCTTTTGCTTCAAAGGTTTTGGCAAAGTCATCAACTTCTTGTCCTGCCGTTACAACAAAGCAGCCCATATAATCATCTTTTGGTGCAACAAAATCTGCTAGGCATTGAAACTTACTATTGGACTTTTGTTGTCTAAGAAAGTGAAACTTCTCTAATTCTTTTGATCGACTCTCGTCTTCGTAAAGAATGACGTCATCGCCACTATTTTTTGCTGGCCATAAGCCAACAACGGCTCTTGGTCTAAAGACTTTCTTTTGCATGATTTCGGTTAAAAGCTTTTGTGCTTCATCGTAAAGCTTTTGAGCTTCTTTGCCATATTTTTGATTTTCAGCAATTTTAGGCCAAGTGCCCTTTAAGCCCCAAGTCCAAAAGAACGGTGACCAATCGATATAGGGAGCAATTTGTCTGACTGGGAATTCGCCAAGATCATGCACGCCTAAAAAGTCAGGCTTATGCAGATCAATAGAGCTCCAATCAATTGGATCACTTAAAGATCTAGCTTGCTCAAGCTTTTCATAATCAGTTTGCTTACTAGCATTTTCAGCAAACATCTTTCTGGTTCTTTCATGTTCAACTTTAAGCTTTTCTGCAAAGGCTTCTTTCCTTTCTGGATTAATAAGGCTTTGGCAGACTTCTACAACTAGAGATGCGTCACCAACTTGAACCACTGGTGAGTCATACTCTGGCGCAATCTTGATTGCAGTATGAGCTTTTGACGTCGTCGCTCCACCAATTAATAGAGGAGTTTTAATGCCTTGGCGCTTCATTTCACGGGCATTATGAATCATTTCATCAAGTGAAGGTGTGATGAGTCCTGACATGCCAATAATGTCAGCGCCTTCTTCAAGCGCGCGTTTAAGAATCTGATCACATGAAACCATGACTCCTAAATCAACGACTCGGTAACCATTACAAGCCAAAACAACTGAAACAATATTTTTGCCGATGTCGTGAACGTCACCTTTAACTGTGGCAATTAAGAATGTGCCCTGGCTATTAGAAGTACCTTTATCTTGTTTTTCAGCATCCATGAATGGTTCAAGATAAGCTACTGCTCTTTTCATGACTCGCGCTGATTTAACAACTTGAGGCAAGAACATCTTACCTTCACCAAAGAGCTTACCGACGACTTTCATGCCGTCCATAAGTGGACCCTCGATCACATCGAGTGGGCGACCAAGTTTAGCGCGAGCAAGTTCAGTGTCATCTTCAATATAATCAAGAATACCGTGAACGAGAGAGTGAGTAATGCGTGATTCTAGCTCTTCTTTACGCCAGTCCTTTCCCGTTTTTTCTTTTTTAGTGCCTGATGACTTAACTGACTCGGCCAAGGTGATCAGTCTTTCCGTTGCATCTGGGCGTCTATTTAAAAGAACGTCTTCAACATGCTCTTTTAAAGTGGGCTCGATATCGTCATAGACTGAAAGCATGCCAGCATTAACGATACCCATATCAAGACCAGCATCAACCGCATGATAAAGAAAGCTCGAGTGCATAGCTTCTCTGACTGGATTGTTGCCACGAAAACTAAATGAGATATTTGAAACACCACCAGAAGTTAAAGCTCCTGGGCATTGTTTTTTAATTTCACGCACAGCTTCGATAAAATCAACCGCGTAGTTATCATGCTCTTCCATTCCTGTCGCAACAGTTAGGATATTGGGATCAAAAATAATATCGCGTGGATCAACGCCAGCGGTTTCAGTTAGAAGTTTATAAGCGCGCTTACAAATACGAATCTTTTCATCTTTGGTAGCAGCTTGTCCTTTTTCATCAAAGGCCATAACGACCATAGCAGCGCCATAATCTTTAATTAGTCGGGCGTGTTTTAAAAATTCTTCCTCACCTTCTTTAAGTGAGATTGAATTAACTATACCTTTACCTTGCAGACATTTAAGTCCTGCTTCAATCACTTCCCATTTTGAAGAGTCGATCATGATAGGAACGCGAGCAATATCAGGCTCACTGGCAACAAGATTTAAAAACTTAATCATACAAGCTTTTGAATCAAGTAGACCCTCATCAAAGTTGATGTCGATTACGTTAGCACCGTTTTCAACTTGTTGACGGGCAATCTCTAAAGCTTCATCAAAATTATTTTCTTTAATCAATCGAGCAAACTTTGGAGAGCCTGTAACATTACTTCGTTCACCAACCATTAAAAAACGAGTAGCTCTTTCATCAAAAATATTAAGTGGCTCAAAACCAGAAAGTCTCATCGCAGGTACAGGGTTTGAAACTTTTCTTGGCTCAATGCCTTTGACGGAGCTTGCGATTTTATTGATATGGCCGGGTGTTGTACCGCAACAGCCACCAACAATATTAATAAGACCAGCGGTTGCGAACTCACCCATATAACGACCAGTCATATCGGGAGTTTCATCATAGCCAGTCTTTGATAGAGGGTTAGGCAGACCAGCATTTGGATAACAAGAAACATAGCAGTCTGAAATTTTTGCCAGCTCTGCCATATAAGGGCGCATCTCGCGTGCACCTAGGGCGCAGTTGATACCAACTGAAAATGGATTAGCATGACGAACAGAGTTCCAAAATCCTTCAACTGTTTGGCCAGAAAGTGTTCTGCCTGAAGCATCTGTAATGGTTACAGATAGCATGAGAGGCAGACGCTCTCCGTGCTCACGCTCAAACTTTTTAAAGGCAAAAATAGCGGCTTTAAGATTAAGCGTATCAAAAGTTGTCTCAGGTAAAATAATATCAGCGCCACCAGCGACTAGATCTTTAATTTGATCGTAATAATTTTGTTCAAGCTCATCAAATGTAATCGCTCTAAAAG
>CAYGQW010000062.1:0-14433 GCA_964352175.1 uncultured Halobacteriovorax sp.
TTTAACTATTGATCTTTTGTAATGTTTTCTGACTTAGATGACTGAGAAATATCAACGGGTCCATGTGCGAACTTAATCTTATTAACTTCAGATTCAATATCGTTAAGATTGCTCTCACAATTTTTAATCTTAGATAATAACTCATGTGCCCTTGGGTTATCCCAATCTAGCTGCTTATTTTCAATTTCTTTCGCAACAAGAACACCTAGCTCTTCATAAGCTTCATGCAAATTTGAGGTCGTCTTTGATGCATTGATCATCTTCTTGCCGATCTCAGTCGTTTTCTTAAGTTCATCAGTACAAACTTGAACAATCTCATTAAATTTTGAACGCCAATGCGGTTGCCTTTGCATAGTTGCCTCCAACTGACCATATTATAGCTTTCTGCCGGATCTTTGTGAAGACGCGGACATTTGCTACTATCTAAATAAACGATCATTCTAAAGTTGAGTATAATGTTTAAACAGCTATTAAATAAGATTAATGATGCTAGTTCTCCTGAAACTAAGTCTCACTTTGACAGTATTTTCACTCAATTAGAGAAGAAATATCCAGGCAAAGAAGACCCATGGGGACTTAACCTAAAGCAAGCTCGAAAAAGTCTTGAGCGCGTTTGGCCCCTATTCAAACACTACTTCCGAGTACGCTGCTTTGGTATTAATAATATTCAAAACCAGCCATATATCGTAGTGGCAAATCATTCAGGACAAATCGCCATTGATGGGATGCTTATTTGTTCTATGTTTTCAACTCAAGTTGAACCTCCCAGAATACTAAGACCAATGGTAGAGAGATTCTTTACTGGAATACCCTTCATAGGCTCTTGGGCCGCTGAAGGTGGCGCCGTGCTTGGAGACAGACAAAACTGTATTAATCTGCTTGAACGGGGTGAAAGTGTCCTAGTCTTTCCTGAAGGTGTTCGTGGGATCGCTAAAGATAGTGAAGACTTTTATGACATGAAAAAATTTGGTCGAGGATTTTTTAGAATTGCACTCGCAACAGGAATTCCAATCTTACCTGTTGCCGTTGTCGGAGCTGAAGAGTTTTATCCTATTGTTTGGCATCCACTTAAGTTGGCCAAGAAGATTGGTCTTCCGGCCATGCCTCTTGCTCCCAATATTGTTCCACTTCCCTCACCTGTTGATATTCATGTAGGCGAAGCCTTTATGATTCCTGAAGGTTTAAGTGCTGATGCTCCAGATAGTGAACTAGACGAGCATATAGATTTTATCCATGAGAAAATTCAACAAATGATTGATGCTGGTTTAAAAAATCGACGCAGTTTCTTTGGAAATAAGATTTCTGATAAGCTTAGTAAAAAAGATCACAAGGAATAAAAGTGGAACAACAACCAAAGTCACTTCTTATTCTTGGAATGGCTGGCGGGCTAGCAAGAATAACTGCAGGTCTACTACTAAAGCGTTTTCCAGATATTAAAATTGTCGGTATTGATTCAAGACCAATGGTTAAAGAATATCCAGAAGATAAAGTTACTTATCTTAGGATGAAGTATACACGTGGTAACTTTGAGAAAATTTTTCGTGATAATTATTTCGATTCAATGTTACATCTTGGCAGATTAAGCCACGCACAGTCAGGGCCAACGCTTAATCTAGCTCAACGTCTAGATCTCAATTTAATGGGAACCAAGAGAATTTTAGACCTTTGTCTAAAGTATCAATTAAAAAAAGTCGTCGTGCTATCAACCTTCCACGTCTATGGAGCACTAAAAGATAACCCTACATTTATCTCAGAAGATGCTTCTCTTAGAGCATCAATTAAGTATCCCGAACTGCGTGATGTAGTAGAAATGGACCAACTAGTCAGTAGTTGGATGTGGAAGAATCAAACTCAGCTTTCAACTGTCATCTTGCGACCTTGTAATATTCTGGGGCCTCAAATTAATAATACAATGACGCGATATCTAACGACTGCCTATGCTCCAGTACCAATTGACTACAATCCCATGCTGCAGTTCGTCCATGAATTTGATATGGCACACTCATTGGCCGAATCAATCGCCCATATTCCAACCGGAATCTATAATGTTGCTCCCAACGAAGCTATTTCTGTTCGTGAGGCTAAGAAACTGATCGGATTACCAATTATTCCATTTCCAATCTTTGCCCTAGAGCCAATCGCTAGAGGTTTTAATACTCCCTTTTGGAGTTTTCCTCATTACCTGCTTGATTATATTAAATTTTCTTGCGTGATTGATGGTCGAAATCTCGAAAAGGAGCTTAAACAACCATTTCGATTCAGCATCAGAGAGACATTAAATTTATTGAAAGATAATTGACCAAAAACAACGACAAGCATAAGATAACGAACCCAAAGCCCGGGTGGCGGAATGGTAGACGCAGCGGATTCAAAATCCGCCGACGCAAGTCGTGGGGGTTCAAGTCCCTTCCCGGGCACCAATTTTTTTTATCAGTCTTTAAGGCCAGAGCGAATTTCAACTAAGGCATTATTAATTTTATCCTCTAGTAAAACTTTTCCCAAATTGGCGTTGGCCAAAGTTGGCTCACCTGAAAAATCCGCCATGCGCTTTGGTTTTGTAGAATGATGACGAACTAATGCTTTATTAATATGCAAAACTTCTGATGTTTCTAGCATTCCTGCGTGGTCACCGATCTCTAATTGACTGTAACCTTTTTGTTCAAGAATCTTAACCTTATTATAATAATAATATGACTTAACATAAATTAAATTCTTGTTGGGATATTTATCTTTCAATAACTGGACAACCTTTTCCAATCCAATTTGGCCATGCAGACTATCTCCTAAAAAAAATAAATTATTAAATCCATTTTTAATTAACTGCTCACCAATTCCCATCAATTGTCGTTCGTAAACATCTTCTTCTGCTGCCAATGTCCCTGTAAAATTTAAATGTTCAAGACTTTGAGGTGAAAACCTTACTACTGGTGCAACCAAGGTTTTCCCAAGTCTTTCGGCAATTTCAAGAGAAGTATATCCAACCACCACTTGGTGTTTATCGAGCGTAAGATAAGGACCATTTTGCTCAAAACCACCGGTTGGAATAATAATGCGATCATAACCTTGTTTAATATTTTCTTGCAGCTCTCGCCAAGTTTGATTTTCTATCAGAAGATTCTTGTTTTTTGGATCGATAGGTGCTGTAGAATTAGGAGTAACTAAGACAAGTAGTAAGATTGCTATAAAAAAATATAGATTAAATCGATTTCGAATTAAAATAGGACTCTTTAGCATTTCCCAGAGAGATAGATTAGAATTATTTTTTTCAATTAAGCCGAAACGTAAATTGACAAGAGATTTATTTTCTATCTCTATTTTTGGATCATAATAGGTCGAAAATATTCTATCCCAAAAAGAGAAGATAAAGCCAAAATTTTTATCTTTATGTACAACTTGATCACTATGGTGAATTTGATGAGCTGCGGGTGAAATAAAAAATAATGACAAAAATCTTGGGTAACATAGGTATGTGTGAGAGTGGCGCAAATGGTAGCCAAGAGCATAAAAGAGTACAACAAAGATGGAGACACCTGCGACTTCGAAACTTCTAAACTCTAGGCCGAATGAAAATTCCATTAAAAAGGAATACAAAAGTACAAAAGTAAGAACAAATAGTTTTGTCAAAAAGGCATCAATTGGATGAAAACGAAGAGCAGTTAAAACGTGAAGTGATTTAGCACTGTGATGAACTTTATGATAATTCCACAATGCTTGTATTTTATGAGAAATATAGTGATTAATAAAAAGTGCAAGATCATAGACCAGAATATAACCCAATGAGAAAAATAGCCTCATGAAATCATTGTTTTTCAAGAATACAATTTTACTAGAATCCTCTGGCAGCAACATCGGAATCAAAGCTCTAATATAATTAAAAACATATGTGTTTATTAAATAAAAACAAAATATTGTTAATAGAAACAATATAATATCTTGCTCAAAACTTTGTTTGTCTTTGGCGATATGGGGCAACTTAAATTTCTTAAAAATGTAGAAGAATATAAAAGACGTCAAAAGATAGGGAATAAACAACCTATTTTCAGGTGATACAAATTGAGAGATAAAATATTGAATGCTATTTGTTTCCATTATCGTTACTTGACTCCAGAATGCTATTATAGCTTTCTGGCGTATTCTTGTGAAGCTTGTCGAATTTGCTCCACCAGAGGGATAGCACCATTGTTAAAGTTGACTACAATGTTAAAGTAACAACGCGAACTTCCAGCAGCAGTACGCTATCTAATTCAGGAGGGCCAAGTCCCTTAACTAAACTCTATATAGGTCTGCTAATTTTTCATCTTTTTGACCAAGTCGTTTTGACTCCAATTGATCGGTCGGATTTACTGGCGATTTTCTTTCGCTAGAAACATAAAAAGAATGAAGTAAATGAATTGATTTTGAGCAATCATCTTCAGAGATAATGTATGGAATATCTTTGTGAAAAAAATCAGCAATGGATTTATAAAGAAATTCATGACCATTGCCGTAAACAGAACCTGTGAAGTCTTCACTATACTTAGGACAATCTTCAGGACTTGGAGTGAAAATCTCAAGTTCATTAACTGCCTTGCCTCCAATTTTTGCAAGTCCCTTAGAACCAACAATCGAAATTGAAGCTTCAAAATCATCGGGTCTAGCAGCTGTGGTAACTTCGAGTGTTCCGATAGCATTTGAAGTAAATTCAAGATTAGAGACGACGGTATCTTCAACCTCTATTTCAGCACCGAGCGTTCTCATTATTGAGTTAACACTAGTTAGCTCGCCACCAAGATATCTAATGAGATCAACATGATGAATGCCTTGATTGGTAAGAGCTCCACCATCCATTGCATATGTACCTCTCCACTCAGAAAGATCATAATAACGTTGAGGTCGACACCACCTGACTCGTACACTGAGCAAATGAATATCCCCCAGCAGCCCATCATTTAATGCCTGCTTAACTTTTTGCACAGCTTTATTAAATCTATTTTGAAAGATAGGAAAAATATGCAGATCATTTTCTCGCGCACATTCATAAGCCAGCTTAACTTCAGATGGCTTCATAAAAGTTGGTTTTTCTACAATAATATTTTTCTTAAAGACACTCATCACTTCCATTGAGTGTTCGAAGTGCATTCCTGAAGGAGAAGCAATTACCACAGTATCTATATCTGGCACTTGTTCGAACATTTTCCGGTAATTCGTAAAACTTGGAACGTTAAACTCTTTTGAGTAAATCAGTGACTTTTCCTCAGCAAGATCACAGACGGCTGCGATTTCTAGACCTTTAATATTTCTTATAGCTCGACAGTGATGACCAGAAATTCTTCCACAGCCAATAATTGCTATTTTAATCGTCTTCATTATTTCCTCAATTGATGGCAGATTTTATCAGATTAACCACATGCTCAAAAATTGGAACAGGAGCGGCAGAAAATCTTGTGTATCCTTTTAAACATTCTTGGCCAAAGCTCTTTCTATACAAAACTTTACCATCAAGTGCAGAATGAATTTCTTCTTGATTATTAGTAAACTCTACATGAACAAAATTAGCGAAGGTATCGATCGTTTTAAAGCCAAGCTTACTCATTTCATCAATAAAATATCTTTTACCAGCTAAAATATCCTTAACTGATTTTCTCATGATCTCTTCATGATCAATCATCTTTTCCATAACTCTCAAAGATACGGTGTTTACTTCATACATTGGTTTTACTTTATGCATATAACCCATGATTGATTTATTTCCAGCAAGATAACCAACTCTAAGTCCTGCTAATCCCCATGCTTTAGCAAATGTTCTAGTTACAAGTAAGTTGGGGTATTTATTAATCCATTTTAATGCCGAAGTTGGATAAAAAGGATAATAAGCTTCATCGATCAGAATAAGAGATCCAGTTTCATAAGCTGTACTGATAATTGCCTCTAGTTCAATATCGTTAAATGCCGTACCTGTTGGACTATCAGGGTTGGCGAGGCAAACAAGTTTCGGCTTATGGATTTGAATTGCTTCTAGAAAGTTCGTAAGATTCATTACAGGTTTTTCAATACCGCGCTCGTATTCCAACAAAACCTGCTTGGCACCAAACATTTTGCAATAAACTGAGTACATAGCAAAAGTTGGATCTGGATGAAGGACAACATCACCCGGATTAATACAGGCTTCAAAAACCGTTCTAATCGAGCCATCTGAACCTGCAGTTAGAAGTAAAGATTCCGGCTCAATATTTTCAGAGTTTGCAATTTTTTGGTACAAATCAAAACAGTCTGGGTAAATTGAAAAAGACTTAGGATCAAGTGATGATATGATCGTAGTAATAAACTCATGCAATTGATTATCTAAATTTTCATTTTTATCAAGCCACAGGGTTTGCGGATCTCGCCCTTCTTCGGCGAAAGGACGTTGCAGCTCATCTGAAAAGATCGAAGTTCTTAAAGAATTTTCTAAACTAAACATCGTCATGATAGTCCTTAATAGCTTCCAGCAAGTGAATCTGTTTTCATTGCTTTTTCAACTCGCGCGATATCTTCTGGATTATCAACGGCGTAAGACTCTACATAAGGGAATGGTGCAATTCGCTGTTGGAAACCATAGTCAAACATTCTATTTGAATCACAAGATTCGACAATTTCTAAGGGCGATTCTGCTAATTGAGTAAACGTTTTTAAAAAATGCCATCTAAAGGCAAATATCCCGTAAATTCTCTTCGCTCCAATTTCCAAACTAAAATTATCCGAATGTGGGATAGGAGATCTTGATGTGTAGAGAACGTCACCTTTAAGATTGTGGACAATCTTAACAACGTCTCTATGCTTCCATTCAGTCTCGTCAATAATATCCATGGCAAGCACAGTACAATTAACATCCGCTTGCTTGAGAAGTGGCTCGATTGTAGCTTCAATCATTTCAGGTAGGAGCATTGGCTCGTCACCTTGCACACAGACAACGATATCCTGGTCATCAATATCAGGCACGAGCATAGGAGCGGCTTCGGCGATTCTATCAAGACATCTAGTGTGCTTATCACTCGTCATAAGAACAGACCAATCTTGAGACAGGCCAAAGTCTTGTATCTCTTTATCGCATGTACATAAGCCGAGATGAGTCCAATTTTTATAAAGCATGGCCCTCTTGTAGACATGTTCAATCATTGGTTTTCCATTGATTTTCATCATTGGTTTACCAGGTAGTCTTGATGACGCCATTCGCGCAGGAACTAAGCCAATTATCTTCATCCGAACCTCTATATGAGAATTGCCGCAAGACATATATCTATCATAATTATTTTTGCTAAGCTAGAATCGCTTGATGGGAGAATGATCACATGAGAGTTAAAAAAGACGGCTATGGCTTAAATATTAATGAGGTAGAGTTTTGGAAAAATCACCGATCTAAACTCAATGATCTCTACAATTCAGAGAGGCATTTCTTTACTCCCACAATCCAAGCCGTTAATAGCGTTATAGATTTAGGATGCGCCGCCGGCGGCTCTGCGTTGTTTTCTCGTGAAGCCAATGACTCTATTCGCTATACAGGTATAGATATTAGCTCTGAACTGATTGATGCTTCCAAGATCAGGTTTAAAGATAGTAAAAATACTGAATTTATTCATTTTGATGGAGAGACCATCCCACTTAAAGATAACCATTCAGAATTTTGTTTTTCTTTTGGCGTTTTTCATCATCTAAATCATTGGAAAGAAATGATCGATGAGGCAATGAGAGTTAGTTCAAAATATACTTTATTTGATTTACGAGTTTGGGAAAATCAAACTATTTGTGATAACGAAAACTCATATCAAAAATTAGCTCTATCTGGAGATTGGGATAATGAAAGTGTGATTCCATATAACGTTATTTCTTTTAATGAATTAATTAGTCATTTAAAATCGTTATGCAAAGAGGGTATATCTTGCTCTGCCTACGGTTATTATGCAGCACCAACTGCATTGGCCATAACGCCAGCTGAAAAAGTTCTCATGCTAAGTGTTTTATTTAACAAGTGTTCAGATAAGTCTGAGCTTGAGATCAAGATAATTTAGGTAACTCATTGTCTCTATTTGTTTTATTAGCCTTTATTCATTGCTATGCTCAGTAAATGTCCAAGATATTAGCTACCCTATTCGTACTATTTTCATACGCTCATGCTCAAGCAAGCAGTCATTTCGAATTATGGCAGCAAGACTATCAACCACAACCTCAACTTCAAGCGCGTGACATCTTTGTTTATCTACCGCCCAACTACCACCAGACAAATGATATTTATCCAACAATCTACATGCATGATGGACAAAATCTTTTTGACCCAACAAGGGCTTACCTAGGACAAACTTGGCAGGCAGAAAAAACATTAAATTATCTCATTGAAAACAAAATCATAGAGCCAGTCATTGTCATTGCGATCGATAATACAAGCGAAAGAATTTGGGACTACACTCCAACAAATACCCCACAATCCGGCGGCGGCGGTGCAAATAATTATCTCGAGATGATTGTCGAGAACTTAATACCTCATATTGAAAGTCATTTCAGGGTTCACAGAGAAGCTAAAGAACGAGCCATCATTGGCTCCTCCCTTGGCGGCTTAGTTTCATTATTCTCAATCCTCTCTCATCCAGATACTTTTAGTAAGGTGGCTGCACTATCGCCTTCACTTTGGTGGGACAATAAACAGATTATTGACCAGTTAGCCAAATCGAAGTTTTTGCCTGAAAGAATCTGGATTGATAGCGGTAGTCTTGAAAATGAAATTACTGCAGATATTATTGAGCTTGAAGAAAAACTAAGTTGGAGATTGAGTAAAGATCAATTAAAGACAATCATTCAAAGCAATGCTGGTCACTCTGAAAAATTTTGGGCCCAAAGATTGCCGTATATTTTAAAGTTTCTTTTTCCTAAAAAATAAACCTGCCCTGAAAAGAATCAAGGCAGGATCATCTGTTTTTATTCTTCTTCAGGAAGGTTGTCGGCAAAACCCATAAAGGCTTGTTTTAGAACGTCTTTAAGGGCTGGAGCCTTGGGAAATGGATATTTCTTATCATCTTCAGTTTCTTCTGTGCCTTTAATTGCTTTAACTAGCGAAATTAGACCACTTTCGCTTTTAACAGCAAATTTAGATTGCTGTTGTTGTGACTTAGAGATAAGTCCACTCCAAGCCGTAGACTTTTCTTTAAGATCTAGAACTCTGAAGTTTACAGTAATTGCACGCGTAGTTGTAGTTACAATACTTTTCTTACCTGTTTCATTACCTTGAGAATCTGTATCGTTTTGTTCATTTCTATTATTTGAAACTTCATTGGACTCAATCCTTGCAAGTGTTACATACCTGACACCTGTTGCTTTAGTCGCCAACATCGCAAGTGAAGCCTCTGATAGAGCTCCATCCATTTCAAGTTCACTTAGAATATTATTATAATTTTTTCTGCCAAGTTTTTTAATAAGGTAGCTAGCATTTGAAACTTTGAATGCTGGCCTTTCTTCGATAATTTGTGCACGAAGTGAATTGGCATAACTTAAAGCAGTCTTCGGCTTCATCGTTTCAACTGCATCCACCACACCACCAACAACCATACGACCAGATATGATATTTGGATGAGTAAAGCTTTCAGCTTTACTTAAACCCTCTACTTTGGTTCCACAGCTCATAAGTCCGAGCAAAGAGATCAAGCATAATAGTTTCATTTAATATTCCTTGTTTAAATTTCGGCTATTGTAATCAGCACTTACATTTATTGACTAGGATTTATTAACCGATCAATCAAGTCGGCTTTATTGTGGCATGCTTTGCCAGGGCTAAAACCTAGTTCAAAATAAGTGGTAAATTTTAAGAGATATACTTGTGAGAGAGTCATATCCAAATAAAAAATAAGGAAGGCATATAATGAAACAGGCAATCACGCTTATCATGGTGAGCTTCTGTTGCTTGGCAACGATCCAAGCCAAAGCCTCTGTCGAACAAGAGAACTTTTTAAAAATTGTGCAGGCTCAAAGCGGGTTTTATCAACCTACGGATAAGAGTAGTCCTTCATGTGAAGAGGGTGAACTTGTCTTTGTAAGTAAAAACTCTGAAAAGGGGTTTAGAATTGGCCAAAAATTATTTTTCGGGCCATTCGATGATACAGCAACTGAAGTTGCTGATGACTCTTGTAATATTGATAAAGTTTTTACGTTCACAGAGAACTCGCTTTCTCAAACGACTAAGATTCATCGTTGTCCTGCCAGTTTGAAGGCGCAAGAAGTTACTGCTGTTAAGACCATTACATTTAGTAAGGATCAAATAATTTATGAAATTAAAGACAGCAAAGTGAAATGTGTCTTTAAAAAGGATGGAGGTCGCCATGAATAAGCTCCTCATTATATCCTTATCTTCAATTCTATCTTTTTCACTCGCTGCACAAGTTAGAGGGTTAAATCAAGTTAATAGAACTCTACAAACAGCTGGAAACCCACCCTCTGATGTTTGTCACTCTTGTCGCGTAGATGCAACTCCTGACTCATTAGCACTTCCAACAACAAGGCCTCGTAACGGTTCAAGAAGCTACTTCAATACTGCATGCCGCGGTTTTATTAATAACAATGGAACATACGGAGCCTGGGGACAAGTTATTCGCGATGAAATCATTTCTAAAGGTGGCGGAGACAGTCTCTTTTTAAGTGATGCAATTCCTGGCATGGAGTCTGCTCCTCACACTTGTCCAAATTGGGGAAACCTAACAGACAATCAAAAAGTGAAGTTTTGGGTTTGGACTTTCGCCTCGATTGCTCAGGTTGAGTCTTCTTGTAATACAACAGTAGTCAATCTTAACTCTGATATTGATGATCGATCTGATCCACCTCGTGGCCTCTATCAATTAAACTCGCTTCGAGGAAATAGAAGCTGGAGAGGGACAGGCTGTAGTTTTGCATCTAATTCCAATAATGCTTTAGACCACTCCAAATGTGCAGTCGGTATTATGGAAGAGCTCCTTAAAGGTCAAGATGGCGAATATGCCTCAAGGACCATAACGCTTCGATCAGGAGTTGAAAGAAGAACAGATGGAAGAATTTTTCCAACAAACTCCTATTGGCAAAAGCTAAGAGGTGGAGGAAGAGATGGCGGAACTGGCGGACCTATTGGTCAGTTAATGCGACAATATGGACCCTGCGAAGCAACACCTTAATCATTCAAAGCCCACTTAGGTGGGCTTTTTCTTTTCTGACGTTTCATCGTAAGATTAACCCATGAAAATTAAGGCTAATATTGTAACTCAGTCATCTTGTTCTTTTGGTGAAATTGAATTTGATTCAAATATAACTAAGATTAATTTTCTTGGTGATATAAGAAGAGAAGAACCGTATCTCTATCCAGGACTAATCGATCTTCACTGTCACGGCGGTGGAGGATTTGACGTCATGGAAGGTGAACTAGCCATTCGTGAAATGCTGAAGTTGCACAAAGCGAATGGCACGACGTCTCTACTTGTTACTACAGTTACAGATACAAGCCACAAGCTTGAAACAGTTTTCCATGATGTTGCAAAAGTCATGGACAACCCTAAAGATGAGGAAGCCGATATAATTGGAGTTCATCTTGAGGGTCCCTTTTTAAGTAAGGAAAAGCTGGGAGCACAACCTAACTTTGTTCGACCTTTTGATTTGATAGAATTGAAAAGGTTAAATTCTATCGCTCCCATAAAGATTCTAACTTTGGCACCTGAAAGTGGTGTTACTCAGCAAGACTTGAAAGAAATTAAAAATCTAAGTATTCAAATTCAACTAGGACACTCTAATGCAACCTATGAAGAATCTGAAAAATTTCTAACTCAAGACTGTTCTAGTGTTACTCACCTCTTTAACGCAATGTCGAGTTTTCATCATAGAGCTCCCGGAGTTGTTGGTGCATGTTTGGCCCATGCGCAGTACGCTGAACTCATTCCGGACTTGATTCACGTCCATCCCGGTGCAATTAAGATGGCTTTAAGAGCAGTGCCTAACCTTTACTTTGTAACTGATGCAACCTCAGCTTCAGGCATGCCAGATGGTCAATATAAACTCGGCGAACACCATGTAACTAAATGTTCTAATGGGGTCAGACTTTCAGATGGAACTCTGGCAGGTAGCTCACTTACCCTAGCTCAGGCATTACAAAATCTTATTAGCTTAAAATTAACTCCGCCAGAATGTGCCAAAAGACTTTCTTACTTACAGGCACAACTGTTAAATTTAAGTGATAGGGGCGAGATTATTATTGGTAAAAAAGCAGATCTTATACTTACAAATGAATCAGGAAAACTAATCTGCGTTTACTCTAAGGGTATCAAGTTATGAAAACTCTTATGTATACTGAAACACTTGAATCAGCCAAGACTATTGCACATCAATGGGCTGAAAATAGAGAGCTTCGATTAGAGATTTGTAAAAGCTGGAAAGAGTTTAACCCATACACTTTTTTAACAATCGCAAGAGGAAGTAGTGATCATGCAGCTCAATACTTTAACTATCTAGCAAGTCTTAAATTAGGTAAAATTACAACATCATTTACTCCTTCACTGATATCAATTTATGAAAAATCAATTGATGCTTCAAAAACAATTTCAATAGGGATATCTCAATCCGGCAGAAGCCCTGACCTTATCGCAGTCTTTAAATCATTAAGAGAAAAAAAATTCCCAAGCTTAGCGATGGTTAATGTTGAGAATTCTCCACTAGCAGATGAAGCTAGCTTCGTTTACCCACTCAGAGCTGGCGAAGAAAAGTCAGTCGCCGCCACTAAATCTTTTATTGCATCACTTTTTGCGAGCGCCAGTTTAATTGGTGAATATTCTCAAGACAAAAGTTTTCTTGTCGCACTTGCACAAGCGTCACAAACTTTAGAACGAGAAAGCATTTCTCCTTGGTCCAAGATTATCGATCTACTTAGTACGAGTGAAAAAACGATGATTGTCGGCAGAGGGCTTGGCCTGTCAATTGCGCTAGAAGCTTCATTAAAATTGAAAGAAACTTGTCACATTCAAGCTGAAGCCTTTTCAGCTGCAGAGATTTTGCATGGACCACAAGCTGTCATTGAGGAGAAATACCCTCTCATAATTTTTGCGCTTAGGGGCGAGTGTCAGAAGGCACTATTTGATTTAGGTCAAATGATGAAAGAGCGTGGTGCCAATGTCATCGTCATTAGTGATCAGCAGAACGAGCTAACTGATTGTTTATATAAGACTAGCAGTCATATTGACCTAGATCCCATTAACGCTATTCATCAGTTTTATATTACCGTTGAAGCGCTCGCTCTCGCCAAGGGACTTAATCCAGACCAGCCTCGTTCTTTATCTAAAGTTACTCTGACCATTTAAATTATCAATAGATAAAAACTTTCTTGAATGTGTTAAAAGAGCTAATCTTGGTCCAAGTTTTTATATGTTTTGCCCTATGCGCAATATTCCGGAGTCGACTTATGGATTTCTACAAAGAGCTTGGTCTCGCGACTGAAAAATCAAATGCAAAAATATACTTTAATATTCCCAATAACCTATTAATTGAAAAATCTGTTCAAAAAGGACAAGGGCATCTTACAAAAGATGGTGCCTTAAGAGTTGTTACAGGAAAGCATACTGGTCGCTCAGCTCAAGATAAATATGTTGTTAAATCTGCCTCTACTGAAAATTCTATTTGGTGGGAAAATGCACTTCGCCCTATGACAGCGGAGAATTTTGAAAAGCTTAAGCAAAAAGCGATTGCTTATCTTAATGAAGATAATCGTGAAGTTTTTATTACTGAACGTTCAGTTGGTGCTGAAGAAAAGCATAATATCGGAACAAGAGTCGTTTCGAGTCATCCACATCATGTGCTGTTTGCGAATCATATGTTTCGCGCACCGATGAGTGCAATGAATGAAAATGCCTTCACAATTTTACATGTCCCTGAAATGAAGATTAATCCAAGTGATTATGACGTTAGGGCTGAAACCGTTATCACGACCTGCTTTGACACAAAAGTAACCATCATTGTTGGCTCGCTTTATGCCGGAGAAATTAAAAAAAGTATGTTCTCAATCATGAACTATATTTTGCCTGAGAAAAAGGTTCTTCCAATGCACTCTGGTGCAAGTCATCTTCCAAACAATGAAGTCTCTGTTTTCTTTGGTCTATCAGGCACGGGCAAAACAACACTTTCTTGCGACGAAGGAACCTTACTCATCGGTGATGATGAGCACGGCTTATCTGACGAAGGTGTTTTTAACTTCGAAGGTGGCTGCTACGCTAAAACTTATAAGCTCTCAAAAGAAACTGAGCCTGGAATCTATAAAGCATCAACTCGCTTTGGATCACTTTTAGAAAATGTCGTCATGAATGAAAAAACTGGCGCGGTTGATTTCTTTGACAAATCTATTGCGGAAAATGGCCGTTCGTCTTACCCACTTTCATTTATTGATGAATTAGAAAAAACTCAGGAATCGCTTAGAGATATACACTTGATAAT
>CAYGQW010000063.1:0-14188 GCA_964352175.1 uncultured Halobacteriovorax sp.
CTCGTGAGCAAAGTCGTACAAATAGGGAAGTTGAAGCAGAAGCTTATACTTCTTTAGAAAGTGGCAAAGCGACACTAAATGCAACTAAAACTTTAATTGATCGTGTTCTTTCTAATAATGATTTACCAAGAACAAAAGATCTTTTTGATCGAACCTATGCTCTTCTTAGTCTTGAAGGTAAGGGTGGATTAAAAGTTAAGACAATCACAGCTCAAGATCAGCAATTGCGAGAAGCAGCGATTGAACAAGTTTGGCAGGATTCTGAAAAAGATGATCAGCGTGAAGAAAGAAGAAGTCGTAACCTTCAACTTAAGTCGATTGTGAAGCCTGATGGTCCAACAGCAGATCTTGAAGCGATTCTCTCAAGACATCTTGATCTTATCAGTGGCACGGTATTTACTCGTGGCATTCGTTTAAGTCTTAGTATTGAGGATGAAGAGAGTATTCGTGTGAAAGGTAAAAGTGAGGATCTTGAACAAGTTCTTTTTCATGCATTAAGCGAAGCTGTGGCAAACGCAGCTGAAGGCTCTAAGCAGTTAGCTGTATCGATGAAACGTCTTGGTGGAATTGCTTTGGTCAGTATTGATGTGCAAGGTTCTATTTTTCCAGAAGATATCCTACTCGAATCAACAAAGGTTGCTAGAACCAAGTCACTATCAAATGTAGATCTGCAAATTGCTCGTGAGCTTGTAGAAGGGATTGGAAAAGTTAGCTTTGAAAATACTGAAACGGGACGCAGAACTCAGTTTATCTTCAATGTCGTTGAGAAATCAGCCGATATTAGAGTTAAAAATGTTACTAAAGCTACGAAGCGCGAGCTTAAAGAGATGTTTGCCAGTCAAGATCGCTAGAAAAATCGCTTTTTCGTATCAAGATAACTTTTGCCTGGAAAAACTTCCTTCATCAAGGCAATAAATCCGGTAATATTCCATTGATCTACCACTGTCTTTCTCGTTATTCTTTGAAAGCTCTCTGGTTGTAGCGTGAAAAACTCATGATAAAGCGTATCACCTACGGCGTGGGCAAGACGTTTTGCAATAAAAGCTAAGTCCTGTAAGTTTTTGCCTTTGATAATCGTTTTAAGACTCTCTTCTTCTCCATGCCTAAGGTTGAAAATTGTAAGAATAATTTTAGTATTCTCCCGTTTTTTGGGATTAAGTTTAGCTCGTCTAGATTGCATTAATAGGTCTTGATAAAGGTCGCACTTTCTATAGGGATTAATCACCTTGGCACATAGATAAGCCAAAAGCATTGGATAGAAAAAACCAAGAAAGCGTTTTTCTATTTTTTTTGACTGAAGGTGAGATAATAATCCTGGTTTATTCGACTGAGTTCTTAAATGATCCTGTAAATGTAGTCCGGCTAGATAGGCCAAGCGATTAACTGAGAAGTGTGGACAATAGTAATCGCGACCGCTAAAGAGTTTAAACGCTTTAGCGCGTTTAATTTGTTCTTTTTGCCACTTAATAAGTTGAGGTTGAGGAATTTGTTCAATTCGATCAAGGACAGTTTGAAGTTGTTCATGATCAAACAAATTAAAATCTTCTAGATCGTCTTCACTTAGACCCAAATTAAAAGAGCGGTTGATTCGACCGCAGTAATAAAGAAAGTTTTCTGCAGCTTCCTCAGAAGCCGTCTCCATCACAGATTGATGGAGATCGTATTCGATATCTTCCGCTAAGTTCTCGTACCAGTACAACATACTTTCGTATTTCACCCAAGGAGGGGAACTTTGAAGAGAAAACTCTTTTTTATTGAATCGAACCAGTGAAGCATCATCTCCGCCACTTCTCCAATAGACTCCGTCAAGGTTTTGATGAATGATGGAATATTTGGGAGGACGACTAAACCCTTTCGAAACTTTTTGAGGTAGTTTATTGGCGACGATATGAAGTTCACCAAAGAGTACTAACATAGTGGTATTTTTATGAGATCTAACATAATCAGAAATTAAATTTGCCGCTCGCATATCTCTCTTTGCTAAATTCCCTTTTGAGTTAAGCGCGATAATCTCTAGGCCCCTACTTTTTGCCAATTCAAAAAATGGTCTGTAATGCTTCCAAGGGAATCTCCAACTTTCATGATAGTTAATACTCTCAAGAAACTCCTGTTCGGAAATTAGTCCCTGAACATAACTGTCTAAGTAGATCTGATCTTGTTCGTAGACCATCTCCATTCCAAGAGACAGTTTTTTTGATTTATTCTTGAGCATATGTCGAAGAAGACGCTCAAGTGTTCTGGAGCTTTGATCAAAGGTATGAAAATCTCCCAAATAAATAATTTGCGATTGATCTATATGTTCAAAAAGCTCATTCACCGGAACAGCATTAAAACTTCTTTTGGCCAATTTTTCTTGATCTTTCCGATATCGCTCGAGTTCTGCAGAAGGCGGACCCTCCTGGGCCAGTGCTCTTTTTCTCATTGAAAGGTAGATCGAGCGTTGAATTTGTCTTACTTCATCGATAGTTGCCAATATCTCTCACTCTTTATGATTAGCTCTATTGTAAGGCGACATAAGATATGGAGCAAGCTTAGAGGCAGATTAGCGTAGTTGAGACTGAAGAACATTCTCAATTAGCAATTGAGTCCTTGAGAGAAGGCTTTGAATTGTTTTTGAAATACCACGATAGTTAGAAATAACGTTATGAAGCTCTTGTGCCTTGGGAAGTCTTAGACCTTGGATCAGTTGAGCGATAGGGGCACCAACACTTCCAGATAGAATAAAGCGTACAAAGTGCAAATACTCTTCATTTCCATGAAGTTCAACAAGACTTTCTCCATGATGAATCAGCTCAATCTTGGCACCATCGGCAGATTTGTGCAGAGTCATTTTCTCAAGCGGCAAGTTGATGGCATTACGATCACCTGTAATAAACTTAACAAATAGGTCGTCGTGGTGAGGAATTAGAGGAGATGATTCGAGCTTGAGCAGCGGTTGTAAAATTAACGGGTTTTTATAATTAATAATCTCTGGCGACTTTTCTAAATTCTGAGAACCACTTAAAAGCTGAACTTTAAAAGATGAAAGAAGAGATAAAGCGTTCCAACTATATGTACCCTGAGTATCTTGAATAAGCTTAACAGCCAGATCAAATTGATCTTGAAGACTTTCTGGATGCATTGCCATCATATCGTTGCTGTTTTTTTCGAGAATAGATAAAACTTGGGCGACGTCTGCAGAGTAGAACTTGGGATAAGCAAAGAATCCGGGGATTAAAGTACTACTGAGTTTAGATTTTAAGTTCGCAATACTTCCACTTAAAGAAAGCTGAATAAGCTGTTTACCCATAGCGGAAGCAAAAAAGGTTTTAAATAAATTAGGGTTGAGATCATTCATCTTTGGCATAAGGCCAAAGTAATGGAAATAAGCATTGCCGTATTCTTCACGCTTAGCTTTATAAGCTTCTGAAGAAATAAGTTCCAACTCAATTTGTTCTGGATCTCTATTGTCGACGATAAGCACGTAAGGGTGGTGCTGTTTAGGCTTGAACATTAGCCCTAGGAAATCTTCTTTTTGATTATTGGGTTGTTGATCTAAAGTTTCGAGTTGAAAATATTGATCTAGTGGAATGCAGCGACCTGTAAGCTTCTTGAAAAAAGAAGGGTGGGTAATTTGAGAGTTATCTTCGTTAGCAGAAGTCAGAAGCTTTCCTTCAAAAAGTGCATCTTGATGGAAGTTAAAGAGCCTTCCGTCTTTTTCGGATTGATAAAGAGGTGTAGCGTAAGCTTTTCTTGAAAAGACAAAGTTTTCAAACTCTTTGGCATACCAAGCAAAGTGACTAAACATCTTAAGTTCACCTTCCCATTGGAAGTTCTGGTAGCACTCTCTAGATGAAGCTGGATGAAGTTTTGGATCTCTATGGGTAAAGACGTAGAGGTAATGAGGAATTTCTCCCTTGCCTTTAATATTTTCTAAGCTAATTCCAGCGTGGACTTTGGCCATGCCTAATAGCTGTTGTAGCTTATCTGTACGACTAGGAACAAAAAGCTTTTGACTGGTAAGAACAAATAGCCATCCATCTCGATCCAAATCTTTTAACTGCTCTCTTATTTTAGAGATTAAGTTTTGGTGTGGATTCTTTTTTGGTTGTTTAATCAGGTTTAAGACAATCCTGTTATAGGTACCAGACTTTACGCCATGGTCGCGATTAAATAGAGAGAATTGACCGGCCCCGTTTGATCCATTTTCATATTTTTCGCGCATTGTTTTAGAGATTAACTCTAAAACAGTAAAGTCTTGCTCTTTAGCTACTTTTACCAAGAAAGTTAAAAACTGTAGTTCATGGCAAATTTTAACAAAACTTCCATCAGTAAAATCTTTTCCCTCAAAATCAGGACAAATAATTTCTTCCCAAACTTGATTCACATTATCTTCTTGCGCCAACCAGTGAGACAAGCAAAGAGAGGTAAGTTGGTCTCCGGTAAACTTCGTTTTGATCACACCCAAGCTTGATGGCTTGGTTCTAGGGCAAGTATGAGCTTTTTCATTGAGCCACTGAGGCATATAAATCAAATTTAGATTGATAAATCTGCCAAATGAGCAATGTGAAAGAGAGTGAGAATAAGGGGAGTCATCAAACAAGTCATCACTTGCAATCGTTTCATGACTGACATTCTTAAAGCTACACATCTTTACCATTTCAGTAATATGTGTGTTTTCAAGAATATTTCGAAGTTTATCCAGGCGCTCCTGATCTTTCTCACCACTTGGTCTAAACCAGCTGTAACAATTTGGTCTAAAGGAGTCACAAATAAGTTCAGTTGAGCTACCAACTCTAAAGAGCTTGGAAATGAGGTTGGTTGGATTCGCCATATGAGCGACATTAAAAGGTTGTTTAATTTGTCTCATCAGAATGTTTAAGAAACGAATCTTAAACATATAGACTGTTACCGCTCTAAAACAATAAATATCTCTAAAAGCTAAAAGCTGTTCAATATGGGGAGAGTTCTCATCGTGAAGATGTTGCCAAAAATCTTCGGGAGTATCTAGACCAGTAAGTGAAAGCTCTCTCGTGGCGCAATAAAGAAGGAATTCTTCATAAACCATGCTGGCAAGTGTTGCTGTAGGCTTTTTAATCGCTGACAACTGATTCTTAGCTTCATGCCAAAGAGCAATGATTGACTGACTTAATACAACAGTAGATTTACACGGCAGGCTATCGCCCCTCCAGCCGGGGACGAAATAGTTGGAAGGAATAAAGCGCGCATCAACCTCATCCGTAGGACAAAAAGCGGCGCTAGCTTGCTTAGAAGCTAAATTCCTCTGATGGGTAGGTTTGAGCCAAGAGTCTGCTCTGAAGCCTTTCTTATCCATGGCTTCGCCCACTAAAAAAACAATAAATCATATTCAAATTCGTGTGTGTTTTTACTAATTATTTCGGTTCATTTTTGTACCTAAGAGGGCTGTTTTTGTCACAATTATATCCTTAATTTTTCTTACAATTGATTTCTAACTTACTGAAATAATGAATATTTTTCCTCTCAAGTTGCGTTATAAATAATCCGATAAGTTACTTGACAGGGACCTAATATAAGTCGCTTTTGCGAGGGTATTTTTATGGCTGATAATAACGACGAACAGATCTTTAACGAAGACGAGCTTCAAGACATCATGAACGAGTTTGAATCGCTCGAACAAGAATATAAAGAAGCGCCGGAGCAAGTCAAAGAAGCTAAGTCAGCCACCCCAACTGTTGAGGTTGAAGAAGTCTCTGAAGTTGAAGATGAGGGCGAGCTTAATATTGTGGAAGAAATTTCAGCGAGTGAAGAAGAAACTCAGCACGATAATGTTGTCTCAATGGCAGCAAAGAAAGCTACAACGCATTCTCATCATGACGCGACCTCAACATCGAATGTATCAATGTCGATGGAATTTCCGATTGGTGACCAAGTCGCCCAAATTGGATTAAATCCTGAATATGGCTTCTCATTTAATATGGATGGGGTTGAACTTACTATTGATGCTGAAAATGGCTGTGTCATGACACTGCCTGGTGGTATGACTTTTACATTTCCAGTTCAAAATAAATCAAAGCATAAAAAGTCAGCTTAAAAAATGTCCTTAACCCTTTTGGGCGGGATCGCTAAGGGCTACTCATTGGTAGTCCCTAAAGGCGATACTGTCAGACCTACTTCTGTCATGCTTCGAAGAAAAATCTTCGATGCTCATCAAGACCTCACTGACATAGTTTTTATAGATCTATGCGCCGGAACAGGGGCCGTAGCACTTGAGGCATGGTCTCGTGGAGCATTGCAGTGTATCTTAATTGAAGCCGACTCCAAGACTTATAAAGTTTTGACTCAAAATATTGTAAATCTCGAAAAGCGTTTTCTAGAAGAGTGTGATGAAAGACTTATTCAATCAAAATGTATCAAGGCACTTAATTGGATGAATCAATTCCAAAATGTCTATGAGCAGTGGGATCCACAAAAACAAGCCGACACTATTATCTTCTTTGATCCGCCCTACGAAAAAAAAGATCTTTACCAAGATATTGTAAATTTCGGTCTAAGAGAGTGGTTTAAAGGAAGAATCTGGATTGAGTCGGATCGTCAAAAGGGCTTTGCTAGTGATTTTTGGCAAAGTTGGGGCGATCAGTTCACAAAAACTTACATTCAAGGCACTAGCTACATCGCAGTACTCGATTTGCGGTAACGAGTAGGCTAGAATTTATGCAAATCACGAACAGGAGGACTTATGTCCCAAGTTGCAAGGAAAGCAATTTATGCTGGCACTTTTGATCCATTTACCAATGGTCATGCCAATATTCTAAAAAGAGCTTTAGAGATCTTTGATGAGGTGGTCGTATTGATTGCCGTCTCTCCCACAAAAAAGCCTCTCTTTAGTATGGATGAGAGACTCGCGATGATTAGTGAACTTTATAAAAGCGAAAAAAAGATTACTGTTGATTCGTGGGATGGACTGATTGTTGATTATGCAAAAAAACATAGTATTGGAAATATCGTTAGAGGTCTTAGACCAACAGGTGACTTTGAAATAGAGTTTCAAATGGCATCGATGAATCAAAAACTTTATCCTGAGATTGAAACAGTCTTCTTAATGACTGGGCCTGAGCATTATTATGTATCATCCTCTTTAGTTAAAGAAATTCATCAATACGGTCGAGATATTTCACAATTTGTTCCCTCTGAAATTTTAAAACATTTACCTAAAAAATAAGGATTATAAGTTCATGAAACTCAGCTCACGCGTAAAAGATCTCAATGAATCCGTTACATTAAAACTTAATGCCAAAGCCACTAGCTTAGCTGATGAGGGAAAGGAAATTTATAATTTAACAGCAGGTCAATTACCATTTAGACCACTGCCTGAATTTACGAATCTCCTAAGATCAGAATTAGATTTCTTGAAAAGTTATCAGTATTCACCAGTCGCTGGATTTGGTGAATTAAGGAAAAAAATTATAAAAAACATTGAAGCTTCAAGAGATATAAAAATTCCTGAAGACTTTGACTGTGTAGTTGGTAATGGTGCTAAGCATGCTATCGCAAACGTGCTTGGCTGCCTTTTGGAGCACGCAGATGAAGTTGTGCTGCTAGCGCCATACTGGGTTTCTTATCCTGAAATGGTGAAGTTTTGTCGTGGCATTCCAGTTATTGTTGGAAGTAGTTCATTTGATCAGTTTGAGCCTAGTATTGATGATATTGAAGCCGCGATGACTTCTGAAACCAGGGCCATCATCATTAATTCTCCCAATAACCCAGCCGGGATTCATTATAGTGCAAAATGGATGAAAGAATTTGCTACGATGATTAAAAAGTTTCCCGACGTTGCGATCATTAGTGATGAAATCTATTTCGAGCTTTCTTACTTTGATCCCAAGCCAACGTTTTTCTATCAGTACGAGCCAGAGCTTTTAAATCGTACGGTAATCGTCGATGGGATTTCTAAAACACTAGCTAGTACCGGGCTTCGAATCGGTTGGTGTATTTGTCCTGCCGATCTCGCTGCAGCCGTAACTAAGCTACAGGGACAAACCACTTCAGGTGCGAACAGTCTTGTTCAGCGCGCTCTTTCAGGTTTTGATTTATCTTTAATTGAAAGCTTTCTTGAACCAATCAAAAGACATCTTCGCGATAACTCTGAAACGTTAAAAGAAGCTCTTCGAACGGAAAAGCTATCTCATGCTTGGTATCAATCGACTTCAGCGTTTTATTTTTTGGTCGATTTCACTCAGGCACCAATTATGCAGCACTTTAAAAAATCGGTTGATGATACGACAGATTACTCTTTTGAGATTTGTGAAAAGCTTTTGGAAGAATTTGGCGTTGCCATGGTTCCTGGTCAGGCTTTTGGTATGGCAAATACTGCGAGACTGTCTTTAGTGATGGAGAAAGAGCCCTTTAAAACAGCTTGCCAAAAATTAACTCAGTTTATGTCGATTACTTAAAGATCAAAGTGCATATTAAGCAGGGTGAGGGCGAAAACAATGCGCTCACTCTCTTTTTCTTTAAAGCTAGAACCAATTTCAGTTCCATAAAAGCCAACTTTTAAATTCATGAATAAAAGGTCAAAACCTAGTCCGTAGGATGCATATCCTCCGTTCCAGCCAGCATAGACTGAAAGGAGAGGTAGTCGTAGGCGAGTTCCTAGTTTAATTTTACTAGCAAAAGGGGTGCGAGCATCAATCATATTGCTATAGTCGGCCGAGAAGGTAGCATCAAAAATTTTAAAGTCCATGCTATAGCTTGTGCCCAAGTTAACAGACATTTCCTGTGGCTGAATATCTCTGAGACTCGAGTTTTCTTTTTTAAATTTTGTATCGCCAACATCTAAAACAGACAGCCCGAATACTAAAAGGCTGCCAGGTCTTCTAAAGACTTGTTCTGCGCCTACGTCAAATCCCCAGCCGTCACCCTCCGTATAGCCAAGTTGTCGACGAATCTCTTTATAGCCGTCGGCATTGTTGATAATCTGTAACAGTTCAGTGCCAAATAAGTCATAGCGACCTTTGAGACTATTTCTGTTTACGTGCTTAATCGCTGCGCCAACAGAGAACTGAGAAGGGGACTTAGAGTTTCCTACAAAGTTATGAGAGTAACCCATGATAAAGCCACGATCATATCGATAATCAATATTAAGGTTGGGGTAGATGGAATTTTCTAGAACCATTGACGTTTTGTTATTGGCGAAAAGACTAAAGGCAAAATGTTGCATCTTGATTGTTGGAGTTGCGCCAACTTGAAAGAAAACGGGAATGCCTAAGACTCTTTCCGTAATACCTTCAGCCGTTTTAGGAAAATTTTCAAAATTACCACTAAGGCCAAACTTCATTTTTTTTACATTTTTATCAAGCACATCTGGAATTTCAAAGTCCGGATTAATAAATTGAAGACTAACTCCGCTATGGCGTCCTAGTGCAGCAGGATTATAAAACAAAGTGTTTTCATCATCCGCAACAGCCGTGTAAGCATCACCCATAAGACTTGCTTCAGCAGATCTTCCAAGATAGCTAAACTCTGCCTGAACATTGGTGGCAATGCTTAGGAGAATAAAAGCTAAACCTAGAAGGAATTGCATCACTGGTGTAAGCCCTCCCAGATAACGGCGTAATACCTTTCAAGGTGTTCAATATTATAAGTATTGTCGGCATTATTCTCGCAGACGCTTTGAGTTTTTACCGTACAGGTTCCACCAAAATCTACGTTATAGGTTGCTGTCGCATCAGCGCAGGCAGTTTCGATTGATGTTGCCAGTTCATCTAAGTCACCAAGATTTCCATTATTACCAGTAGGATCAAGTGTTACATTTGCAAGAATATCTAAAAAGTTATTCATTAAAACGATACCTTCACAAAGTCTTGTTCTATTTCCAGTTAAATCTGCATTTCCTTCAGCAAAAGTATTGCAAGTTCCTAATGCACCTACCGCAGTTAGATAGTCTTGTGCCCCATCGGCAGAGTTGTCGGTATAATCAATATAGCAACCGTTTGCCGAAGCATGAGCTCCCGTACCTTTAGTACCGGTAGTTGAATCTGCATTTCCGTAGAAGCGCGAAAACTGACCAAGTTGTGTTAGCTGAAGATATAGCGTTTGAACTGCTAAAATATTTGCACTGCTACTTCCGATGGCGGCAACGCGATTAGAGTAAGAGATATTAGAAATTCCACCAGCTGATAAAAGAGTATTGATGGCGGCACGAAGGTTTGTATAAGTTCCATCACTTGGACTGGTCATGATCGATTGAGAAAATGTTGCGGTACTTCCAACAATGGCAGTACTACTAGCTGTGCTTAATTTAGATAAGTCAGTTTCAAAAAATGTTGTAACTTTCCAGGGAGCATTACAAGCCTGGGCTGATGCATAAGCGGATAACCAATCTTTATTTGACGTTTGTTGACCTACACCATTTAAAATAGCAATGGCTTCACCACATTTGTTTTGACTTAGAAGACGATGAGCTTGCGTAATGGCATCATCAAGTTCTTCTTCACTCGAGAGGCCGCAGCCGTAGACAATTAATAGTAGAAAGCTCAATAGTAGAGTTTTTTGCACGGCTTTTCCTCCCGCTCTACCTTTATTGTAGTCTGATAAAGAAATAAGTTTTAGGTGGCAAAATCTTTTCAATCAACGTCGCTCTTCATACAATTTAAGAGAGAAAACTCACTATAGTGGACCATATTGGTCAAGCTAAGGGTCAAGCTAATGATCCCAATTTAAAAAATGAATTTTAATTTGTCCCATAACTCGCATTTATTTTTCCGTGATTTAATCAATTTTCACGACTCTTTTGGAGGTCGCTTTGAGTAAGACATTCGTTCTAGATACGAACGTAATTTTGTTAGATGCCCAGTGTATTTTTCGCTTCGGTTCTAACAATGTTTTTATTCCTCTTGTTGTTATTGAGGAAGTTGATCGCTTTAAAAAGGACCAAAATGAAAACGGCCGAAGTGCCAGGCAATTTTCAAGAATTGTTGATGATCTTCGAGGAGGAGGCTCTCTTGCTGAAGGAGTTAAGTTAGAAAACGGAGGAACATTAACCATCTCTGTTGATCTCATTGCTAAAACTCATAGCGAACATATCGATCTTAAAATCAATGATAATAAAATTCTTTCCAGTGCTTTAGCACTTAAAGAAAAAGGTGAGAATGTAACTCTTATCACCAAGGATATAAACTGCAGATTAAAAGCAGATATCTTAGGTTTATACGCAGAAGATTATGGTAATCAAGACAAGTCTCTTGATGACATGTATACAGGTCAAAGAACTTACGAAGTCAGTCTTGCTGATCTTCAAGAATTTGAAAAAAATAGGTTTCTTGCCCTACCTAATGCACTTGAAGATCATATTCACCCTAATGAATATATGATCGTTTGTGAAAAAGGTAATGACCGTCACCGCGCTCTTGGCCGTTACCATAAAGGTAAAGGCGGAATCGTTCCTTTGATTCCAATGCGTGAAGGGATTTGGGGAATTTACCCTAAAAATATTGAACAGCAATTTGCTCTTGATGCTCTATTGAATGATGAGATCAAGTTGGTCTCACTAGTCGGTAAAGCTGGTACTGGTAAAACTCTTCTAGCCATTGCTGCTGGACTTGAAAAAACAATCAGTCATGAAAATTACTCAAGACTTCTTGTTTCTCGTCCAATTCAACCAATGGGTCGTGATCTTGGTTACCTTCCGGGTGACGTCAATGAAAAGCTTGCTCCATGGATGCAACCAATTTTTGATAATATGGACTTCCTTTTTGGCCAACATCGCAGTGATAGCTCAAGTAGTTATGATGATCTTATTAACCATGGTCTACTTCATATTGAACCTCTTACTTATATCAGAGGTAGAAGTATTCCTGGCCAGTATTTGATTGTCGATGAGGCACAAAACTTATCACCCCACGAAGTAAAAACAATTATTACTCGTGCTGGTGAAGGTACGAAAATTGTTTTAACTGGGGACTGTCAACAGATTGATAGTCCTTATTTAGATGAAGTGAATAACGGTCTTGCATATTGTGTCGATCGTATGAAAACAGAAGATATAATCGCTCATACCATCCTAAAAGTGGGTGAGAGGTCGGCTCTTTCTGAGGCAGCTTCTAAACATCTGTGAGTAACAAATGGGCCATCAATTTAGGCGCGCGCACTTACGCGCGCCTTTAAATTCTACTTTATTATATGAAGACGATGGCCATGTCTTTAAAGCAGCTACACTGAATATTTCTGAAGGCGGCGTTTTAATTGAAAATTTACCTAGGATTCCTGAAATCAACGCCATGCCATTGATGCTTGATTTGCTTTTTTTGCCGGAATTTTCAAGACAGAGAATGGACCAACTTTTATCTAAATCGATGAGTGATTTTGAGCGAAAAATCTTTCGTACGAAAGCGCGAATGGTAAGAAGCTTTGATGTAAAAGATGAAGTTGATCAAATCTTTATTACTCGAATCGGTTGTGAGTTTGTAAAACCACCAAAAGATTCACTAGATTTGATTCGTGAGTATGTTACTAGATTTGCAAAAAATACGATCTATTTACTTTCGCTATTCGAAAGTCATGGAAATCGTCCTGAACAAATTTATTTTCTTCGCCATATCTCAGGTCTACTCGGCTATGCATCACAACAGCCCTTAGCCATATTAAGACAAAAAGTTTTACATGATTATCAATCTTTGGAGAGTTTATGAGCTTATTATTATCAATGGTAATGGTTGCAGGTTTTAACGACCCGTGTACCCGTCATGTTGAAGTTAGACGTGGCATAAAAATTCAAACAGGATCATTTGGAAACGGCGAGTGTTATGTCTCTGTCGATGACAGTAAGTTTAGAGGAATGGTTTATAGAAACTACCTCTTTTCTTCAAAGAGTGATGTCATGATTTTTAATTCATTGGGAAATGGACCAATTGGTAGTGATACAGGAGCTAGAGTTTTCTATCTTCGTCCTTATAAAAATCAATTAGGGTGGAGATTTGCAAAAAGTGGTGATCTTGAAGTCTTAATGCCAAGTGGAGCCGTTGCAAGATTTGATCGTGAAAAAGCAGATTTTGTAGAGCTTACTGGCGGCGAAGTTCTAGTTGATCCGGAAGTGAACAGAAATAATAACGGCGGAGTTGAAATCAAATTTGATGAAGGCTTTGTTATTGATTCTGGCTTTCGTTTCGGTGGACACCCAAGTACGAGAATGGATCGTAAAAGTTATGTGACTTTAAGAGATGGCGAAGCTTGCGAAGTAGAGAATAAAGAAATTTTTTATAGAGTCGGTGACGAAGTTGAGTGGAATTACACAGACGATGATGAGTTCACCGCCTGGTACGAAGATCGCTGTTTATAATTATTTTCTAATAACTCTGTCGACCTTTGCGTCGACATTGTTTTTCATTCCAAGTAGAGACTTGGCAAATGTCATCGATTCACTTTCAAGGCGAGTATAGAATTCACCCATAGCTTGGCGTGCGCGCACGAGCACTTCACTATCTAGACCATCTTGATCGAGATCACTAATGATCTCTTGGGTTTCATTAATTAGTTCATTAAAGCTTAGAACGCCAAAATATTCGCTCCAGCTCTTTGATGCCTTTTTCTCACTCAGGCTCACCACTTTTCCAGGTTTGTGCATACGTCCTACCAAAATTAAATATCACATCGTCGTGAAGTTCGGGCACTATCCCTGTTCCCTTATAATCTGACAAACACTTGAAATTGTTCGTGAATATATTACATTGGCTCAGATGCGTTATTTATTGAATTTACAGCTAAGTCTTTGATTTTTCTTTTTGCTTTTTAACAAAAAAAGCGGCCGCGGCAATGATCGCAATGGCAAAGATCACGAGATTAAACTGCTTAATAGAGGCGATCACATTCTCGCCGTACTTATAATACAAAGTGAAATAGACGCCGCAAGAGATGGTAGCGGCTACAAGATCTGATAGAGCGAATTTAACGGCATTCATCTTTGAAAGACCCGCTGTGAGAAATAATCCGTTTCTAGCGCCAAACGGGATAAAGCGGCCAAAGATCAAGGTCCAAATACCGTATTTTTCATAAAAGCCTGAGATCTTCGCCAACCTTTCAGGCGGAACCATATTAGCAAATAGTTTAATTTTGAAAAATTTAGGACCAAGAAATCTGCCTAAGCTATAACAGATTAAATCTGCACCAAAGGCGCCAAGATAGACCGAAAAAAATAAAGGCCACAGTTTTTCTGGGTTTGAAGCGGCTACAACAC
>CAYGQW010000064.1:0-14079 GCA_964352175.1 uncultured Halobacteriovorax sp.
GCATTATCATCTCGTCCTAGGATTTTTTGCTTGCTTTTATCTATAAGTGAATCGAGCTCATCTATTTGTCCATTTCGAAGTAAACATTGATAATTCTTATCTTTATTATTCGTATTATCTTTGTTGAGATCTTTTAACACTTTTTGAACAACAAATATTTCTTCAAGGAGAATTTTGATTTGTGTTGGCGAAGCAAATTTAACTTCAATATCTTTTTTGATAATGCTTTCAAGTTCATGAACCCAGTTCAAATAGAAAGGCTCTGATGTAACAAAAACTGCTTTTTTTTCATCAACATGAATAGGCATGATTTGCAATCGAGAAGCATAGGCGTAAGGAACGACGCCAACCACAGACTCTACTTTTACTTTGATAGGATCTACTTTTATATATTCAACGCCAATTCTTTTTGCGTACCACTCTGTAAGCTTGTCGACAGAGGTAAAACCACACTGAAACAGCACCTCTCCAGCTTTGCCCTCTGTAAGTGCTAAGAGTGGATGAACTTTAGTTAAGCTAAGCATTTTTGCTAATGAGCGAGCAGTTGGCTCATCCATTTTTTTAGTAGTTATCAACTCTTTTAGAATGTGTTTGAGTTGAAGTTTGCGGTCTTTTAGCTGGTCTGTTGTTCTTAAAATTTCCATATCAATTGATCGGAACTTAACTAATATCTTTTTAGATTTAAAGTATTTAGCTCAGGTTTTATTAAGCAAAAGAGAGCTTTGGTTCAATTTTGGTAAAATCTTGATCGAATATGACAGGTACTTTGAAAATGGAGATTCGTCGTTGAAACATAATATTAAGCACTTGGAGCTTGTCTCTTAATAGGACTCTCACCGTAAACGAATAATTTAAATACAAGAAATATCAGAATCGTGGATGACTGCAATCGGCAGTAGAGTTTCAGCTTCTACGATAAAACCAAATGAATTTCCACCATCACAATAATCTCGGTTGGTATAAACCATATTAAAATGGGTGCCATTTGGACGTTTCATTACCACCTCTCTAATGGCATCACGGCACTCTTCATACTTAAACTCACCAACTCCAAGCTTTTCAAATAGGTAGCCAGGAAATGCTACATAGCTATTTGAAATTTCAATATTCTCACTGTTAGTTCTTACTTGGTAGATTTGCCCATTCTCAAATTCACAAGCATCAATAGCGAAAGATGAGAGTGTTAAAAAGGCGATTAGTAGTTTCATAGAATCCTCAAGCTAATTTTTAACAGTTATTGCAGAATTTCTCTTTGATTGAAAGAAAGTCTATCCTTTTTTCAATATCTATATAAACTAATCTATTTGCAGCTTTATGATGACTCCCTGATACTCGAAGTTTAGTACTCCATCTACATAATTAACGAACTTACCGTTCTTAATTATTTTCTCGTATTCTACCAGTGGGTTAGCACCTAGAGACTCTGCTGCTTTAAAAATTACTAATTGCATGAACCTAGCAAATTGATTTTCTTTCTTCGTACCAATTAAAAGCAAGCCCTTAGCAGCCATCCAATGGTCTTGAGTTCCTTCCCAAAGATCAGACGAAGAAGCGTCAATTGTTCCATAGTAGGTGAAGGGTACTTTTAGCTCTATCAGCTGTGCCAACCATGGATGCAATTCTTCGTCACATGTTGGAGTGTAGAAAGTGCCAAAATCTTGATGAACAATATTGATCTGACCATATTTAGTAGAAATGAAGAATTGATCACCATGTTCGCAACCATCACATGCTCTGTAATCGATTTCTGAAGTATATTTTCCTTTAGAATCTATGCGCTCAAAATAATTGGTTGCAAATAGTTTTGATAAAACAAAGTCTGTTTTAACGACATCATCTTCAAGTTTTGACATGTAAAAATACTCAAAGTAATTCTTTTCTAATGAATGCTCATGTTTGTTAATAACCTGTGAATTTGCATGATATCTTACTTTTTCATTAATAAAATTTATGTTTTCAATTTTATGAGAAACGCCTTCACTAAGAAGTTGAATGTTGAATTTATTTTTATAATTAACTGAAATATGAAGGAAGGTATCGTAAAGATCAAAATCATCTGCACGATAATAGACATTTCTATCGTCACTATGCGTAACGACAAGTTGAATGTCGTTGCCATCAAGATTGACAGTAACAATTTTGCTTAAATGGTCTAGCTTGTTTTCACCAGCAAAGAGTAGGGCTGGTAAAAGCAAAGCAAGTGCGAGTAAGGTTTTCATGAATATCTCCAAAGTTTTGATACAGTCTTTTACTTAGATTGATGCCATTGTAACAATATAAATATTAGATATTTCCATGCGAAGAGTTAATACACAACAAAAGGCTTTAACGGCCTAAAATGCTGTTTTTAAGGGTATGTAAAGCTTACACAGCTACTGTTAACTCATGGCGCCCTGCGTTATTATCTTGTAAACATACTTAGGATTTAACTTGAAAACATTCAATCTAGCTTTTGCAGCAGCTCTCTTTTTTTCTCCAACTTTGTTTGCGAATACTGCCTCGCTGCCAATTTTATTAAAAGGTGAAGTTCGAGTGATGGAGCTCTTTAATAAAAGTTCTGCACCTGTTGAAATTTTTGAAGATCGACGTGAACGCAGTGGTAAGTCTGATATCATCAACCTTTATGATGTTAAGCAGGTTAATAAAGACTGGCGCTGTTATGTTAAAACAGAACAGTCGAAAGAAGAGCTTCGTGCGTGGAACTTTGGAGGTCAAAGACCACCTCCAGATCATTATTGTATGGGTCGAATTGAAGTCGACTCTGCAGATTATACTGCTACTAATGAGAACAGTGTGAATATCAGAATCACTCAAAGTTCATTTGATTTATATTCGATGAGTAATGCTGAAGAAGTTCGCTTTGAACATATCCGAGAAAGAAAAAATAAATCACCAATTATTAATGTCTATCTAAGTAAGCAAATCAACCCCAACTGGACCTGCTTTTCTTTACACAAGCAATCATTTAAGGAAGCTCTAAGCTTTGCATTTGGTGGTCGTCACTTGGCTAGTGACTCCTACTGTGAAGGTACTATTACAGTTGATTGATTTAAGGTAATAAATACATCGTAAGTAGCATTTAGCAATTTTATAAATCTTTTGAGTCTTTATAAAAAGTACTATCAGAATGATGAAGAAATGAGCTTTTTAGTAGTAAAAGAAAGCAAAGAGAAAATTGTCATAGGGCTTTATGATAACTGGCAATATTTCAACGAAGGAAACTCGCAAACACCTACTATCGACAATGCCAGTGGCTACATCAAAAATGTCGTTGCCTTGTCTCCATGTCTTTAGCCTGATGTTTAGGGTCGATCGCGAAACTGAGATTTTATAATATAGCGCCAAAAATCTTTGGCAATATTCATATATTATCTGAAGCTTTTAAGTAAATATTCAATTTCACTTAAACTGAATTATTACTTTTGGCTTAAGAATTCAATAAGTTAAAGATTACTCAATTGATATCCGATAAGTTTCATCATGTATAATTACAGAATGAACGTATGGATATTCCCCCTTTTATTAAGCACTTTGCTCATATCTTGTGGCAAAAAAATGGGCAACACGCAAACTAGAATCGCGGGATTTTCAACAATCGCTGATGCTCATTCAGGTGGTGTTTTTATACGTGCTATCAATCAAGATGATCAAAGTGTCTTCGATACTCAAATGACTAGTGCACAAGATGTAGCACAAATTCCAAATGGGACATGGCTATTTAATATCATTTCTTTTAATGGCCCAACCTATATGAAGGGAACAAAAAACTGTGGTAGCTCGCAAATTGTTGAACTTGAAGGCAATCCCACAACAGTTACTATGTCTATTAATTCATTGAGCTGCGGTAATTCTTTTTTTCAAAGTTTTGCAAACGATATTGGAGCGAGAAACTCATTTTTCATGCAGTTGGGAAATATTACTACTGCTGCTGGTGGCAGTAATGCAGGAAGTGATTTTTGCAATTCTATTGCGACTGATGCAAATGGATTTGTTTATTGTGGCGGTCAAACAAATGGCAGTTTAGGAGAGACTAGTGGTGGTGGTTTTGATGCATTCATTTTAAAAGCTGATCAGCAAGGAAATATAATCTGGTTAAAGCAACTTGGAGCAACCACTATAGGAGCTGGGGCATCAGGAAATGATTATTGTTTCTCTATTGTGGTTAACTCAAGTGGAGATATCTATTGTGCCGGCAAAACGTCTGGCAACTTAGGTGATACCAATGCGGGAAGTTTTGATGCCTTTGTTATAAAGCTTAATTCGTCAGGGGCACTTACTTGGATAACACAAGTAGGTATTAGCAATACACTTTCAGGAACTAATAGTAAATCAGGCAATGACACTTGTAATTCAATTGCGCTTGACTCAAGTGAGAATATTATTTGTGGCGGTAGTACGACTAGCTCACTGGTCGAAACAAATGGTGGGGCTGTCGATATCTTTGTGATGAAGCTAGATCCTGGAGGAACAATAACTTGGCTTACCCAACTTGGCTCAACGACTAATGCAGGTGGCTCTAATACTGGAAACGATCTTTGTAATTCTGTAGCGGTTGATTCTTCTGACAATATATACTGCGCTGGTTATACAACTGGCGGTCCTGGGTCAACCGATGGAAATGCGGGAGGTGGAGGTGATATAGCCATTTATAAGTTTGACCCTTCAGGCACCATTCTTTCGATGGTCCAGTTTGGAGATACAACAGGTTATGGAAGTAATACCGGGTTTGATGCTTGTAATAGTGTGGCAGTTGATTCCAACGATAATGTTTATTGTGGTGGTTCTACAACTGGCGACTTTGGAGAAGCCACAAATACAGGAACCTCCGATGCGTTCATTGCAAAATTTGATTCAATACTTTCACCAATTTGGCTTACCCAGCTTGGATCGACGACAATTGCACCTGGAGGAAATAATACTGCTGGAGATAATTGTAAATCCATAGCAGTTGGTCCGAATGATAATATTTATTGTGCAGGATTCACTGAGGGTAATCAGGGCGAGCTAAATTCTAACTCACTTAGCGATACCACAATCTTTAAACTTGATTCATCTGGAAGCTTACAGTGGCTCCATCAATTTGGATCTGAATCAAATGCAGGAGGAGATAACACGGCCGCAGATAAATGTTATGGAGTTGCATTAGATAATAATGGGAATATATTTTGTGGAGGCTTTACTGACGGTTCAATGGGAACTGAAGCAAACGCTGGAACTAGTGATATAATTATCTATTCATTAGACGAAGACGGTGGATTCTAAATTTGTAAGATCCGTGGACAATAATGATTACAAGTTTGAATGACATCTACTACAAGGTTAAAGAAATAACTCGACCTATAAACTTCTAACGTCGTATGGTGTATTCTTTATAATAAAAATCTGGATTACTTATGATTGTTGTCTTTTTAGTCGGAACTGTTTTTTTTATCTTTGGTGGCTTATTACTTTTAGTAAATATACACTTTTATCAAAACGGAAAGATTCTTAGTGCTAAAATTATTGGTATTGAAAAGTATATTACAACCGGTCAAAAAAATAAGCGTCAGCTAATGTATCGTCCACTTATAGAATATCATTTCAATGGTGCTCTCGTTAGGTTTAGTACCTCAATTGGAACAAACTCAATCAGTTATAGAATAGGTGAAAAAGTTAAAGTTTTGTCCCTTCATAAAGGAGCAGAGTACGTTCGTTTAAACTCCAAATTATGGTGGGTTTTTCCATCAGTTTTTTTCTTGGCTGGTTTTGCTATGTGCTTTGGCTACTTCATGAGTAACCAATCATCGATGAATAAAATTATTGTCGTCGTGGTTGTTACTTGCGCAATTGCTTTTGGCCATTATCGTTTAAAGTCCAAAGGTCTTCTGGATAAGATTGTTGATGATTTTTTAAAAGCAAAACTTGAAGATGATGAGACTTTAGTGGGGCGAGATATTTTTTTAAGTCAAAATGATATTCTTAGTGAAAACAAAAATAACTTTAAAATTCCAATGCTCATTACTTCAATACTTTTAGGACTCAGCTCTTATGGGATTCATTTTTTTTATCAGACTATGAAACCCAAATCGATTGAATATATTCATAAAGTTTTAGAAAATCCACAAATGTTAGAATCGTTTAAAGCATATACAGCGGATCAAGCATTGCTCGGCTTTGTTTTATGTATCATTTTTAGCCCTCTTTTCATTTATAGTGTCCTTTATCAATATAGAAAGTTGAACTCTCTCTAGTCTTTTTACCTATTCCAAAATTGGAACATAAAATCTTCAATCCTGTATATTTAGGTTTGAGGTAATACTATGTTATGGCCAACCAAATGGAGGCATGACATGAAAATAATTATTCTAATACTGGCATTAACTTTGAGCCTTTCGACTTTAGCCAAAGACATGCGTGAGGGAATTAACCTCAATTGCTATGAACGACTTGAAGCGAGAAGGGGTTATCAACGTTCAGTGTTCATATATCGCATCATTTCTTTGGGTTGGATTGGCTCGATTAACAGGCAAAGAATTAAGGGGACAAGACGAACTTTTAGAATTCTGGCAAAAGCTTATGAGTGTGAATATAACTGTGAAAACTACGGATATACTTTTAATAAATTTAGAAGCCGTTTAGAAAAGAGAATTGGATATAGTATCTCAAATGAAGATCTTCGTGATGCGCTCATTATTGCCAGTAATGATAAGATGATTTGTCCTAAAGATGGAGCTGTTGCTCGAAGGCATTATAACTATAATGAGTTGTTAGAATATATGAGTTTAGAGTTTTAGTTATTAATCTATTAGCTTAATTTTTAAAGTGAAATTTTTCTCTTTGATGGTTAAGCAGTAATAGGTGACAATAGTAAGATGAATAAAGCCTTAATGAGTCTGCTATTGGTTTTGCTATTTTTCTCTTGTAGTCCAAGCACTAAAGAGTTTTATAAAATACATAAACTTGAGCTTTTTGGTGTCCAGTTTATATGGCAGACATATTCAGAGAATTCGGAAGAATTAATTAGTAAAAAATTAAATAATATTGAGAAAATAAGGGATTTATTTGATCCAGATTGTCTCTATCGGCCAATTGAAAATGATCAATGTATCTCAAGTTATCTAAATCACGAATTGTTTAAGACACTAGTTCAACTTTGTGAAGAGGTACACCTTGAAACCAAGGGTGCTTTCAACGTTGTACGGCTAAAGGCAAATAAATCCTATAGAGACTACGGTGGAGTCTCTCAAGGCTTTGTTTTAAACTTATTAAAGGACGTACTTGACGAGTCTTGGAGTGCTGATTTTGCTGGAGACATTTTCCTGGCAAAGAGTACAGAAAACACTCATCCGGTACTTAGCATTTCTGATCCAGAGATCAATAGTCTTAAGATTGCAAATGTTACAATGAAAACAGGCTGGATGCTTGGTTCAAGCTCACCTAAGCATGGAGGTAAGATCTTTGATCCAGCTTCAGGCGAACTGGCTGATCCGGACTTTAGAAGGATCGTCCTCTTTGCTAAACCCCTTTTTGACGGGGGCAGATTAGATGCCTGGAGTACTGCATTGATCGTAGGTGGTAGTGAATTGCTAAAACACCTTTGGTCACTAGAAAAATATAAAACGACTTGGGCTTATGCTTATGTCACGAAAGATGGAAACTTGATTTGTTCTGATAATTTAAAATGCGTTTTAGATAAAAAAACTAAAGTCATGAATATTACTGCGCCTTGGTAGGATTTGGAGAATTAAGAGATGAAAAAATTATTAGCGATTCCTTTAACTTTTATATTGCTTCAATCACAAGGATTCTCGATGTGTAGTGACTTTCCGAGCCTTACCCCAGGTAAGAAAGTTCAAAACGTAAATGGATTAATTGTTAATGGTCAGGCTCAACAACCTAACCCAGATTCACCCAGTATTGGAGAAGATATTGTCTATGAAGGAAGTGGTTGCCCAGCAGGTAAGATCTGTGTTGAGACACTTTTTAATATACGTGGAGCTGCTGCCACTATTCATGGTCAAGTTATCGTTATTGATAAATCTACTGGTGATGTAAGTGATTTGTGTAGTGTTAATTTAATTGCTTCATCTGGATCGAGCTCAGCATCTGGCAATAGCGGATGCTCTATGAATCTCTATAACCCAGCTAGAATCGAACCGGCTTGTAATGGTATTGCTAGTTTAAACCGTCCTGCGGTTACAGCACTCTGTCGTGGTCAAGAGCCAACCAGAGAGTTGTTTTTTGAAGAGGAAAGGGCTAGTCGTCAAAGCTTTATAGAATCGTTAGAGAATCGACCTAATCGTCAAATTCCTGAGCGACAAAGAAAGCGACAGATACGTGATCTTAAGAAAGAACTTAGAAGACTTTCAATTTCAAACTTTACTGCGCCGACTATTTCTAGCCAGCTTGATATGTACTCTTTCACACCTATGGGACGAGGGATATCTGATGAGGATGGAAGTCCATTTTCTGGTGTCTATAAAAGATTTAGTTCAGGCTCAAAGAGCCGTTTGATAGCGAACTTCAATGAGGGTACCTCCACTGAAGAAGGTCAGTACATTCAACGAGATTCATATGTTCATGAAGTTTGTAATCATGCTGGTCAGTCGGATCAACGTAATAATTGTCCTCGTTTCGCTGAAAACTCAAGCGGTGCTGCGACTGTGAATCATATCGGTGAGCTTGTCGCTAGAACTCGTCGTGCTTTAAGTTGTGAGCAAACAGCCGTTGATGAGCAAACTTATCAGCGTGTTGGGCGTCTACTGTCAGGTTCGGCCTTATCAGGGCGTGAATGCGAAGTTCGTTATGATGAGAGAGCAAAGAGTATTACTGTTCCTGGTAGAGAGTTTCCAATTAATATCAATTCGTTCGGGCCTGGTCGAGGACGTTGCAGTGAAGTTACAAGACAGAGGAATATAGAAAAGTTTTCGTGCTCAACCAGTGATAGTTCTGGGTCTGATTATGCTTTTGAATTCGAACTTCAAGATGGAGAAATGACTTCATTTAGCTATAGACCTAAAATTATTAATTCAAGAAATGGTTCTAGAGGTAGTTGCCTTGTTCGTGCTCCAAGAGCTGAAAATGAAAGCGAAGGTAATAGTCCAGCTCCTAATTCAGGAAGTTCTGATAATAGATAATAAATATTAGGGGGATAAAAATCCCCCAGGTTTGTTAGAGGTATTATCTTCAATCAATCTTTTTACACTGAAACAGTATTTTTCAGCTGGATTCAAGTCCTGTAGATCTTCCAATAACCGCAATCGAACCTCTAAGTTGCTGACTTTACTAGTTAATTTGGGGGTGTTGCTCTATTAAATATAAAAATCATATTTGTTGATCGATATACTGTATTGCTATAGTTAAGCAAAATTTAACAGTTGGAAGACTCTATGAAGTTACTCATTCTTGCCCTCATTCTTTGTGTTAATACTGTTTACGCGAATATTAGTGAGGTCGTTTATGTTGAGAGTCCCACTGATACAGACAATGACGGAAAATTAGATCTAATATATGTTTCAATTGATCGATTAAGTACAGCCAAGAACCAGCATGTTATTTATAAAAACTCACCCTACGCAGAAGGTGGAAATCAGGTCGACTTTTATTCAACTGATGTTGATCTGCTACCACAAGACGAAGCTCAAGATGTACAGAAGCAAAAATATTTAGAGAATTTATCTCCCAATAAAAATAAAGAAGTTGAAGCCTATTTAGGCTTCGCTAATGTATATGCACACAGTTTAGGCACAGGAAAATCTACCGGCTGTCCAACAGTAGGGGATATGTCAGAAACGTTAGCGGCGAAGGCAGTTATCGATTGGCTTAATGGACGTGCACGAGCTTTTAACTCGGATGGAGCAGAGATTAAGGCTGATTGGGCAAGTGGTAATGTTGGGATGATCGGAGTTTCTTATAATGGAACTTTACCAACAATGGTGGCAACCACTGGAGTGGAGGGGCTCAAGGCGATTGTACCTATCGCAGCTATTAGTAATTGGTATAATTATTACCGCGCGAATGGTTTAGTTGTTAATCCTGGTGGATATGAAGGAGAGGATGCTGATGTCTTAGGCCGGTATATTGTTAGAAAACGAGCTTGTGAAAACCAGCTACAACAAATTACAAAGCTGATGGGTAGGGAGCACGGAGATTTTAATAAGTTTTGGCAGGAAAGAAATTATCTTCCACTGGCTAAAAATATTAAAGCAGCAGTTTTTATTGCGCATGGACAATCTGATTGGAATGTTAAGCAAAAGCATGCGGTTGAATTGTGGAATGCTTTGGATGATGCAACTCCAAAGAGAATGTTTTTTCATCTTGGGGCTCACTCCTATCCGAGCGATCGAGGCTTTAGAAACAACGTTCAAAAATGGTTTGATCACTATGTTAAAGGTGAACCTAATGATATTTCACAAAAACAACCTATCAGAATACATACTGTAAATGAAACGGGAGTCACTGAGCAGGCTAGGTGGCCGCACGAAGATACTTTCAAGCAAATGATAAAATTAGCATCCCCACGTAATCATAAAATAGTCGATATGGGCTCCGCTAAAAGACTTGAAGAGCTCACACAAAACCCTATTCAAGATAATACCGATCGAGTTATTTATTTAAGCAATAAGCTTGAAAATGAAACTTTGTTTTCAGGTACTGCAAAAATAAATCTATCACTTTCAGTCATAAATAGAAGTGCAGCTAATATCACTGTTGCTTTAGTTCAATATAGAGGAAATTCAAGAGGTAAGATTATTACTCGTGGTTGGGCAGATCCACAGAACTATAACGATATCAGAGAGGGCGAGCTTCTTGTTCGAGCTAGAAAATATCAGTTATCGTTTGAGTTGGAACCAAAGCAATTTAAATTAGAGAAAGGGGATCAACTTGGGATTATCGTCACATCAACAGATTACAAATATACTTTAAGACCAAGCGTAGGTACTGAAATACAAATTTATAATGATTCTACTAACTCAATTGAGATTTTTGCGAGTCAAGCAATAGATACTTTTGTCGAATAACAATTATGAATAATTTTTTAACAAAACTAAGATTTTTAATTGGACCTCTAATTTTTGTTATTATCTTAGTATCGCCTCTAGGGGTAGAAGACCATGTGAAACAGTTTTTAGCCATTTTCATGATGGTTATTTGCTTGTGGCTATTTACCTCTGTTCCTCTCTTTATATCCGGTATTCTCGGAGTATCACTAACCGTAATCTTGGGCATTGAAACTATAAAAGAAGCCTTTTCACCATTTGCTGATCCCATTATTTTTTTATTTCTTGGCGGTTTCTTGTTGGCCAAAGCCTTAGAGAATACTCAGCTAGATAAAAGATTAGCCTATAAAGCTCTATCAATTCCATGGGCACAGAAGTCTCCAAGTCGTATTGTGCTTATGTTTATTGGTCTTAGTTTCGTTCTTTCTATGTGGATTTCAAATACAGCTACGGTGGCTATGCTTTTACCTCTCTCTTTTGGCGTCATTCAAAAGCTTAAAAGCTCATTTGGCATCGATGACGAAAAATTTAATGAGCAATTTCTGATTGCAATGGCTTTTAGTGCGACTGTTGGTGGAAGCGTAACTCCTATTGGTTCGCCACCAAATATTATTGCGATTGGCCTTCTGAATAATTTAACTGGAAGTTCTATTGGATTTTTACATTGGATTTTAATGTCGCTGCCTATTTGCACGATCATATTTTTCTATATCTTCAAAAGATGTGTTTCAAGACTGCCTAAATCAACATTACAGAATAATAAAATTGAAATTGTCGATTACAGAGGATTCAATCTAGAGCAAAAACATGTTTTGGTTGTTTTTGGTTTAACTGTCTTCTTTTGGATTGTGCCAAGTCTTTTTAGCTTAGTACTGCCAATTGAGTCATCAGTTGCAAAGTTTTTTGCTAATAATATCTCCGCATCAGTTGTAGCAATCTTTTTTTCGAGTTTATTATTCTTGTTTCCTCTTAATAAGACTGAAAAAATTCTAAGTAGTGATCAAATGTCGCAAATTGATTGGCCTTCACTTCTTTTATTTGGATCCGGCTTATCGCTAGGTAAGATACTGTTTAAGACTGGTTTAATTAGTTATTTTGTTGATTTCGCTAGCACCTTATCTGTTCAAATTGGAGTTCTGGGTCTGATTGTTTCGTTACTCTTTTTTACAATAATGTTCACGGAAGTAGCATCAAACACTGCTTCTGCAAATATTATCATTCCAGTGATGATCGCTTTTAGCCAAGAAATGAATCAAAACTCTGCGGTTATAGCGTTCCTTTTTGCGCTTGCCTGCAATTCTGCATTTATGCTACCTGTGGCGACACCTCCAAATACTATTATTTATGGAACTAAAAGAGTAGATAAGGTATCTATGATTAAAGCGGGTTTAGGTGTAAATTTATTCAGCGCTGTCCTCTTGTCGTTATTTTTGTTGATATTTTAGTTTAAGGAAATATATGAAAGCGTATCAAAAACTTGAAGTCACCTTTGAAAGGCTTCATCATCTAAACCATTTGTCTTCTATTTCCCAATGGGATCAAGCTGCAATGATGCCTTCTGGCTCTAATAATGCAAGATCTAAGGCCATGGCCGAATATGGCGTTTTGATGCATCAAATGACAACTGATCCAAGAATTGGTGACCTCATTCAAGAAGCTGGAACTGAAGACTTAGACACGATTCAAAGAGCCTCTCTTAAAGAAATCAAGCGAACTTATGATTTAGCAACTTGGATACCGGAAGATTTAGTCAAGGCCAAGTCACTTGCTGGTTCAAAGTGTGAACATGCTTGGAGAACCCAACGTCCAAACAATGATTGGAAGGGCTTTGTTAGCAATTTTGAAGAAGTTTTAAAACTAACTCGTGAAGAAGCCCGAGTCCTTAGCGATAAGTCGGGCTTTTCTCCATATGATTCGTTAATTGATCTTTATGAACCAGGGATGAATACAAATAAATTAGATAGTATTTTTAACGAGGTAAAAACTTGGCTCCCTAACTTAATCCAAGAGATTGTTGAAAAACAACAAACCATGAAGATTGTGAACCCTACCGGTCCATTTCCAATAGAAAAGCAGAAGAAACTTGGATTAAAAGTCATGGAAAAGTTGGGGTTTGATTTTAGTCGCGGGAGAGTCGACGTTAGCTCACATCCATTTTGTGGAGGTGTGCCTGAAGATGTTCGAATGACAACTAGATATGATGAGAATGATTTTGTAAAAGCTCTCATGGGTATTGTCCATGAGACTGGACATGCTCGCTATGAACAAAACTTACCTGAAAATTTAAGAGTATTACCAGTTGGTCGTGCCCGTTCAATGGGAATACATGAAAGCCAGAGTTTATTCTTTGAGATGCAGCTTGGACGTAGTACTGCATTTCTAGAATCAATTAATCAAGATATCGTTGATTCTTTTGGAAGCACAGATGCCTTTAAAATTGAAAACCTTGTTAAAATATATAGAAAGGTTAAGCCTGACTTTATTCGAGTCGATGCAGACGAAGTAACTTATCCTGCACATATTATTCTTCGCTATGAAATTGAAAAAGCCCTCATCGGAGGAGATATTGAAGCTAAAGATATTCCTGAAATGTGGAATGAAAAGATGATGACTTATCTTGGAGTTGATACAAAGGGTAATTACATGCAGGGACCATTGCAAGATATTCACTGGACGGATGGTGCTTTTGGATATTTTCCTTCTTATACTTTAGGCGCTATGTACGCTGCTCAAGAGTTTGCTTCAGTTCGAAGATTATCTCCTCAAATTGATGAAAATATTTCTAATGGAGATTATTCTCCAGCTTTTAGATGGCTAGATGAAAATATTTGGAAAAAAGCGAGTATGTTTTCAACTGACGAATTAATAAAGCAAGCAACTGGCGAAACATTGAATCCAATGCATTTAAAAAACCACCTAACAAATCGTTATTTAAAATAAGGTCAATATGTCTAAAATAAATGTAGATTTAGTTAAATACGACACCATTAAAACTTCAAAACGAAAGAGAGAAAATTTCGTTGTAGACGCAAAGACTGAAAAAGCCGTGGTTGCCAAACTTGAAAAAATTCATAAGGGCGATAAAGTTAAAGAAATTCAT
>CAYGQW010000065.1:0-13540 GCA_964352175.1 uncultured Halobacteriovorax sp.
TTGCCTAGCCCTTGAACCAAAGTTTGTATTGCTTGATGAGCCGTTTGCAGGGGTTGATCCTATTGCTGTTGGTGACATTCAAGAAATTATTGCTGGATTAAAACGCCGAAATATTGGTGTTTTAATCACAGACCATAATGTTCGCGAGACCTTAGGGATTGTTGATCGCGCGTATATTATGAGTGCCGGTGAATTACTTGTAAGTGGCACACCAGATGAAATTGTTAATGACGAGAGAGCAAGGAAGTTCTACCTCGGCGAAGAATTTAAAATGTAATTGAAGTACGTTTTTAAGTTTTAGTTGGTAACTGAATTAGGTAGGTACGCTATGGCCAAACTTTCTCAAGGTCTTCATCAGACGCAATCTCTTGCAATGACTCCCCAGTTGCAGCAAGCGATTAAGCTCTTGACCTTAACCCATTTAGAAATGACCAATGTCATCGCTCAAGAGATGGTAGAAAACCCCATGCTTGAAGAAATGTCAGCAGGTGATTCTGAAGGTGCCTCAGCGAATGAAACAGACTATCAAGCCGAGCGACTTGAAACACAAAACCAAGAAGCTAAAGCAGGCGACTTCGATGAAGCACCAATGGTGCAAAAAGATGATTTTGATTTTCAATCTTATATAGAGGCTTATAACTCCACATCGAGTACGCCGAATATGGCGACTCGTGATCCAGAAGATGCACCAAACTATGAAAATATGGTGTCAAAGAATATGACTTTGGCTGAACACCTTGAGTGGCAGCTGATGATGGATGAGTTAAGTGACTCAGAAAAGAAAATCGCCCATTTGATTATTCATAATATTAATGACGACGGTTACCTAGAAGTAGCCTTTGATGAAATCGTACAAGACAGTGGTTGTGATCGCGATCAGTGTCAAGAAATGCTAGAGACTATTCAAGCCCTCGATCCAGTTGGTTGTGGAAGTGCTGATCTGGTTGAATGTCTTTTAGCTCAAGCTCGTATCGCTGAAGAGAGATCACCACTTTTAGAAAAAATTATTAGAAATCACCTTGAGGATCTTCGCCATAATGACTTTGAAAAAATCTCAAAGGCGATTGGTGTCGATAAAGATCGTATTAAAGAAACAGCTATGCTGCTGCAAAACTTTCACCCAAAGCCAGGTCGTTTAGTAAGTCCTGAAGAAACTCATTATATTGTGCCAGATATCTTTGTTGTCGAAGTGGCAGGAGAGTTCGTGGTTCAAGTGAATGATGAAGGAGTGCCACGTCTAAGAATTTCTCAGATGTATCAAAACCTTTTAAACGCTAATACGGCTAAAGACGATCCAACTCGTGAGTTTGTACAAGATAAGCTTCGCGCTGCTATGTGGTTGATTAAGAGTATTCAAAATCGTCAGCAAACTATTAATAAAACAGCAAAGGCGATCGTACGCCAGCAACAAGAGTTCTTTAAGAAAGGCCCACGTTACCTAAAACCAATGATTTTAAAAGATGTGGCGGAAGAAATTGGTATGCACGAATCAACTGTATCTCGTGTAACCACGAATAAATACATGCATACGCCAATTGGTACATTTGAATTAAAGTATTTCTTCAATACAGGTGTCGGCGGTAAAGACGGGGGCATGGATGTATCGAGTGAAGTTCTTCGAATGAAAATTAAGGAAATGATTGAGAATGAAGCTCCGAAAAAGCCATTGTCCGATCAAAAAATTGCAGACCTTCTTAGTCGGGACGATGTAAACCTTGCCCGTCGAACAGTGGCCAAGTACCGAGAAGCAATGGGAATTCCATCTTCTGCCATAAGAAAACGTAAAGAATAATTTAGAAGGACCGATTTGAAATCAGGCCCGAAAAATAGGAGAGCAGCTAGTATGAAAGTCACTATTTCCTTCATCCATATGGAACACACACCAGCCCTAGACGAGAGAATTCACGAGAAATCGAGTAAATTCGAAAAATACTTCGAGGGAGATGGTCGAATCAAGTGGACGTGTTATGTTCAAGACCAAAAACATTATTCCGAAGTTCATCTTTATGGACCACACGGCCAGTGGCATGCAACAGCAGCTGCAGACAATCTATATAAGAGTTTAGACTTGGTTGTCGAAAAACTCGAAAAGCAAGTTGATAAATCAAAACATAAAGTGAAGAATAAAATTCACCGTGGAAGAGTTCCGCTAGAAATTCACGATCCGGTAGAGGCTTGGGGTGATTATGACTCCAAAAAAGTCTCTTAGAATCTGATCATTACATCAACTATTTCTCCATTATATTGAGCCCCTCTCTAGAGGGGTTTTTTGTTTCATAAACTCTATTAATTCTAAATAGTTAAACATTTTTGACTATTTTGCTCAGGTATTCACTTCAAGTCTCCGATAAGCCAAGTCGGAGACTCTTTAATGAAGCTTGTATCATTATTATTGATATTTATGATCTCTTTTACGGCCACCTCCGGCTCAAGAAAAGATGAAATCGTTCAAAAACTTGGACCATATTCTTATGAGGTTAATTATTTTGATCAAAAACTTTTTGATGACCTTGAGTTTGACTATCAATTAGTAGAACGTCAGAAGATCGATTCAAAGTACTTGGATTCATATCGCCGCTACCAAGCTTATGCTCTTAAGCAACAGTTAGAACCCAAGCGTTATCCGGCCAGTATTCCATCTGAAGATTCCTATACACTCTTTCGATATTCTGTACCACAGTCAGTTGGACTTATCGCTTTTAAAAGAGGGGAGTTAAAAGCGAGCTGTGAAAAGGTTGTTGATGCGGCCAAAAAGCTTGGCGCTTCTAGTATCTCCTATTATCACCCTGTCCATTTTGCAGGAGGTAGCTCATCTAACTATAAAATGCCGATAGAAGCTAAGTATGGGAAGCATTGGCGATATGAATCTGGTTTGAATTTTACAAAAAAAGAATTTCAAGATTGTATGAATTTAATTTCTGAGTCTGGTATTAAACTACACTATATCCCACACCTCGAAAGTATCTCTTCTCTTATCGATCACAATGATGAAAGTGAGTGGAGACTTCTCTCAGGCATACCGATAGATGATGAGTACTTTCAACATTCATTTGCACCATTGATTAATTATTTGAAAAATTATCCTAAGGCCTTTAGAGACAAGGGAAAGCTTTCGTTCACACTGGCAGCTGAAATTGATCCGATGGTATTTTCTTATGCTAGAAAAATTAGTAATGGGAAGAAGTGGTTAAGTTCTGAGTTATTGAAATTAGGAATTACTGGTCAGAGATATTTTATCAATACGAATGGAGATTTTAATCACGGAAAGGAATTAGTGGTTGAAAGAGGTTTTGAATGTAGTGAGATTGTAGGTCTATTTAAATCGATCGATGGTATTACGCCTTCAATGTATGGTGACAAAGGTCACTTACACACAGATGAGAAGGGAAAACTATCAATTAAATGGACTGTAAAACATTATAGGGAAAGATTGACCAAGCAGCTGTTATCGTTATGCCCAAAAAATAAAGAAGTTATTAATTTAGTTGAAAAGGTTCCTATTGGTTTTGGTGAATTTGCTATTTTAGCAAATAGTACACAATCTTATAAGGATATTTTAAACAATGCCGAAAACGAACTCATGTTTGTTCAATATTGGAATCATGGCCAATGGGATCATCTTGGTATTGTAACCAAGGGTGATGATAAGCTGAAAAAAGAGCTTCTGATGATTAAAGCTGACAGTTCTGAAGCTCAGAGTAATTAGTTTGTTGAATTAATCTCGTAATCTTTTCACCAGCGATTTCAAGGCTTAAGCTTCCGCCACATCGTTTGACGAGATCGAAGATGACTGAGAATTTGTCCTCATCTTTCCAAAATTTTTGAAAAAAACTAGCAGTGGATTTCGCAGTCGTTAATTGATGACTCTCTCTGATTGCATTGAAAACAGCTTGCGAAGGAGTAAGAGAAAAAGAAATTTTAGCAAAACCAATTTTTTCATTGTCTTCAGGTAACACTATATCGAAGTTTAATCCGGTCTTACTTTCAATCTTTTTTAAGGCGCGCTTAAGAGATGAAACCTTAAAGCGATTGCCTTTTTTAAACCAATATAATTGGGTCTTATTCGTAATAATGTCATTTTCAATAATTTCTTCAACTAAGGCTGCCGTCTCCATTTCAATCTGTTTACTAATTATGCGGACAGAGCCTTCTTTAAAAGAAATAGCGCGGGTAACTTGTGTATTATTATCCCATATATCTTCACGGTCTTCCTCAATAACTTCCATACCTCTTCCTCTACGAAACTGCAGGAGTGGGAAAAATGGGGTTGCTGCAACAATTTTCGCACTTTTTAAAACTTTAAGCGAACTTACGTCTCCGATTTTTACTTTCGATTCATCTGACTCTTGAGCATAGTCGATACGGCCTTTTTGAATCATGTCTTCAAAGAGTTGCTCTCCTTGAGCAGTAGATATGTCGATTAAAAAAGATGATCCTTTGGTTTTTTCTGCCATTCTAGCAACCTCAGCATAGGCTAAAAAAGCACCAGCCAGAATTCCAATGGTTCTTGTACTTACACGTCTAATTTCCAAATAAATCGAATTCTCAGACTTCTTTTCTAAATAAATCGAATGTCCACCTTCGATGGCGACTTTTGGGCCTATACTTGTAATTCCACTACCAAGGGCAAGATTAAGCGCGACTCCGCCCAGAGAATTCCAGTAAACAGCATCACCAGAATTCATATTTCTTACTTCTGCAATAGATGTTGGAACTTTATGCTCGAAAGCTTCCAGTTCATCCTTATTACTAAACTTATATGACCACTTCGCATATGAGTTGTAAGAGGGAAATAAGCCTAAGCTTGTATACAGGTTATCAGATATATTTGAAACGCTACTTAAACCAGCGGAGATAAATATTTTTCTAGTAGAAAGTAAATCATAACCATAATCACCAGTTTCTTCTAACTCGACCAGTGATGAATCAGCAGGCTTAAGGTTAATAATTTCATCAAAAACTTGATAGTTGCCATAAGTAAAAATAGGATCAACGCTAACTCCAGCAAATGATGTACCGGTTACGAGTAAAAGTAGTGTTGCTATCATCTTCATAAATACTCGCTTGGTACTGCTAAGTGAATCTTTTCTGAATGTTTATAGAACATTCTCATGATTAAAATAAAACTAAGAAATATAACTGCTAAAAGTGCATCATAATATGGCCGAAGAGGGTCATCTAGGCCATTTGTTAAAGCTCCTGAACTAGGCTTAATATAGGAAATCTCTGGGTTTATGTCATAGACCCTATAATTTTTACTTTGAAAAACTAGCTTCATCCCGCTAGGTGGAGAAAAGAAGTAACGTTCCTGATACCTATTATTGATATTAAGTTTATCGGTGCTAGACGGAAGCTCTACAATCAGACGATCTATCCCAATAAAATGATCAAGGACAAGTCTTTCTTTAAATTCTCGATCACTTGCAACTAGCGTCTTAGATCGATCAGATAAGCCTAAGGTTAAGAGGGTATGATTCGGTGAAAGAATCATGTTTTTGCCAATCGAGGGAGATTTAATCCAGGTATTAAGAGAGTGCCATGTTTTAGAGTCAATACTCACTTGTTTGTTCGAAAAGCCATTGATCAACCAAGATATTGCAATAAATAAAAGAGCTAAAACGAAATGTGACTTCTTAATAAGACGTTTATTAGTAAATTCAAAGCCAACTCCTATAGTTGCAATTCCAATGATCACCTCGACCGAAACATCTTTTCCAAGTGCAATGAGAATTAAATAAGCGAGAAAGCTCGTAATGATAATTTTAAGAGATAGTATTTTTCTCATTAATTCTTTTTTGGGCTTTAAGATAGGCACGCAAAGAACAAGAAAAGGTGTCCATTGCAAAAGTTCAAAGTTTAAAGATTGAGAAACGGGAGATAAAAAAGCGAGACTTAAAAAATCTTTTTTATAAAGCCAAGAAATATAAAAAACACCAATACAAGACATGATTGCAGGAAATGTAAGAACTAAAAACCCTCCTCTTACAGACTCTCTAAAAAGTCCAGCTTGCAAAAGAAGTGGAACAATTGAGAAAAGTGCAAGGGCATAAGCGATTCCAGTAGAGCCTGACAGCATAAGGAATGCACTTGAAAAAGCCATTAATAAAACGCCGCGACCCAAATTGTCTTTGTTTGCCTCAGTAAGTCCAAGAGTAAAAGACCATAGGGAAATCATAATAAGCAAATCTAAGGGATATAAAGTTAAAATATCAATAGCTTTTGGGTGTAATAGAAAGAGTGAGAGAATTCCGATTGCTGGTAGGACACTTTTGTTACTATTGATGATTGGCTCTAAAGTCATGTAGATAACAAGAGTAAACATTGCCAAACATAAAAGATGAATGCTCAAAAATGAAGGAGTACCCATAAGCCTTGTAAGAGGACCAAGAATATTTAGGAATGAAAGAGGGGCATTCGAAATATATGAGCCATATCCACTTGTTGAATTTAAGGCTGGACCAAGAACCGACCATAGGGACATTTCTTGATCTGATATTATGAAGCCTTCTCTTAAAAAAATAGCTAATATAAGAAAAAGTAAAAAAAATGTAGAAATATAAATGGCGGTAAAAAATCTATTTTGCATCTTTAACCAATTGTTGAGTCATCTTACTTAAACCATGCTGGGTTTTCTCCCAATAAAATGGATTCGTAAAAAGCTGCCACAATCCCTTAAGAGCTGCTTGTGATAACATTAACCAATAAAATGGAGTGGTGAGGGCCCAGGGTATTAAGTCATATCTCTTGCGTTTAAAGACACCTACCATTTGAATATAAATGAAAAAAGAATTACCTACTAATAAATTTAAAAGTGAAATATATAGCAGAGGTTCAACAAACATAGGGTCAAAAATATTTGTGTCTAAAATAAACCACCATATGAAGATAGAGTATAAAAAAGGTGTCATTAAGGCTGTAAGAAACGTCCCTCCAATAAAGAATTGAAACGAAAAAAATGCTTTGTTTCCAATTTTTCTCCATAACTTAAATGGATTACGCATATGAACTAGATAGGTTTGCATATAGCCTTTAATCCAACGCGAACGTTGTCTAATCCAGTTACCATAATGGGTATTGGCTTCCTCAAAAGTGGTTGAATTGACCACTCCAACTTGGTAGCCAAGTTGGGAAAATCGAATTCCAAGGTCTGCGTCCTCAGTAACATTAAATGGATCCCAGCCACCAACTTCTCTCAGATATTGAGTACGAAAATGATTTGATGTTCCACCTAAAGGAATTGGTACTTTAAGCCTTTCAAGGGCTGGTAGGTAAAAGTCGAACCACAAGCTATATTCCATCGTGAACATACGAGTAATCCAGTTTTCATCTGCATTAAAAAAATTTAGCCTGGCTTGAACGACGGCCATATTTTTTGGCGAATGATTAAATACCCACATCGCCTTCTTTAACTGGTCTGGCTCAGGCTTGTCCTCAGCATCATATATAGTTACAAACTCACCACGCGCAAACTGTAGAGCATAGTTACATGCTTTAGGTTTTGTTTGTGGAAGTGATTTTTGAACAATAACGACTTCCATTTTTTTATGAAGATTTAGAGCTTTAGCAGCAGCCTGTGTTTCAAGGTCATCTTCTTCTAACACAAATTTTATATCTAACTTTTCTTTTGGATAATCTAGCTCAGAAAATGATTTTACGATGATCGGTAATACTTCTGGCTCTTTATACATAGGGACTAAAATAGTATAAGTCGGCAGCATGGAGTCATCCATGGCGTCTACATCATCCTTTGTAACTTTGTGATCAATGCTTCCATGAGAGCCTTTCCAGGCTAGTAGGAATTTAAAGAAAAAGCTTACAACTAAAAAGGCAGTGACTAAGATATTCAAAATTAACAAAAAATTCCATGGCGAAATAAAGAGCCATGAAATACAAACGCAAGCTATCAAATAGATCATAATGAGTTGATGACCAACAATGACTCTGCCTGCAGAATAGTTTGGATAAGACTGTGCGAGTGCATAAACTGAAAGTTCGGTTAAATTATCTTTTAAGCTTAAGTGTAGATGATATAGAACTTGAAAACGCGAAGCGATTTTGATGATGCACTTATCTCCAAATTTGAGCCTTAGAGCCTCAAGCTTGTTCTTTGTGATATCAGCTGCAATAATTTCATTCTCTGCGGAGGGAAGAACTAAATGATCAATACAAAACTTAGCTTCTTCTTTTGATAAGCTTGAAAGATCAAAGGTAGAAGAATTAATATCGATAAAATCTAATCCTAACTGTAAGCAGAGAGCTGCGTCTAGCTCTTCTGGTAAGATGATACCTTCTTGAATAAGGACGCTTCCTAATAGTGCTCCTCTTTTATCTTTGAGTTTAAGTGCGGTGATTAGATCTTCTTGTGAAATCTTGTCATTTGATTTAAGAATTTCACCTAAAAGCTTCATAGCGAAAAGTCCTTCCACCAGCTTAAATAGATATAATGTCCGTCGCCAATATTTCGGCCGTAGGCATCCTTCAGTATTCCTAACTGCAAGGACTCTGTTTGTTTATATTTCCAAGCGATGCTAGGACCAATCTTTAGCAGATCGTAATCCTTAGAAACGTAAGGATTCACATTTGAATCTATTCCTTTGTCATTTTTAAGGCTTTGAGTATAAAAGATATGTCCCATCAACAAGAATGACTTAAAGCTCTTGCCGCCAGTTATATCTAATCTCATCTGGTCTGCCGGTGCTTCCAATCTATGACGGTAGGCCGCCTCTAAAGAGATAAAGTCGATACCCATAATCTGATAGAGGTCGTGCAAATAACGTAGCTCGACATCGTTTTGTCCGTTGCCTGGGCCTGGATTGGCAGTATCTGAATAAAGAGGGACAGTGACTAAAGCTTGCAGTGCTACTACTGATTCATAGTCTTTTTTTAATAAGTATCTCGCTCCAAGTGCTTGATCACCAGAACCAGTAAAATCGATCGAGCTACTGTCATTCGAAAACTTTAAATTGTTTATCATTGGTCCAGAAGCAAAGACCGCCAAATTATCTCTTAAGCTATATAGCAAATAGTAGGAAAGTTCATATTTTGTGAACTTTCCATTATTGGAAAAATTAGAACTTTTTTTATCTTCTAGAAATTGTGATTTCGCTTGATATTGCCCTAAGGTCAGAAATAGTTGCCCATTACCTGCCGTAGGAATATTTGCAGCGGCATAAATATTGAATGAGAAAATAAAAAAGACAATATATTTCATCTAAATTTTCTTCCTAAAGCTAGAAAGAGAAGAGTAAGAAGAAGCCAGCCGAGTCCCATTAGAATATAGCGCCATTCTTCGAGGAAGGTTACAATACTAGGACCACCTGAAAGCTTTGCGACTTTATCTTTTAGCTCTGATGAGTATGATAGGATTTCAATCCTTTCTGGCGTGAAGGCTAGAACGTCATGATGATCCGGTACATAATTGGGTAAATCGATTTTAAACGGTGCTTTCATTGCTTGCAATAAAAGACCTTGTGTTTTCTCATTCGACTTAAGTGTTAAAAGACCAACCTTGCTGAGCCCTACTGTTTTAAATCTTTGATTAGCGAGATACGGGATAATGACTTCCGAGTCTAGGCTCATAGTTTTCAATTCAATATAACGACTTAAGCCAATTGGAGAAAAGGTAAAATGGGCGCTATCGACATTCAGGTTAAATGATTTTTGTAGCCAATTAAGTTTCGAGATCCAAACCTGAGGTTCAACTAACTCTTTTGGAAAAATAATCTCATACTTACTATCGCTCATCGCAAAAGAGACAAAGCTTGAAGCTTTGTTTTCCGTTTTAGTATATTCCAGAGCAGAGTCTTCTAGCAGGCGAACATCGAAATCTCTGCCAAAGTCTTGATTACATCCACCTTTAGGATCATTTCTTTTGATAAGTACATTAATATTGAATGGCCACTTGGCAAATCGATTGGGAAGCAACACTTGGTGGTACTGAGGTAGATCACTATTTGGAAGATTAATGACTTTAATTAATTCATCACCTGCATATACATACAGACTAACAGGATGATCGCCACTACTTCTAGCCGATGTTAGCGACAGATGTAACTTTGCAGGTTTCAAATCAGAACCTGCGATGGTTGGTACCTTGAGAGACCAATAGGCTCCATTGGAAGTCTTTTCGCCTTCAGCTTTTAAACTTAACTCATTTCTTGTTAGCCAGACTCTTTCTCCATCTTGAAAAATCTTTTCCACAGGTAAAGTCGAATTGTTAAACACTCCTGACAAATCTAAAAGAAAAGGAGTCGCAGAGAATGGAGTTGATGTTGATAAGAAAAATTGAGTAATTAATTCTTCAGGATCTTTAAGTTTCGTTTGAACGATTTGATGATTCTTAATATCACGATTTAAAACGATATCAGCCGATTCTCTTTTTTGAGTATATTGGAGAGCACTACCTTGTTGTCTAACTATCGCTCCTACTTGATACAATAGTTTTAGTTCTTCAAGAGAGAGAGGAGATTCTGGTAGATTGATATATGTTTCACTTCCTAAAGTAAGAATGAAGTCTGATATATTTGTTGGTCTTTCTTTGAGTGTAAGATCGAAAGACGATTTTTCTGTAATCCGTACTAGACCAGAGCTCATCTTTTGATCTAGACATGGATCTCCCGAAATAATATTAACGAATTGAAAATCAAACCGTCCATATTTGTTCTTTAATAAACTTTTCGGAATATCCATAACAATTGTGTGCTTTGTTAGGGAAATATTGCCTTGCCCTTTTAGAGAAATATGAGCAAGAGGAGCCCCCTCAAACAGAACTTTTAAATTGGAGGGATCTTTTAATAGAGGCGAACTTTCAATTTCAAGGGTTAATTTGCCAGAGGTGATAAGTTTGCTCGAAGGCAGACGAACATAAAAAGGTAGAACTTCAATCGATTCTTGAGCAAAAATACCCTGTGGAAATCCTTTTTGGGCCATACTTTGTGAAAATGTATATGCATGAGCAAAGAGTGGGAAAAGAAATAAGAGTATAAAAAGCTTCATTCAGTACCTAATACCTATTTTATTGTAAATGTCGCAGATAATAGGAGCCCTAGGAGCGAATAACAAGATTATTCGCTGCTTAAATATTGAAGATTTACACATAATTGCATTGTGAATATTGTTTGGCCTGGGCTTTGCTTTATATATCTCTATGCATTGGCAACCTATTCAAATCCTATTGGCGAAACGGGGATTACTGTCTATTTTTTTGACAGTTGCTCTCTTTGTTTCTTCTTGTGGCCCTAGCCAGATCAATCCCTTTCAAACCAAGGCGATTAATGCCTCTTTAACTGTCTCACAAGCCCTTAAAATGTGCTCAGAGCAATCGGCAGATGAGTTTATCGCTATTGCTAGCTTAAAGTCACAACATCAAATAGGTTATCAATGGCTTGCTAGAGTGGTTGTTACTAATCCCAAAAAAGAGCTTAATACGATTTCTTATTTATCAAGAAAAGAGCTTAAGGCTAAGGCTATTCATATTCTAAATGGACCTTTAACTACAGCCCGAATTGCCTCGCTTGACCAGGCTATAAAGTATCGAAAGCAGCTCGATGAGTTAAAGCTTTTGCAACAGCAAATTGAGCGTCTCGAATTTCTTGAATGTCATATGGATGAGTATTACTATCTTGGAAAAATTCCTTTTAAGTCCTATGTCGAGTTAGTCGGTGGTGTTGGAAGTGAGCAAAGTGTGGTTGAGCTTTGTAGCGTTTTTAGAAATTCTGCAAGCTGTAAAGCCGAGCTCTATATGGCAAAGACCCACGCTATCGTTGCTCAAATGATTAATAAGTATAAGCAGCAGTTTGAAGTTCGCTTTCTTAATCCACGCTTTAATTTAACAGCGAAACACCCATCAATTAGCTGCCAAAAAATTAATGACAACTATGAACTTAAGGTTTTAATTAATGCCACTCCAGCGGACTTTATGGCAGTTACAAATGCAGCTAAATTTTGGCGATCTGATGATAAAAAGGTGAGTTTATCTATTATTGAGTCGAATAATGCTGAAGCAATAAAAATTAATCGTATTGCCAGCGGTCCTTCACACGTTAATATGCACGAACGAAGTGCTATTAATCTTGCACCTGGCTTAGATCATCCCAAAGTTATTGCTCATGAAATGGGACATATCTTAGGTTATCCAGATTGTTATTTCGAAGCTTGGGATAAAGAAAAAGAAGCCTTTCTTTATTTAGAACTTGATCCATTGGGCAAAAACCTGATGTGTAATATCAACGAAAAAGCCGTCATTCCTGACCAATATTTTGATCAACTCATTCAGTCTTATTGTCGTTAATCTTTTTTAAGCATTTTTAAATGGGCCAAGACAGTTGCTCTAGCGGCGACATACTCGTGATGATCAAGGCGTAGTCCATGACCAACATGACGAATGAATTCAGCTTCATCGATTGAAACTTCACCATCGCTGGCAGCTAATTGAAAAAGAGCCTCGAGAACGCCAACTTTTTCTTCATCATTTAACATACCATCCAGTACACCAGTATACTGATGTACATCTAATGAAGCCAAAGCGGCTACTTCAGTTAGCGCAACGTCAGTGATGGTTTTAATTTGTGACTCACTTAATTTACACCACTGTTTTAATGACGCTTGAATATCGTCATTTTCTGATGCTGTTACTTTGAAATCTGCATTGGCAACGCAGGCCAAAAGACCTGAAATAGCCGCTACTTTTACTCTAGTTTCTTCGTCAACATTTGGTAGATATTTTGCCAATTTTTGTGGCAATGTGGCGATCTCCTCTTTTGGTGAGCTTTTGCCAATATTTAAAAAATCCCACAGTGACATGTTAGTCCCTTTTGTATGAAGTTTTTGCTAGAATATCCTTAGCATAATCATCCTGGCATAAGCCCGCAAGGAACAGGTGTTAAATAATGAATTTGTCCTCAATTTATATGAGTCAAGAAGATGAAGGCGACGGTGAAGGTGGCTTATCAACAATTGTCAAAGATCGCGTTAAAAGACCACCGCGCTATAAAGTGCTATTACATAATGATGATTACACAACAATGGAATTCGTTGTTTATGTTTTAAGAGCTGTCTTTGGCAGAGAGCTTCCTGCGGCCCAAGCGATTATGCTTCAAGTTCACAACGATGGCGTTGGAGTTTGTGGAGTTTATACTTACGAAATAGCAGAGTCCAAAGTCGCAAAAGTTGCAAAACTGGCGAAAGATAATGGACATCCTCTTCTTTGCAGCATGGAGCCGGAATAATTCGGTGGAGATCATTTTATGATGAGTAAAAAATTAGAAATTATCTTAAATAGTTCGATCAAAAAAGCGAACCAACTTAAGCATGAATATTTAACGCTTGAGACGATTCTCTTAGAGCTTGTGACCACTGATGAGCAGGTCCAAGAAATAATTAGATCTGCAGGAGTTGAAACGGCTCAAGTAAAAAAAGAATTAGAAGATTTCATTAACGACTCTTCTAACTTTAGCATTCTTGATCAGAGTCAGATTTCCCTTCTAAGCGAAAAGCAATTTGTAGACGAAGAGCTGCGTGCCCTTGCCCGAGAAAGTGGAAT
>CAYGQW010000066.1:0-13428 GCA_964352175.1 uncultured Halobacteriovorax sp.
TATTTACTTTGGTCGATTTTTTTGAGCTCTGTTTTGACTTGGCAGATTTTAATTTATCGAGTTGAATAATTTTCGTTTTACCAGAGCTTTCTCCAAGCTCGAAAAGAGCTTCATCTCTTTCGCTATTAGTTACTTCAGCAAGCTTAGTTTCTTGTGGCTTTTCTTCAAAATCAATAATTGGTTCAGCATCCTCGGCTTCCGGGGTGTTAAAGCTTTCATCTTGAGTCTCGTCAAGCTTAGCTTCATTGATTATGATGCTTAGATCTTCGTCATCACTTGCAACTTCTTCATCGCTATCATTAACCTTTAGGCCCATGGCAACTCTTCTTGCATTTTTTGCTGCAATTTGAGCCTTTGCAGAATCCCTAGGGAGTCCGATAGAGGTGAAAGATGTTTTGTTGCTATTAGAAACTAAATGAGCCTTCTCTTTTGCAGTTAAAGCGGTGGCATCAATAGAAAACTTTGTTTCTCCAATTCGCACCACATCTCCAATAAATAACTTTGAAGACATAGAGACAAGAGTTTCGTTGATATAAGTACCATTGGTAGAGCCTAGATCGTTAACAACAACGCTTCCGTCAACAGCTAGTTGAATACTGATGTGTTGTCCGCTACACATACCGTCATTAAGCTGAAGGCCAGCTTTAGAGCTTCGACCCAAAATAATCGGAATATTTGATAACCGAACAGGTGCATAACTACCTGAATCTTCGAATGTAATTAAAACGGCCATTGATCTAAATACCTCTAATGGTAATAATAGTCTAAAAAAGCATATTTATGTTAATAATTTCGTAAGTTTGCGCTATCTGGTATAATAATGAGTACAAATAAGGAGGCAATTATTGTGAGTATTGAAAATATTGTCACTATTACTGATAAAGCATCTGAGCAAATTAAAAAGATTTTTACTGATCAAGGTCAGGGGCGTGGTTTGAGACTTGCTGTTGTTGGTGGTGGGTGTTCAGGACTAAGTTATAAAATTGATTTTGATGACAAAAAAGAAAATGACAACATTATAGACTTGGGTGAAGTGCAGGTCTTTATTGATTTAAAGTCAACAATCTATTTAAAGGGTGTGGTCCTCGACTTTAAAGATGGTCTTAACGGAAAAGGCTTTGTCTTTCAAAATCCTAATGCTGCCAATACGTGTGGGTGTGGTGAGTCCTTCGCTGTTTAATATAAAAAAAATTGAAGAGTATCGTTACTGGGGAATCGCTCTCGAGTTAAAAGACTGGTGCTATGTAAAAGTAGTTGGCGCAGATGCATTTAGCTGGCTGCAACGCCAGTTGGCACAAAATATCTCAGAAATAAATATTGAAGGTAAGCCAATTGTAAGATTGGATCGTTCTGCCAAAATTAAATATTTTGGAATTCTAACAAAAAGTAACGATGAGCTTTATCGGCTATTTATACCTAAAGTTCTTATCGACAACTTTAAAGAAGACTTTGAGAAATTTGTTATAATGGAAGAAATTTCATATTCAATTTCGTCCAGTGAGAAACTTGCGCTAGTCATTGGGCCTAATGACAATGGCGATCGTGTAGATTTTTTTGGTGAACAAGGCTCAATTATTAGTAGTGTTGGTGAAATAGGGGCAAATGTTAATGCGTATATGAAGTTAGCCGGACATCCTGAATGGGGTGTTAATATTACAGGCAATGAACTCGTAAACGAGACCAGATTAAATGAGGTTGCCGTAGACTATAATAAAGGTTGCTTCTTGGGACAAGAAACGGCGGCTAAAATTCAAACGAGACGTGGTGCTAATTACTACCCTGTCATTTTAGAAATCAACGATAAAGAGGTTGAAGTAGGAGAGTTGTTCGTAGATGGTGGTAAAATTGGTGAGCTGAATGAAGTCTATATTAATGGAGAAGAGTGTTTGGGAATTGGACGACTCAAGCGAGAATTTCGAATTATAGATGCCACACATAAGGTTGAAATCAATAAAAAAATAATTGATATAAAGGTAACGAAGCTTCCTTATTTTAAGGATTTAAAAAACATTGAAAAAGCCAAGACTCTTTATTTTAATGCAATTAAAGAGTTCGAAAAAAACAATGAAGAGGATGCTCTAAAGATGCTTAAGCGTTCAACTGTTTTTGACCCGACTTTCTCAGATGCGTTTGAGGTAATTGGCGTAATTCATGCTAGAAATGGACAGCATTTAAAGACCATAGAATGGATGGATAAACTACTTGTTTCTGATTCAACATCAGTAATGGCCCATACCAATAAAAGTCTAGCATATATGAATTTAGGTGAAATCGAAAAGGCCGAAGAAGAAAAAGCACTTGCTACAACTAAGAGTTTTGCCATGTATGGAGCTGAAGCAAAAAAGAAAAAGGAAACTTCTGAGATAGAACAAAAAGAAAATGCCGAAATCCTTCGTCGAGAGAGTATGTTTTTACAGGTACTCAACATTGATTCCAATGATCAAATTGCTCTATATGGGATGGCGGACATTAAATTTAAAAGAGGAAGTGAAAGCGATGCATTGTCTTATCTCGAAAAATCATTAATCGCAAATCCTAAGCATTCACAATCATATCTATTAAAGGGAAAGATTCTTGAAAAATTGAACAATGTGCAGGCGGCTAAGAACGTATACATTGATGGAATTAAGGTTGCGGCATCCCAGGGAGAGCTAATGCCAGCTAATGAAATGCAGTCTAGGCTTAACAGACTTTCAGTCTCACAAGATTAAAGTCACGATGATTTTTACCTCTTATCGCAAAAGTAATATCTTCCTTGTCAACAGTCTCAATAAGGTCAATGATTTGATTGTTTAAAATTGATTGATCAAAAACAACTTCATGGCCATTGGCTTCACTTTGAAATTTGGCACAAATGTTAACTGTATCACCAAAGAAATCTTGTCCATCTTTAGTGGATATAGAAATGCATTTACCTGTGTGCAATGTGATTCGAAGTGGTAGATTCTCTGTTGGGTTCTCGCGTTGAATAGCAATTGCAGCAGAAACAGCTTCTAGCGGAGTCGCAAAAGCATACATCGCGGCGTCGCCTATGGTTTTAACTAATATGGCATTATATCTAGAGCAAACTTGCCCGATATGTAGAAAGCTCTGTCTTATTTTTTTGAAAGCGAGTGCATCACCTACTTCGTAGTAAAGATCGGTGCTACCAACAACATCTGTGAAAAGAAGAGTTTTCGTACCCATTTCAATTGGAAAGTCACTAGTTAGGCAATCACTGGGAATGAGTTTGGCTATATCGATATCAAGCATCGCTTCAGCAACACTTAGATTAGCTGTCTCATGACTTAGAAACTCAAGAAAACAGACTTCATTTTCACTTAAGCCCTTTGAATTAAAATCTACTTTGTTATTTAGACTTAAAGTCGAATCACCTGCGTTGCTCCAATGATCCGCAAAGCAGTAGTCCTGAGTTAGCGAATCCCGACTAACTGAAATTAATTGTCCTTGTACAATTCCTCGTCTTTTTAAAGTATAGAGTCCAGGTTTAAGATCTAGTGTTAACTGCCAATTATTATTAATCATTTGAAAAACAACTAATGGTTTATGGGAAACATCGCTACTACAAAAATCAACACCATTTTGATCTATCGGTACCAACCCATCTCTAATTGTCATTGAAAGATGTTCTTTTTTGGACAAGTCGAAATTAATATCGCAAGAAGAGCAATCAATTTTAGATGGTAGGTCCGTTAATCTGGGTGCAGTCGCCACTGAGCCCTGGCAATGAGGACAAACTGCATCAAACAACAAAGAGAAGCGAGAGTTCCAAGAGGTAGACAGGGCTTGGGTTATAATTTGTTGCCAGTTACTATTTAACTCGAGACTTAGTTTCTTGGGTTCAATTCTGGCCCGTTGTACATCGTGTGCAGATGAGATCCATTGTTCAAAAGACTTTGAATAAGTATTAATAGACTTTGTTTTTTCTGCCTCAATACATTTCTCGATATATGAAATCATCCTTTGTGCTACGGAATATGTTTTTTTATCTATAAGGTGTGCCACAATTGGGTAGCGATGATCAATTTTAAAAGACAGCGTGACCTGTGACTTCGAGTTTATCTCAGTGATTTCAAAACGACTTGTTACACTTAATATAAAGCCCTTAGAGTAATCGCGTTTATTGGTTAACCACTTTTCTCTAACCCATTCCCAGGGTGACTCTGTCCATTTAGTATTGAGGAAAACAACTTTTTGACTTCCGTGGCGTATGCCATTGATAGTTTCAAAATGCATAGGCTTTAGTTTAAGGTGGCGGTTCATAGTTGCAGTGTCTGAAAGATACTTCCAGACTAATGCAGGATTTGCATGGAATAATTTTTGTACTTGTACAACACTTTGCATTTGAAGATTATGCGATAAATCCTAATTCATATCCAGTGTTTAATAAGCTTAGATAAAGTTCAAGTATTCCGTCTCAGCATCTTTTAAATGAGCATTAAGCTCTGTTATGTTTTTTTGACTTAAGGGGGATAACTCTTCACAAACACTTGAAACAAAATCAGCTTCACTTTGCAGATAATCCTTCACTTTTATATAAAGAGAATGTCCGTCATTAGTAATTTTTTTTGTTTTAAAGGCGTAATCAAGCTGCCTATGACAAAAACATAGCATGGTGTACTCTTCGACAAAACGCTGTGAGATTTTTTCATAGTCGCTAGGATTAAACTTCTCGGTTTTGTTTAAATATAAATCTTTAAACAGTATGTAGGCCCAGACGAATGTCAGATAGCCATGGTACATGCCTCTAACGGGTCTTAGTGCCCTTCTCCATGGTGACCAGAATATTTTATCATCATCTTCATTGAGCAATTCTTGATCATTAAGTATTGCATTAATTAAATGATGGCCGTTTTCATGGACTAAATCATCAATCAGATCAATGTGATCTCTTTCGACAATGTTGATATTTGAATAGCCTGGAAGTGATTGAAGTGAATAGCTAACAACTCCAGGTTCGTCTATTAGAATAAGTGAGTTAGTGAAAACTTTAAACGCCTCAAAACATTCGGGAGAACACTTTTTTATAATCTCAAGGGCATTATTAATTTTCAGTTTGAGTTCCAATATATTCTCATCAATATTTGTATTTGTTCCCTTTAGAGTAATTTCCTTGTCGTCGATAATAATGGTCTCTAACTTTTGCATTCCACCAAGAAGCTCACCGTCATCGTCATCAAGACTGACAGATTCCTCTTTAAAGCTTTTCGTCCAAAAAGGTAAAGATGGTGCATCGTTATGTGCCTCTGGTGGAGCAACGAAGTGCTTCTCGCCAATTCTAATCCCTAAATCATAGTCACCAATGTCTGATACTTGTTGATAGAGAGTAGGATTTTCTTTGGCTTTATGGTGGGAGCTAATATGCCAGTGATAGAAGCCAAGAACTTGTCCCTCAAGCAGGGGCATAAGGTTACTTGTTATTTCAATTGAATTTTCTCCAAGATTGCTGGCCTCTATGTATGCTTCAGCGTATTCACTTTCTGTCCAAAAGTCGGCAAGACCGTCTTCATCTCCGTCTTGAAACATTTGTAAAACATAAATGAGATTATCAACAAGGTTAACCCAATAAAAGTTAAGAGGAGAATATTCATTGAGTGCTTTAGATTCAGCAACAAACTTAAAGTGTTCAAGAAAATCTGCTGACAGCCCTTCGGTTTCTTCTTCTGGTCCGTCTTCGCGTAGATCTTCGACAAAGTCGTGATAGGACTGGATCATTTGATCGCGAAAATGATTTAACTCTTGATTCGAAAATAATGACATTGCAGACCTCATATAAAAAAAGCCACCCTACAAAAGGTGGCTTTTTTATGTTTAAAAATGGCTGGGGAGGTGGGATTCGAACCCACGACCAATAGATTAACAGTCTACTGCGCTAACCACTGCGCCACACCCCAACTGAATCTAAAAACGAGTACATTTTATAAATCCTAGGGCTTTGCTTGTCCAGCGCTTTCATGGGGAAAATACAGCTCTAACCCCTCAAAAATAATAGAATATACTAGAACTCAAGCTTTTGGCAGTTCCTGACGATAAGAGTCAAGTACGAGGAGTGCCGATGAGATCATCTTTAATGATGAACCTCTTGCGAATACTAACGCCAGAGGAAATTAACGAGCTGACAACTACATCCGAGGGGAATAAAAGAGTTCCTCTGACTCAACTTATGTATGTCAAGATGGGAGTGGCGTCTGAGGACGTTGAGGCTGCTTCTTTGGCGAAGATTCTGCCCTTTACATTTCCAGAGCAAGAATCAAGTGATGAGTCTGAAGATATCGCCTCAAGTGAAATCGTTGATCCAGATACTGCTAAATTAACGAGTGATGAAGAAGTTTTGATTGATGATCAAATAAATGATCAGGATCCAGATGAAAAGATGCAGACTTCGTCATTTATACTATTTGAAAAAAAACGATTAGCGAAAAATGTTCATAAAATGCGCCAAAAAGAAATCATGCAAAGCTATAAAAAAAATGCATCCTTGGATATTGAACAAGAAAAAGGGTTGCATGATGATATGAGTAAATCATCACGCTCAGGTGTTTTGGTTAATAAAAAACACGCTTAAATATCTAAACCGCGAATACTTGTTAGATCAGAATCTTCAGCACCATGATTAACCTCAAGACTTGTCATGGTATAAACACATGCATCTATTGCTGCAACGGCAGCTGGGTGATAATTACCAGAGTTTTTAATTCCTCCAAAAGGTAATTTAGGACTAGCTCCACAAGTCGACCTATTTAAATTTAATAAACCACTATCAACTTCCATTAAACACTTTTTATATAAGTCTCTGTCTTCAGTAAATACACAAGAGGCGAGTCCATACTCTGTAGAGTTAGCAATTTCTATGGCCTCTTCAACTTCATCGTATGGGATAAATGTACAATTCGGTCCAAATATTTCACTAGATAGAAAATGACTTTTGGAATCTAGTCCCTTGGCAACATGGATAGAGGGAGAAACGTAGTGACCAGCTTTAGGTTTGTTAAGATGCTTTCCACGCATGATTTCTTCTATTCCTTCACGCTTTGCCATGCCCATAAATAGCAAATAGCTATCGACTGCTCGTTGATCGACAAGTGGTCCCATAAAAGGTTCGGGACTGGTGTCGAGTGGGTGACCTATAATTATTTTTTTTGCATATGTGTGAAACTTAGAAACAAATTCATCCGTAAGAGATCGATGTATTGCGACAATAGATGTTGAGGTACAACGTTGACCAGTTGTTAGAAAACATCCTTTAAGTAGTTCTGCTAGTGCTAAATCGGTATTAGCGTCTTTATGTACAATGGCCGGATTCTTTCCACCAAGTTCAAGTGCAACAAGCTTGGAAAGATCGTTGTAAGTGGATTTTAAAATTTTAAGACCAACTTCTTTAGAGCCTGTGAAAAAAACAGCTTTCAATCTTCTATCTTTAACTAGTCTTGAGGCTACCTCGCCATCACCTTGCATAAGATTAATAACACCATCTGGAAATCCAGCTTGAACCATACAGTCGATAAGCAGTTCGCCTGAGTAAGCAGTTTTCTCTGAAGGCTTAAAAATTATAGAGTTGCCGGCCAGCAATGCCGAAAGAATTTGTGTGTTCGCAAGGTGGCATGGAAAATTAAATGGTCCAATAACAAGACAGGGTCCAAGCGGCTTGAAAATTGTGTGACCGGTTGTTCTAGGCATAATATTTTCAATAGGACTAGCTTGAATGCGTTTTAAGGATTCATTAATTGTAACGTCAACTTTTCCAACAACCGAATTGGCTTCTGTAAGTGCTTCCCAAAGAGGTTTTCCCATTTCCAGTGCGATTGCTTCAGCAATCTCATTCTTACGAGCAAGTGCAATCTCTTGGAATCTTTTAAGAGCAGAAATACGATCATCAAGTGAAGTTGAACGCCAAGTTTTAAAACCTTTTGTGGCAGACTCAATGACCGGATCTACATGTCTATAATCAACTGGCATCTTCCACAACAATTGTTCAGTGTTAGCAGGGCAATGTCTTTCGATCTCTACATCGACTGCACTCGGTCCAGATGTCGGTGGTAAGTGATAAGTGTTAGCGAAAAAATTACCTTTAAGCTGGTACTTCATAAAACCTCAAAATGGAATTGCATAGCATTTGGTTTGAAAGTCATGGGGAATAAGAGCTTGTAGCTTTTGTGGAAGCAAGACTTTGCCCCCCTTAATCAATGCTTGTGACTTAACAGAAATAAAATCATCTTGTTTCGTTGGAATAAATAGTAAAAAATCATCCTCAGCTTTAAAATTGTGTGTCTCACTAAACTCAATGGTCCCCTCACTCATATCTCGAATTAAGGTTATATCCTTTAGTCTTGCACGGTAATGAGGGCCACCATCAAATGGATCAACCTCTTGCGTGTAGCAAAAGCCGATACTTTCAAGCATTTTTTTTACAGGTTCAGTCTCGCTACCAACTTTACCAATAGCGTTTCGTGCATCGGGGGGGAGCAATGTGCCGTAGATTGTATCTGATGGGAAAAGGCTGAGAATAAACTCCCCATTTTCTCGACTTAACATATCAGCATCATGATAGTCCATATTTAGGAAGCGCCGACCAATTGCCTCCCAAAGAGGTGACTTACCTTGAGAGTCAAAGGGAGGATAAAGCTCAGAGTGGATAAGTTCGGTGAACTGGTCCTGATGTAAACCCATATAAAGAAATCTAACAAAGGAAAGTTGCTTTCCAAGTTTATCAATATGACCACGATAGCTAGGGTCTAAAATTAATCCGCCAACTTCAGTGTATCCATTCTTTTCTAAACCAAACCTTAATGTCCCATGCATAAAACCAGTGTTGAGTGTTTTGCTGAATTTTTCTTCCACACCAACACTTAAAAAGAAATGAGGCTCTTTTTCAGTTCCATGTTTACCGTGAATGATGGATGCACCAATCACTTTTTGAGCGTCTGAATCAATAAGGACAAAAACATAATAATTATCCTCAAGTTTTTTAGAAGGTTTATTAAATGTCCGTATAGAAGAATTAATCTTTCTTTTTAAAATAACCTTGTCAGCAGGCAAGTTAATAAACGTTTGTAATTGGCTTAAAGAGTATAGTTGCTCTAAATCATCAATTTTTACCGGCCTGATAAAAAACATTTATTTCTCCGAAGCATTGAGTTGAGATAAAGTATTAATGAAAATATTCTTTATGCTAGATTGATGATGATGATCTAGGGTGTAGGGAAACAGCATTCGTATACATATCTCCTCACGTCCCGCTTTCCATACTATAATACCGTTATTATACAACTCTTTCATAAATAATTCGATGATATTGCTATTTTTGTGATGTATTTTAAATGCCCACATTAAACCTAGGCCGTGAGCAGAACACTTAAATCCGAGGGAGTTACCAGATAATGTAATGGCATTAAATAAGGTGGATAACTCGTCACTCAGAGAAGAAGCCCTTCCTTTTGGATGAAAAAACTGTCCTGTTTTAAACAGATTTAACAAATCAATGGCAAAAATTAAAGAAGCAATATTACCTTGAAATGTTCCGCCTAAACCCTGTGAAAGTGTATAGGCTGAACTGTAGAGTACTGCAGAGACATTAAAAGCTTTCCCAATTGTACATAAGTCTACAAACTCATCAACTTCAAAGGTTTGAAAAGCAAATAACTGTGTCGTTCTAGCAAATGTTTGAACTTCGTCGATCCAAATGGGTATTTCAAAATCTTTAATTTGGCTAAAAACTTCTTTAAGTGCATTAGATTGAGGCAGGTTGATACCGGCTTCACCTTGAACCAACTCACCATAAAAAGTAATATAGCTGTCTCCATATTTTGATAAGAGACTCTTGGAAAGTGATAAACATTTCTTTGCGGATTCATGATCTTTTGGAAATGGAATATAATCAATTATTAAATCTTTAGTATTCGAATCACCCTGAGTAATTGACTGCATGACCAAGCTTCGGCCAGCGAAAGAGTTTTCAAATGCAAGGATTCGATTTCTTGGCGCTCTTTTTGTCCAAAGAAGTCTCATGGCACTATCATTCGCCATGCTGCCAGAGCCACAAAACCAGCAGTTTTCAAGTTTTGATTTTCCAGCAGCATCGATTAGTTTTTGACTAAGTTCAACAGACAGATTAGCAGGTAGAAAATTTGTCGAGTTTAACACATTTCCTTTTGCAGCAGAAAGAAAGGCTCTGATTTGAAGTGGGTGTGAGTGACCTAAAATATAAGGGCCAATCCCACCAATTAAATCAAGTTTTATTGATCCATCAATTAATTCGACAAATGGTCCATGCCCTTTTCCACTAAAAAGTGAGGGGAGCGAGAATCCTGTTCCTCTAAGTTGAGTCAACATTTTCGCGAATTGGTTAGAAGAATCAATCTTTTCTTGATCGGCAGCTTTAATCGAGTTGATTTTCCTCTGCTCGATTAAAATTTCAGAGAATAATTTATCCTCTAATTCTTGAATAGTTTGGTTGCTTACACCCCAGTTCACAGATGCTCCTTTTGCCCATAAAACATACCTTAGTTATCACCCCTAAGAAAGTTCTCACTTGCCACAGATATAACTGGCGACGATAATAACTGCATGTCAGAAAACTCAATAAGCGCGCTGCTTCAGAAACTACAAGTTCTCTATACTGAAAAGAATTTCCAAGAGGGCATAGATCTCTTGATTGAATCAAAGAAGCAATTGAACCTAGCACAGTTTCATGAACTTCTTGGTTCATTCCATATGAAATTAGACCACTATGCAGTTGCTCGATATCACTTTGAGATGGCAATGAGTAAGGGTGCTGCAGGTCAAACTATAAGTCACAATCTTGAATATGTGCTCTTAAAGCTTGGTATGGCCAGTAGTCATTCGGTCGGTTTAATAGAAAGAACTATAGAGACTATAAGTCTTCTACCTTTTGAATTCTGGGCCACGACATCAATTCTTCTGTTGGCGATCTCATTATGGAACCTGCGTTTTAGGTGGAAGCATGGAAGTAAACTGTTGGTTGTGGCTATTTGGCTTATGGCATTAATTCCGCAAGGAATTTATTGGGGTGTATTCAAAAATCAAGTGGCTGCGATTGTCTTGATGGAGACCCCTCTTTATGAAGGACCCTCTGCTGTATTTTCTTCTCCAAAAACGTTACGTGCTGGAGAAAAAATTCTTATTGATAAAAATAAAGATGGATGGTCACTTATAGTCTCCCCAAGCTTTTTAAGTGGTTGGGTCGAGAGTCAAAACTTGGGTTTTTTAGGGAGATTATAATGGCCGGTAGTTATGAGTCTGAACAACGAGCAAAGTTACTTGGTGGAGAAGAGTCTAGTGAGAATGTTAATATCTCTACATTGAAATATTTCTGGTTATCTAACCCACGTCTAAGTTCCGGCAAGAATATACCCAAGTTTTTACGTTCGATACCAGTACTTGGAAACTTTACAGATAACGAGTTAAGAATACTTTCAAGACATATGCACCATCGATCTTTTGGAGATGGTGAAGTTATTTTTAGACAAAATGATGTTGGGTTTGGTTTTTACCTGCTCTATGCCGGGCATGTTGATATCATGGTAAATGTCAGAGATGAAGATGTTGCAGATATTAGTAATGAGCAAGATGTAACCAGGATACTCACACTTGAAAGTGGGGAATATTTTGGAGAACTATCATTACTACAAGAACATAGTGTAAGAAATGCATCAGCAGTTTCTCGTCAAGGCTGTGAACTACTGGGTCTTTTTAAACCGGATGTTGATCAATTAATTTTGCAATATCCAGTCATTGCAGCAAAGTTGCTTCAATCAGTGTCTCAAATTATTGCCAACAGATTCTATTCACTTTCAAGAGAAGTGCGTGAGCTAAAGTTTAAATTAGTAAACTTAGAAAAGGCGCAGTCGTGATTGAAAAGCGCTTGTCGAAATGGCGAAACAGAGAGATTGCTAGAACAATATTCTTTTTCTCAATTTTAGCAATTATGTGTCTGGCCCTGGCTAGTGTGCCAAGGGTGTCAGCTCCATTGCTATTAGCCTATGTCATTAGCCTGATGATTCGCCCAGGTGTTCCAGTATTGATGAAATTTGGAATTCCAAGAACACTTGCCATTATTACTTTGTTGTTAGGATTAATCGGTGTTTCTGCTTGGCCAATAACTAAAGTTGTCCCATTAATCAGCGATGAAGCAAGAAATTTACAGTATTACATCCCTAAGGTTGAGAGCTATATCACTAACCGTTATGTAGTATTGAAGACTGAGCTTAAAGATAAAACAGGATATGATTTAAATGATGTTTACCTCTTCGACTTTTTAGAAAATACAAATAAATATATTACAAATTCAATCTTAGCGCTTCCGAAGTTGTTAGCTTCGTTATTGGAGTGGGTCTTCTTAGTTCCATTGTTTACATTTTTTATTTTAAAAGATGGAATTGTATTTCGCGATATTCTGTTAAATATTTGTCCTAATAGTTTGTTTGAACGTTTCTACTCCCTTACTCATGAATTTGGTAAAAAAATTGGTGGTTATATTTTTGCCAAATTTGTCGAAGCCTCCATCATTTTCGTAATTATTACAGCTGGGCTTTGGTTCTTAGATATAAGATTCTCGTTTTTGCTTGGATTGGTAGCTGGCGTGACTAATATCATTCCGTATGTTGGCCCAGTATTTGGCGCTGTTCCAGCATTGATTTATGCTCTCGCAGACTATGGTGCAGGTGGAACTTTTGCGGCAATTGCAATTCTCTATGCAATTGCAAATGCCATCGACATAGCCATCGTTTTTCCAATTCTTGTTTCAAGAATAGTAGATCTGCATCCCTTGGTAGTCGTTGTTTCTGTTATCTTGGGCTCTCAGTCAATGGGAGTCCTTGGGATGGTCATCAGTATTCCGTTAGCAGCCGCGCTAAAGCTTATTATTTTAGAGATTTATCAAGCAATTTACGCCAGAAGAAACAATAGTTCTTTTTGACGCGTCATTTTCAAAAATGGTAAACTTAGTAAAACTGAGGAACCATGAAATATTTAAATATAGTCCTAATTGCTTTTTTTGCTATTTTGGTAAGTTGTTCAACCCCACGTCCTCAAGGAGAGACAGAGGCTGAGGTCGTTTTTAGAGAAGCTGAGTCTTTAGTTGAAGAGGGGCGTTATCTCTTAGCTACGGAAAAGCTTAATACTTTAAGATCCAAATACCCTTATAGTTTTTACGCAACTCATGCAGAACTTCTACTGGCTGATGTTCAATTTAAGCAAGAAAATTATACTGAAGCAGCCGCTTCTTATATCTTATTTAGAGATTTTCACCCAAAACATGAAAAGAGTGACTACGTTCTTTGGAAAATTGCCGAAAGTTTTTACAATCAGCTGCCAGAAACCTTTGATCGCGATTTATCCTCGGCGAATGAAGCAATTAAATACTATCAAGAATTAGTAAGAGTTTTTCCAAAGTCTCAATATATTCAAAAC
>CAYGQW010000067.1:0-13327 GCA_964352175.1 uncultured Halobacteriovorax sp.
ATGCAGTGGCAGCGACTTTTATAGAGGATCAGCCTCGAGGTTATGGAAGAATTGAAAGAGGAAGTATTGGCTTTCGAATTGTTGAAGAAAAAGATGCAAATGATGAGCAAAGAAAAATTTCAGAGGTTAATTCAGGGCTATATATCCTTAGAACAGATTTTGTTATGAAATATCTTTTTGATTTAAAGTCTAATAATAACTCAAAAGAGTTTTATCTTACTGACCTTTTTCAAATGAATAGAAAAGTTAAGGCCATAACTTTTGAGAATAAAGATTCATTTGTTGGAGTCAATACATTAGAGCAACTTCAATATGTGAACCAACAACTTCGCGATAAAATCGTTCAGTCAGCTATGCAAAAAGGTGTTTATATTATGGCGCCAGAGCAAACGTGGATTGATGATACAGTTGAGCTTCAACAAGGTGTAAAAATTTATCCTGGCTGCATTATTGAAGGAAATACAATTGTCGAGAGCGGCACAGTACTTGAGACTGGTGTGGTTTTAAAGAATACCCATATTGCAAAAAACTCCAAAATTTTAGCTTACTCCTATCTAGAGTCTGCAGTTGTTGGTGAAGAAACTTCCATTGGACCATTTGCAAGACTTCGTGAAGGGTCAGTGATTGGGCGTGGTTCTAAAATTGGAAACTTTGTTGAAACCAAAAAAGTTAATCTAGGGGAAGATGTAAAAGTTAGTCATCTCTCTTATGTCGGCGATGCTAATATTGGTGATCGCACCAATATTGGCTGTGGATTTATTACTTGCAATTACGATGGAGCTAATAAGCATCTAACTAAGATTGGCTCTGATAGCTTTATTGGCTCAGATAGTCAGATGATTGCTCCAATATCTATTGGAAATAACTGTTATATAGCTAGCGGCTCAACAATCAACCAAGACCTAGAAGACGGAGACTTTGCCATAGCTAGAGGCAAGCAGGTCACCAAGAAAGGTATGGCGAAGCGCTTCATCAAGTCTAAGAAATAACAGCTTTAATTGTGAAATATCAGCCATAAATGCTATGTTAAATGGATTTTGAAGATCTACTTTTCGCATAGCGAGGTAAGGCATGTGTGGAATCGTTGGCCATTTAGGCTCGAGTCACTCTATTGATTTAGTTTTAGAAGGCTTAAAGAGACTTGAGTATCGAGGTTATGATTCAGCAGGTATTAGTTTTAATAAGCAATCTGGTGCTTTAGAAATTTATAAAAAACAAGGCAAGCTTTCAAATCTTGTCGAGTTTCTCGGTGATATAAAACAATTTAATGCACTTTCTTGTATCGGTCATACTAGATGGGCAACTCACGGTGAAGTTAGTGACGCTAACTCTCATCCACATACAGATGGTGGTATTTCAATTGTACATAATGGAATCATCGAAAATGCCGAAGATTTAAGAACAGAGCTTGTTGCCCATGGCTATAATTTTCAATCACAAACAGACTCAGAAGTATTTTTAGCATTACTGTCTACTACAATTGCCAAGGGTACTCCTTTACAAGAAGCAATTACGTCTAACTTTTCAAAACTTGATGGAAATTCAGCTTTTGTTATTTTGGATTCTAAAACATCTGATATTTGGGCCATAAAAAAAGGTGCTCCACTAGTTTGTGGCTTGCATGAGGTTAATTCGGACGCACTGGTTTCTTCTGATCCTTACGCACTTGTTGGCTTTGCAGATAAATTATATTTTCCGCAAGACAACGTTCTTTGCCATCTAAGTGCAGGTAATAAGAATCTGATAAATTTTTATGAAATGGATGGCAAGAAGTCCGATCGTTATATGTCTAAGAAACAAGAGATGAGTTTAGAAGTTTCGGACAAAGGAAGCTTTGATCACTTCATGCTTAAAGAAATTTATGAACAACCAGGTTTAATACGAGCTTTAACAAAATATTATTTCGATGGCGAAGGACAAGACACCCTTAATAAAATTTCAAAGCTTAAACCAGGACGCTTTCTGATTAATGCCTGTGGAACAGCAAACTATGCCGGGTTAGTAGTTAAAGACTTTATTGAGAATTTTAATAAGATTCCATGTCAGGTTGATTTAGCTAGTGAATTTCGTTACAGGAACCCGCTGATATTAAAAGATGATATTGGTTTATTTGTCAGCCAATCCGGAGAGACAGCAGATACTCTTGCTGCTCAGAGCCTATGTAAGCAAGGTGGTATCAAAACCTTATCAATAGTCAACGTTGAAGGCTCTACGCTTTACAGAGACTGTGATTACAATTTACTGATTAGAGCTGGTATTGAAATTGGAGTCGCTTCAACCAAAGCCTTTACACAGCAAGCGCTAACCGGAAGATTGCTTTCTCACGCTCTTGGAGATGGAGTTGATAAAAAGTTATTAAAAGATAAGTTTAACCTTTTAGCGACAAGAATTGATGAGTTGCTTTCGCGAGCTGAAGAATTAAAATCAATTGCAGAGTCAATACATCATTTTAAAGGATTCTTTTACACCGGTCGTGGAGCGCTTTACCCTGTAGCTTTAGAGGGGGCTTTGAAGCTTAAGGAAATTGCCTATGTTCACGCCGAAGGTTATGCATCTGGAGAGTTAAAACATGGCCCTATCGCTTTGATTGATGAAGAGATGGTTAATGTAGCTTTAGTTGCTCCAGAGCTTCTTGATAAAACAATTTCTAATGTTGAAGAAATAAAAGCCAGAAAGGGCAATATTGTCGTCATCGGGCCAAAAGATGATCAAAACTCAAAAAGAGTTTCTGATTACTTCTTTGGACTAAATTATGACGGCCTTGGCGAATTATCGCCCTTATATTGTAATGTCGCTAATCAAATATTGGCTTATTACATGGCCAGATTTAAAGGCACTGATATTGATAAGCCTAGAAACTTAGCAAAATCAGTTACGGTGGAGTAGGAGAGTGACCAGTTTGCTTGAAGGTTTAAACCAACAACAGAAAGTAGCTGTGGAACATACAGATGGACCTGTTATGGTTTTAGCTGGTGCTGGATCAGGTAAAACAAAAACTCTTGTCACACGTATTGCTTATTTAATGGGTGAGAAAAATGTAAGCCCATTTAGAATTTTAGCCTTAACTTTCTCAAATAAAGCAGCTCGCGAAATGCGTGAGAGAATCTCGTCAATGACTGGTCTTGATATTGGTTCATTACAAGTTACAACTTTTCATGCTTTTTGTGCTCGAGTCTTAAGACAAGAAGCAGACTTCATCGGAATATCGAGAAGCTTTACTATTTATGACGGAAGTGAAAGTAAATCTTTGATGAAGCAAGTGCTTGGTCGAAAAGGGATTGGTCCGAAAGAAGTTAATCCCAAAGATGTTCTCTACTATATTGAACAGTTGCATCACAATGGATATTGGCCTGGTAAAGAGAATCATGAACTAGATATCGATCAAGCTGATCCGTTTTATTCTTATTACCTTGAATATACAGATGAGCTTCATCGATCGAACGCAACAGATTTTGGTGGTCTAATAACAGGTGTTCTGGAATTATTTAGTAAATATCCAGATGTCCTAAAAAGATATCAGGAACGTTTTAGATATATTTTGGTTGATGAGTATCAAGATACAAACAGATGTCAATTTGAACTGGTTACGCTTTTAGCCAGTAATCATTCAAATCTATGCGTCGTTGGGGATGAGGATCAGTCAATTTATTCGTGGCGAGGCGCAGATATAAGAAATATTTTAGATTTTGAAGAGTCATTTCCTAAAGCACAAATTTTGCGGCTAGAGCAAAATTATCGCTCTAGCAAAAATATTATTGAAGCAGCTTCTCATGTTATTGAAAAAAATACCCAAAGAAAGGGTAAGAAGATGTGGACCGATAATGATCTTGGTGAGTCCATACAAATTATCGAAAACGAATCTGATAAAAAAGAAGCAGAGTGGATCGCAAAAGAAATCATAAATCTCTCAAGAAAAGATAATGTTAAATTTAGTGATATTGCAGTATTTTACCGTGCAAACTCACAGTCTCGAATGATTGAAGATGCTCTTAGAAATATAAATATAAGATATAGAGTTATTGGTGGAATTAGGTTTTACGAACGTAAAGAAGTTAAAGACTTAATGGCTTATCTCAAGCTTGTGGTAAATCCTAAAGACAGCTTAAGTCTTTCTAGAATCATCAACGTACCAGTCAGAGGTATTGGTGCAACATCTCTTCGAAAGCTTGAGGATGAAGCAATTCGAAGTAATCAAAGCTTGTGGGAGGCTCTTGAATCTCTCGTCTCTGACTTTAGTCAATACTCTCATATTAGAATGAGTGCCAAAGTTAAGTCTTCACTGACCTCCTTTGTGACATTTGTCCAAGATCTTATTGGCCAGAACTCTTTAGGAGCCAAGGCTAGTGATCTCTATGAAAGGGCGCTTCATGAATCAGGCTATTGGGAATCTTTAAAAGCCGCTAAGGATCATGAAAGTTTAGCAAGAATGGAAAACATTCAAGAACTCGGCAGCGCTATTGCGCAATTTGAAGCTGACCGCGAAAACGGTACTCTTTCTGAGTTTATAGAATCAGTGACCCTCGATACCACTGAGCAAGAGCCAAATGAACTTGGTGATGTTTCCCTAATGACGGTTCATGGTGCTAAGGGGCTAGAGTTTGGCCATGTTTTTGTAACTGGCTGTGAAGAAAATGTATTTCCAAGTTGGAGAAGCCTTGAGGATGACTCTGGCGCTGATGAAGAAGAACGTCGACTATTTTATGTCGCGATGACTAGAGCCATGAAAAGACTCTATCTAACATTTGCACGTGGAAGAATGTTGTTTGGACAATTAAAGTTTAATGGACCAAGTCGTTTTTTGTTAGAGATTCCAAAAGAATATTATCGTTGGATCAACCCTGATGGAAAAATATCTTCAAAATCGCGTATGAATAAAGGCTATGGCGATGATGATGAATTCTTCGAGGAACTCAATGACGAACCGGTTATTCAAGTCGCTAGACCTCAGCAAGTCTCAAAGTTTCCTGTTGGAAGCAAGATAAGACATGGATTATATGGAGACGGGAAGGTTTTGGACTGTGAAGGTTCTGGTGGTGAGGAAATTGTTGTTATTAAGTTTATAGACGGAGCTAGAAAAAAGTTTAAAGTTAAGTTTGCTCCACTCTCATTGATCAATTAAGGATTATTGTTGAAGCCAAATAAAGTTTTTCTCATTATTGCCTCAGTTTTTCTAACCTTCGGTTTAATCTTAGGTGGCATTTATATTTACGTCTCTAAAACTTTAACTCCTGAGAATATTAGAGTCCTAATTTCACAAAGCTTACAAGTAACATTTCCCCAGGCTCAGATAACAGTAGTCGACGTAGACTTTAAATTTGGAACTTCAATAGAATTTATTATCAATAAGATTGATATTAAAGCAGATATGCCCTTGGCTTCTTTGTCAGATGCCAAATTAAAAATTCCAGTATGGTCAATTTTAAAAGGTGGTGGAGTTGTAGAGTTGGAAGTCAATAGACCCCAGTTCTTTTGGATGAAAGGTCCTGGCTCAACTTCAAACTGGTCAAATGCCATGCAGGGGCAAGTTAAAACGAAAAAAGGTGGTCCATCAGATATAATTCTCCCGGCATTTTTGATCTCAAGTAGAGTCAATATTAAAATGAAAGACTCGATTGTTAAGTATCAATTAGCTCCAAATGAAAAGGGGCAGTTTTTAATCTCTAAGTTTTTAATAAAAGAAATTGGCCTCGAGAGTCCTGCTGCTTTTGAAATTGATACTTCCTTCGTATTTCAACAAGAAGAGTTGGGAGAGATAAGTGCCAATATACTATTAATTGGTGAGGCTGATCTTCACCGTTATCTCAGTGATGGAAAATTATCACTAATCAGTGTTGTAACAGTTTCAAAAATATCTAATCCTGGAATTACTTCGCTCTCAATCCCCGACATTAGGCTTGAATTAAAGTCGGAATTAAGTAAGGCAGGGACTTTTTCTACTGAACTTAAAGGTAACTTTTTAGAGTCCCAAATTTCTCTTAAATTGGATCACAATCAAAAAGTTTCTGAATTAACAAATATAAAGGCTGATTTACTTGTCCAAGATTTGTTGAGTATTTCAGGAGCACGCATCAACAACCTGTCTAGTGGAAAAGCAGTGTTGAATGTTAGTGGTAAACTTTCATTGAGTGATAAGAGCTATATTCCACATTTAAAGTTTAATCTCAGTAGCGGTTTAAATTACTCTTACAATGGTTTAGTTCTTCAACCTAGTTTGTTGGGGAGCCTCGATAAAGCCGAGCTAAACTTAAAGGCTGAAACACCGCTCTTACAGGGTAACTTTTCTTCTGATATTTCAGCAAAAGTCCCTTTAGAATTTAAAGTTGATTATAAAAACTTTCCTGAACTTAAAATTAACAGTGTGGCCACAGGTATAAATATTACTCCCAATGACTTGTCGCGCTTTAAAGAAAACACTTCAAAAATAAAAGATGAAAGTTCCAATCAGAATACTGCTGAAGGTACTTCCACTGATACGGCAATAGTCAAAGAAGAAAAGCTACCTTTAATTCTTCCGATCAACTTGCAGCTCTCCGTAATAGAAAGCCGTTTTAATTCAAAAGATTTCACATTGAGTTCAAACCTTATAATTACATCTACTGGTATAATTAAAAACCAACTCAGTATTACCATTGAGAAGGGAAAAGTTTTAAGTAAGCTGAACGCTAAATATGATAAAGAGCTAGAAGGTAAGTCTAATTTATCTTTTTCGAATTTTCCTGGAGACTTCATTAATCCTTTTATACCTGAAGGACAACTTGCTTTGGGCGGGGCTCTTTCCGGGGAAATTGTTACAAACTTCAAACGAAGTTTGAGTGAGCTGTCTTACGACTCTACTTTTAAACTTAAATTAAATGAAGGAAAGCTTGGTAAAATTCAGATGAACTCATGGATTCCTTCGATTGCTAAAGAAATTAAATCTTATGTCCCTAAAGTTAGTGAAAATATTGGAAGTATAAAACTTGAACCAGATTTTTCATATCTAGAGATATCAGGAACTGCCACAAATAAGTCGATCAATTTTAAAAAGATCTATTTTAAGGCTATCGAGGATAAATTTGAAATAGATGCCAAGGGTGTAATTTCATTAATTGATTCACAGAGAAGTGAGATTTTTGCTGACTATAAAGATTATGATGGCAACCTTTCATCTTTTCTTAATAAAGAGGTGGGTACGGAAGTTCTGCCACTCAAGCTTGTTGGTTTGGGGTTAGATATTAAACCTGATGTCTCATACACAACGAAAAGACTTTCTAAAATATTCTTGAAAAAGAAAGGTACTAGTAAAATAAAAGACATAGCAAAAAAGCTTCTAAAAGATAGTGATAAAAATAAATTAGATAAGATTCTTAAAGGTATTTTAAAATGAGTTCAAAAGTGACCGCCCTTGAATGGAAAAATGATCAACTTATTCTTGTGGATCAACGATTTCTCCCTCACGACGTTAGTTATGTTCAAGTAACAAATATTGAAGAAGCTCACGAAGCAATCAAGGTGATGGTCGTGCGTGGAGCGCCGCTTATAGGATTCGCAGCACTGTACGGGATGGCTTTGTGGCTTAAAGCGCAAAGTAGTGTTTCTGAAGCTTCTATCGATCAAGCAGTCGCCTACCTTGAGTCAGCTAGACCTACAGCAGTTAATCTCGCCTATGAATCACGTAGAGCTAAAAGATTTATATTGGCAGCAAAGGATAAGAGTCAGCCCTTAGAAGAAATATACTCTTCTCTTGTTAGTTTTGCTCATGAGCAAATGATTATATTAGGCAATGATAATCTTTCGATGGCAAAGACGGCTTCAAGGCATCTTGCTGAGCTTTATGGGGAAAGACCTCTTAAAATTCTGACACTTTGTAATACCGGCTTTTTAGCTTGTGGCCCTATGGGAACGGCTTTAGGTGTCATCTCTCATTTGAATAGCTTAAAAAGAGTAAAAAAAGTATTTGCTTTTGAAACTCGTCCTTACCTACAGGGTAGTCGCCTTACAGCATTTGAACTATGTCAGGAGAAGATTCCACATCAAATTGTAGTTGAAGGGGCCATGAGCCATATTCTCAGAACCGAAAAAATTGATGCTATTTTTATTGGTGCCGACAGAATCGTTGCGAATGGAGATACTGCTAATAAAGTAGGATCTTCTACTTTAGCTATTGTAGCGAATCATTATAAGGTTCCTTTCTTTGTGGTTGCACCTGTCAGCTCTTTTGATACCTCCCTTGAAACAGGAGAGGAGATTGAAGTGGAAATGAGAGATCCTAAAGAAATTCTTTTCATCAAGGATCAGCGTATTGCCCCTAATGAAAGTGATGCTTTTAATCCCTCTTTTGATATAACTTCTTCTCAACATATCTCTGGTATTATTTGCGAAAAAGGATTGATACTACCAGTTACTAAAGAAAACTTGCTCGCAGTGGTCAATCTATGATCAGGGCCAGTATCGATATAGGCTCAAACTCAGTCTTGCTTTTGATTGGTGATTATAATGATAAGGGTATTTTAAAAGAAATTACTAATGAGTCTCGTGTTACTGGTCTAGGTAGAGGTTTAAGTAAAACTCAGAATTTTTCAGATGATGCCATGAAAGAGACCTATCTTGCCCTAAAAGAGTATGTCGAACTGGCCGAAGAACTTGGTATACCCACAAAAAATATTCTTATTACAGCGACTGAAGCTTCTAGGGTTGCCACTAATGCAGAGGAATTTTTTAATAGAGTTGTTAATAAATTGAAAGTTACCATATCAATAATTTCAGGAAAAGGTGAGGCTTACTATACTGCCCTTGGTGTTTGTCGAATGGCAAAATCAAGTGAATTGGTCACAATTATTGACATTGGTGGAGCATCAACTGAGGTTATGAAGGTTAAGTCTAAAGCCTTTAAAGTTGAAGATAGTATTAGTTTACCTATCGGTTCTGTGCGTGCGACTGACTGGATCAACGACAGTATTTTTGACGAAGAATTCAATAAAGCAATTAGCTTAATTCGGGATGAAAGATTTCATTGTTCTGAGGCAATATTTGTGGCAGGTACAATGACTTCTTTAGCCGCCATTATGCTAGGTATGACAACTTTCGAATCTTCAAAAATAGGATCGGAGGTCATACCATTTGATAAGCTCACCAAATTCATAAAAAGCTTGTCCTCTATTGATAAAGAATCTTTACTTGAACAGTACCCACTTTTGGGAAAAAGAGCCTCGTCAATTGTTGGTGGAGGGCAGGTAGCAATTCATCTAGGGCAAAAATTAAAATTAAAAAATTTAACAATTTCCCCTTATGGATTAAGGTATGGCACACTAATTGAAGGATCTTTGGAGGAGCAATATGTCGAGCGACATTTTAGACCTAAGAACTCTTAAGAAGGGCAGCGTCCTCTTCGTTGAAGGAGAGCCTTCAACTTATCTTTATATAATCAAAAAGGGATCAATTCTTATTTTGCGTGACGATAATAACCGTGTAACTCCTTTAGCAAAAATTGGAGATAAACAGTTTTTAGGCGAAATTTCAATTTTTACCGATGAAACACGAACTGCAAATGCAATTGTCACAGAGGATTCTCAAGTCTATCTGGTTAAAAAAAGTGATATTAAAAAAGTTATCCGTGATTGCCCTGAATGGTTATCGGAAATTATGGAAACATTATGTGAGCGTCTTAAGCACGCATCAGATGTTTTAAGAGAGCATAAAATCACAAGCGATGGTCAAGTGCTAAGTCTTAATTCAAATCAAGAAAAAGAGTACCTCGAAGCTCTTAATAAGCATAGAACTGGAAGAGGGCTCTAGTTTCTTTTTGATAAGCCAATTAGAATTTCAATGATTTTACTCTGGGCACGTTTTACGTCGCGCTTTTCATTTTGCAACGTTGCCGTCAAGAATCCATATGCCTCTTCTGCATAGGTCCTGGGGGCTAGCGATAGAACTCTTCTTTGAAACTCAGGTTTTTGTCCCTTAAGGGCAACACCCCATACCACTGGGCGAACTGCTTCAACTAGGGCCAAGAGATCATCATCTCCAAGCCTAGAAACCTGATCAAAGGTTAAGCTTTGAACCATTAACTCTTGAGCCATTTGTGGATTTCTAGCCCGAATATTTTTCAGTAGCTTCTCTTTTTCTGCTGTTGGCATAATTTGAAGCATTTCAATAATTTGGGCACGACCATTAATAAAAACACTAGCTGACTTATCCATACAATTCTCCCAAATTAATTAACGATTACGCTTCCCACTTAGTTTGTTCTTTAACAAACTTCTCTTTCGCATTATCAAGTGTTCTTTGATGTGATTCTTTTATGTTTTCGATCTCGTTCATGTTTGAAACTTTAATCTCACTGACTTGATCACGATGAGTTGCCTTGAGTGTTTTAAGCTCATCATCTAATCGAAGTTTTTCTTCTTCGATTCTCTTTTCTTGCTTTCGTCTCATTTCGACTAGCTGTCTTTCGAGATCAGTTTGGGTGCTTTGAATCTTGGATTCATAATCTTGGCGCAGACGGCTAATATTTTTTTCATTCATTTTTGCTTCCGACTGGAAGTCAGTGGCATTTTCACTCTTCAATTTACGCATCTCTGATAGATGACGCTTGTTTTCTGCTTCTTTAAATCGCATGACTTGCACATCAGTGATGGTGGACATGAAGTTCCTCGGTTAAAATGCTTAAAACAAATGCTATAAAGATGTAGCATCCGCTTAACATAGTTAATTTTACTGGTGTGCCCCCATAGGTCACAAGGAGGCAAAATATGTCCGATCAAATCTATCTAGTCGCAGGAAAAAGAACACCTTTTGGTAAGTTTGGTGGAAGCCTTATGGATATCACTCCTGTTGATTTAGCAGTAAGTTGCTCTAAGGCGCTGTTATCAGAGATTAACCTTTCACCCGATAAAATTGATCAGGTTATCCTTGGCAATGTTGTACCAAGCACTACTGACACTATGTATGGTGGAAGACATTTAGCTTTAAAAATAGGTTGCCCAATTGAAGTGGCCGGAATCGTCATTAATAGACTTTGTGGGTCAGGAATTGAAGCAATTTTAGAAGCCACTCGTTTAATTAAACTAGGCGAGGCTTCGTGTGTCTTAGCATCTGGAACTGAGAATATGTCCATGGTTCCACACCTTACTTATGGCGCACGTTTTGGGACAAAATACGGCAGTCTAAAGTCTGTTGATATGCTTCTAGACGCATTAACAGATGCCTACTGCCAAACTCCGATGGGAATAACAGCTGAAAATCTTGCAAAAAAATACTCACTTACAAGACAAGAGTGTGATGAGTATTCATTGGCTTCACACCAAAAAGCTGCAAAAGCTTACGCTGATGGACATTTTAAAGATGAAATTATCCCAATAGAGCTTAAGCGTGGCACTTGCGACAAAGACGAGCACATACGCCCTGATGCATCTTTAGAAGATATGACCAAACTGAGAGCGAGTTTTGTTAAGGACGGGGTTGTTACCCCAGCTAGTGCTTCTGGCATCGTAGATGGTGCTGCCAGTGTTCTGGTGGCATCTGAATCATTTTGTAAAAAACATAACTTAAAACCATTGGCGAAAATTGTTGATGGAGCCGTTGTGGGTGTCGACCCAACGATAATGGGAATTGGGCCAGTTCCTTCAATCAAAAAAATCCTCTCTAAACAAAGTTTATCCATCAAAGATCTTGATTTGATAGAAATCAATGAAGCATTCGCTAGTCAGACTTTGGCTTGTGTCAAAGAATTAGAGATAGATCAATCAAAACTAAATATTTGGGGTGGGGCAATTGCTTTGGGTCATCCACTTGGTGCTTCTGGGACTAGAATTAGTTTAACACTTGCGCGACAATTAAAAATCAAAGGACTTAAGCGAGGAATTGCATCAGCCTGCATAGGTGGCGGACAAGGAATTGCAGTATTACTAGAGAGTGTTTAATTAAGTGAATGAGCCTGTTTCCCATATTCATTATGAAAAAATCGAATTTGAACGATTCAAAGAATGGATTGCTTTAGATATTGACGGCCTTACCTGGCAGGGAAAGTTTCGCGATGACTTTGAAAAGTTTTGGGCATGCTTTTATGTCGATGGCTTATCATTAAGACAGTTAGTCGATCGATTCAACTATGCTCATGATCAATGCGTGATTGGACCTTTGCAAGCATGGTTTAACTGGATGTTTGAGAAGCTAGTCTGTTTCACTTTTATTTTTAGAAAGACAGATATTTTAAATCTTTCTCGTGAAACAGGTCTAAGCGTTTCTGATATTTCAGCTATTCTTCGAAACTTTTTTACAGAGGCTTTTCCAGGACATGATGATGAGCTGTCGCAAATTTTTCAGATAACAAATGCAACATCCAAAGGCTTACATTTAGATTTTGAAAATTTAAAAGAAAAGCTCGGCTTGCCTGAACTTATAAGTGGAAGCCATGAAGATGATGTCATGCCGAAGATGGAAGTGACTTTGTATGAGGAGTGGGGAAGATTTTTAAGAAAGATGGAAGTTGACTTCTTTCACCCAGAGTTTGATTTTAAGAAAATCAAACTGAATGCAAGCCTAGAAAAACAAATGCGTTTTGGAAAAGAAGTATTGGTTCTCTTAATTGTCGGAACAGCACTTGTATACGCGATCCAACAAGGTAATAAAATATATGAAACCTATCTTATCAACAAGATAGCAGTTTATGAGCCTCAATTTAAATGGCTAGATAGAACGCTGACATTTAAATCAGTTGATCCAAAAGAACTGAAAGAGGTAGATCTAGACGTGGACGATATAGATAATGTGATCGAAGGTGCTCCTCAGTTCCCAAACTTTGAAGAAGAAGAGCGCTTTGATACAGAGTCTGAAGTACAACTATCGTCACTCGACTCAATTCCAAGAGACTTTAATACAGCCGACCAAGAAACCTCCGGGTACGAAGAAGAAAGAAGAACAGGTTATCGAGATAGTAGTTACGGAAATACAACTGTTTTTAGAGTGATGATGAAATCGGAAGATACCATTAACTCAAGAACAAGACTGGATGAATTACTTTCGACTTATAGTGTAACTCAAGTAGATAATGTAAAACCGGGAACACCTGTACCAGGTGGAGTTTATTATAATATTTTCGTACCTAGAGTTCATCTTAAAGAATTCTTAGCGCAAGTGATGCAGATTGATGAAGCGGTTTTATATGAAAGTCGAACCCGTGGTCGCGGAAATCCACCAGGTAAAAACAAGGTTTTTATTTGGGTTAAGTCTCTTTAGCTTTCGATTCCAACGCAGATGTTTTACATCTGTCCGTCGGGAATCTCGAAAAGAGTTTTGATTTTTCGAAGCAAAAGATGAGCTTTCTTCAAATAAAACCATTGTCTAACAA
>CAYGQW010000068.1:0-13200 GCA_964352175.1 uncultured Halobacteriovorax sp.
TAAAATAAATTAAATTAGCAACTGAAACGTTTTTACCAACCATCATGCCTTCAAGTTGATGAAAGACCATTTCATGAGAAGCATCGGTACGCTCACAGCGAAAAACTTTTCCTGGAGCGATAAACTTAAATGGTGGCTTTCGAGACATCATGCCGCGAATTTGTATGGTGGAAGTGTGGGTACGAAGAAGTGCCTTTTTGCCCGACTCAACTTCGGGTCCATGAAACCAAAAAGTATCTTGCATATCGCGCGCCGGATGATCGGCCGGGATATTAAGCGCTTCAAAATTGTGAAATTCATCCTCAACATGAGGGCCATCGAGAATATCAAAGCCCATCGACAAGAAGATATCTTCAACTTCTTGCTGGATGGCCGTGATTGGATGAAGACCGCCATGATTAGGATTGTGAACCATGACATTATCAGTGATGGTTGTATCAATCGGATCAAGTGCCAACTTAGCGTTGATCTCGGCAATCTCTAGTCCATCAAGTTTGGCTTGAATATCATTGCCGATATTTTGCTTAATCTCATTGGCCTTAGGTCCAATTTGTTGGCGCTCATCAGGGGTGGCATCTTTTAGACCCTTTAAAACTTCTGTTAAAGGTCCTTTCTTGCCCATGTATTCAGACTTAAGATTTAAAACATCTGACTGAGTACTAAGAGTTGAGAGTTTTGCCGTGAAATCGGCGTATAATTGATCGAGCTTTGCTATCATAAATTTTTCCTAAAACAAGGTATCTTTTAATTTTAAATAAAAACGGCGAAGCTCTTTTTGATCGACCGTTGCCGTTCCAACCTTTCCTACTACTACACCAGCTCCACAATTTGCTATCCACGCTGCTTCACTAAGATTGGCTCCAGCACCTAAAGCTGCGATCAACAGACTTATGGCCGTATCCCCTGCACCGGAGACGTCAAAGACTTCGCTGGCGGCAGTTGGGATCTGATGAAGTTTACCGTCACCCTTAGTATCCAATAGCGCCATGCCGTCTTTACCGAGAGTGATAATAATTTTTTCTAGTTCCAGAGCTTCAACCAGGATTGTTGCCATCTGTTCCATATTAAGTTTTTTATAACCGTGGCCTAATGATTCAACCATCATGCCAGCTTCAAGCTTGTTAGGTTTTAAAAGAGTGGCGCCTTTGTACCAAAGTGGTGGAGTGGTGCGGCCTGGATCGACAGCAACCAGAAGGTTTTTAGATTTTGCTTCGCTGATACAATCTCTAAGAACACGCTCACTCAGGGTCCCCTTGGCGTAGTCTTCAAGAATCAAAGCAGAAGATTTATCGCTAAACTCTTTCACTCTTTCGATCAAACGATTGGCTTCGTTATCATCTAGGGATTCAGTTGATTCATAATCGATGCGACAGATCTGTTGAGTTGCTGTCGTGACTCGTTCTTTAAAGATTGTTGGGCGTCTATTTGATCGAACCAGTCCCCAAGTTGAAAGACCTTGATCTTCAAGTAGGTGCTCAAAGCTGCCAGCATGATGATCTTCACCAATCACACCGCAAAGAGTTGAGTTTACGCCCAAGGTTTTTAAGTTATGAGAGATATTGGCCGACAGTCCAAGCTTGAGCCATTCTCGGGTGACTTCAATAACAGGAACTGGCGCTTCAGGAGATATTCTTTTGACGTCACCCTGAGTGTATTTATCAAGACCGACATCACCAACGACAAGGATGGGCTCAAGGCTAGCCATCTTAGAGGCTATTTCATCAAAACGTTTTTCAGCTAATAGATTCATTAGCAGGCTCTCCTTTTTCAATTCCAGGTATCAGGCGAACAAACTCCTGATAAACATCTTCGACTTCAACCTTGGCCATACATTCAAAATATGGACAAGTATCACCTGCGCATTTGAATTGTTCTCCGCAAACAACATCGGGAACAATGATTTTAGTTTTTTGATCGCGTACGACTGGCGCCCATCTTCTAGCAGATTGGACTTTAATCGGCGAATAAATTCCCAGCATATAGATGCCTAAGGCATTAGCAATATGGGTGGTTCCAGTTGAGGGACCAATAAAGCATTTGGCGTGGGATAACACGCCCATATAGTGACGAAGACCGTATTTGCTGCCATCAAAAAAGACCACATTGTCTTTAAGCGCATCAAAATTTGTATTATTCAATTGGTCTTTTAGTCCCAGCAAATAGGGCCCATCACTTGGAGTATGAGAAACTACGAATTGGAATTTTTTTGGATGGCGTTTTTCAATTCGCTCCATTAAACGAGCATAATTTCTTGAAGCCCAGTTAAGCGTGTGCCCGGTCATCCCCGGATGAACAAAGAGCATAGGCTTATCATTATCGATTTTGTATTCTTCTTTGAATTTTTTATAAGACTCTGTCTTTTCGTCTAGGGTAAGTGTTATGGCCGGAGAAAAAAGTGTTCGCTGGTTCTCTGTCGGCTCGATACCTAGAGGTTTTAAAAGTTCCAGGTTGTAATCTGACTCATGCATATTTGCTAGGGATCTTTTTTGTCTGACTCCCTTATTTAGATAAATAAAACTAAGCCATCTAGAGACTAAGCCGCCGCGAAAAGGGACCTTGGTAATCCATGCGGCATAAGATGGATAAAAACTTCCTCCGACATGAAAATAGGCATCAGCTTTAAATTTTCTAAACATTCTAAAAAGCTTTCGAAGTTTTCTGTAAGTCGATTGTCTTTCATCGTAGACATGAATTTCATCAACGAATGGATGACCTTTAAATAGATCAGCTGACTTGGCTGAAACGATAAACATAATCTTCGCGCCAGGAAAGTTTTCTTTAATAGCGTGGGCCATGGGCAAAGTAAGAATGGTGTCACCAATGGCATCGCTTCGGTTGATGATTACCTTCATGAAAAGACCTCCTGTCTTTGCAAGACAGATTGGTACGCTCCCAGAATGGTCACTTCTTTTCTAAAATTTCCCATTGGAAAATGGCTGTTCATAATTGTATGCCGCTTTTACTGGCTAACTCTTTACATTTGATTTCAATTTTTGCGATGACTTCATCCAGAGTTTGACCACTGGTATCGATGAGTTCGGCATCGACTGCTTGCTTAAGTGGTGCAACCGTACGGTTCATATCACTTTCGTCGCGCTTTTGTTGATCCGCGATGACTTGCTCAAGCGTCAGGCGAGTATCACCTTTTTCTTTAAGTTGAGTCAGTCGTCTAGTCGCTCTAACTTCAAGTGAAGCTGTGACAAAAAATTTGGCAAAAGCTTCAGGGAAAACAACTGTACCAATATCACGTCCTTCCATGACACAGACATGATCAAGAGCAAGAGAGCGTTGGAAATCTAATAAGTATTTTCGAACAGAAGGGAGCTGAGAAAAAACAGAAGCGAGAGTGGAGATATGATGCTCACGAATTTTTTCAGTGAGATTAACGCCATCAACGACAATTAACTCATCTTCACTCTTGCCGTAATCCATTTTGAAGTCGGCTAAGAATGCACCCAGAACTTGGCCCTCTTCAGGATCAATGTGACGACGATCAGCCTCATAGGCTAAGGCACGAAACATTGCACCGGTATCAATGAATAAAACTGAAAGCCTGCGTGCCAATTCCTTAGCGACAGTGGATTTTCCACTTCCGCTTGGGCCATCAATGGCGATCACGCGCTGCATACTATTTTCCGCCGACAAAGACTATCCTTGGCTGAACTGATAACAAAATGAATCTCAAAAATGTAGCAAGACTAAGGGTGAGATGCCAAGCGAGGGAGGGCCATAAATCCGGGTTCGACTTTGCGCATTGACTCGTACCAAGACAATGGATTTTGGCTAGGAGCTGCGTTGCGATAAGCAAGAGAGGATTTATACATAGGCTTATTGTAACGAATATATCTGACATATGGATTCGAAAGACTTTTGTATGCGATTCTAACTTTATCCAAATATTTATTTTTTGTTCCTACTGGTTTTCTTGTCCTCAAACGTTTATTTACCCAGCCAGGACCCATATTGTAAGCCACCGTGGCATGAATATAATTTCCGTTAAAACGCTTAAGTAGTCTCGATAAATAAAAAATTCCTAATTCAATATTTGTTTGTGGATGAAGCAGCATAGAATTAAGAATCTTCTTAGGGGTACGTCTGCCCTTGATGCGTGAAAGATACATGCCTGTATTAGGCATGATTTGCATCAAACCAACCGCCTTGGCGTGACTCAGGGCTTTTGGATCAAAGTGACTCTCTGTCCACATGATCGAGATGGCCCAGAATGGATCAATATTGTAGCGCTGACAAAGTTCGAGTGTATGAACTAACAGAGGACGTAAGCGACTTTGTAGCTTGACTGGTATAGTTGAAAGAATCGTTTCTTGCATTTCTTGGCGTGAGATTTCCCACGATCTATCGAGGTTAAAGCCTTTGAATGAGCGACCTACACTAGTAAAAGAGTAGCCTGCTCCAATTCGAGTTGCTTTTTGTGGGCCATAATATCCGCTTGTCTTTTGCGCCAGATGAACAACACCTACACCACTGCCATACACGGCCAAACCAATGAGGGCCATGACGGCGTTTCGACGCAAATCGAAAAACTTCAAGATCCCGACTCTGTCGAGCTGTTGGGAGAATTTGTACCCGTATACTAATGCAGTTTTCATGTCCGATCTTTCTAGCCTCGAGCTTATGGCTTGGCAACCGACAAGGGCTTCGTCTCACTGTGCCAAGGAATATTTACATGGAGGCCCTATGATGTAGTCTTTAATTTTCAATAACTTCAATTACTCGCCTGCTCGGAGTGCACTACATGACTGATGTTTCCTACAATCGCCTCAAAGATGAAAATTCACTTTATCTCAAACAACATAAAGATAACCCAGTGCACTGGTGGCCTTACGGACCAGAAGCCTTGCTTGTAGCTAAGGAACAAAATAAACCTATTTTCCTGTCGATTGGATATTCATCCTGCCACTGGTGCCATGTCATGGCCGAGGAATCATTCCAAGACCAGGCTATTGCTGACAAACTCAACAAAGAGTTTGTCTGTATAAAGGTGGACCGCGAAGAATTTCCAGATATCGATAGCTACTATCAACATGCTTGTCAGCTTTTTACTAAAAGTGGCGGCTGGCCGTTATCAGCTTTTCTTTTGCCAGACATGCGGCCTTACTTTGTTGGAACTTATTTTCCTAAAACTGCACAACAAGAAGGACAAGCTACATTTTCAGATGTCATCGCTGAACTTGCTCGAGTCTATAAAGAAGAAGAAGAGCAAGTTAATAATAATGCCAATCAAGTAAGTGAAGCCATTGTTAAAGGTGTAAAACCGGAAAAGGTTGAATTCGAAGGACATTTTCCTCCTCCTGGGGCGGTGATGAATGTGCTTTCTCAATTTAAAGACGAAGAAAATGGAGGCTGGGGACAACCTCCTAAATTTCCCCTCTTCGCCTTTCATGAATGGGCACTAGAGCAAATGCTTGAAGGGATGATTGCCAAAGATCAAGGCGAGCATATTATTAAAAGCATCGAACGCATGATGATGGGAGGGATTTATGATCACGCCAGAGGTGGATTTCACCGTTACAGCACTGATCAAAAATGGTTAGTACCACATTTTGAAAAGATGCTCTATGACCAAGCAGGACTGCTTCGTATGCTATCAAAAGCTTCGATGCTCTACCCTTCTCCGTTAGTTTATGACGGACTGATGCAAACGTTAGAGTTTCTAGAAGCTGAAATGCTATCAGATACTGGTCATGCCTTTGCAGCTCAAGACGCTGACTGTGAAGGTGTTGAAGGTCTATATCAAACTTTTTCTATGGCAGAGTTTGAAGATGCAGTTAACAACGCTTCACTTGAAGGTGACTTTGAAAGTCGTCACGAAGAGTTTAAAAAATGGTTTTCAATTACTGAAGAGGGAAATTTTTCTCAAGGACTTAATGTCATCAGTCTTAATCATGAGTTAAGACAAGAGTTTATGACTCAAGAAAACTGGCCTGCAATACGCCGACTTAGAAAGCAATTTTTAAGAGAGAGATCCCTTCGTATTCCACCGGCGACAGATACTAAAGGTGTTGCTTCTTGGAACTTTCAACTTATCAGCTCACTTGTCGATGTTATGCAGTACTGTCAAGTTACGGCCATTAAAAATAAAGCGTCACAACTGTTTAATAAATTAGTTGAAGGTGTTTATAAATCATTCTTGGTGGCCAAAGATGGCGAAGCCTTTGAAATTCGCCATACGACAACCAGAGAAAAATCGCTTCCGTACTTAGAAGATTATGTCTTTTTTGCTGAAGCTCAAATTCGTATGTACGAAATCACAGGCAATCTTGTCTTTAAAGACAACTTCAGTGACAGCATGAAGTTTATTGCGAAGTCATTCATCAAAGACGCAAAAGTATATACGAGACCAACTTCACTTGATGAAGCTGAACTTTATCCAAACCAAACTGTTAGTATGTATGATCAATCTTATCGTTCATGCTTGGCCACACTCTTTAGTTTGGCAAGGCGAGGAAAGATGCTCATGCTCGATCAAGAATTTGATGCCTTCTTGGAAGCACTTAAAGAAGATGCTATTCATGAGACATTAAGAAATCCACTTTCAGGTGGCGAGGGCCTTAGAGCTTTCACTTATCCAGATAAGGCTTATCGAATTGTGAAATTGCCTTATGCCTGGCTTAAAGATGAAAAGTTCATAGGGTTTATGTCTTACTTTCTTCCACGCTTTGTTTTGAGTTATCACGAAGATCAGGGTGATAAGTGGCAGATATGCACTCTTGAAGCTTGTGAACTGCAAGGTGAAGGCATTGAAAACTTCATCGAAACATTAAGACCGAGTAAAAAAGAAAAGGAGTCTTAGCTTTGAGTTTATTAAAAGGAAAAGTCATTCTTGATCTGTCCCACCGCCTTCCTGGTCCATTGGCCGGCAAAGTCTTGGCCGACATGGGAGCAGAAGTTATTAAGATCGAAGATCAAAAATTTAAAGATCCTTTTATTCATGGGCTTTTTGCTGAGATGGATCCCAGCTTTCCTCACTGGTATGAAGAGCTTAATCATAAAAAACAAATTCTAAGAATAGATTTTAAAGACCCTGCTTCTAAAGACAAAATGCAAGAGCTACTTAATAGAGCTGACGGCATCATTATGGGCCTGCCGCCAAAAGTTAGAGATTTTTTAGGGGTTGATCAAAAAAGTATTGAAGCTCAAGCAAGGCCGATAAGTCATATCGAGTTATTTTCGAAGAGAAATCTTACTCGCGGCATGCATGATCTGAACGCCATGGCCGACATTGGTATTTTAAAGCTTTATGTCGATGGGCATAATTCAGATATCATTGATCCTCCTTTTCTACCTGTGGCCGGAATTACTTTTGGACATAAAGCTGCCACTGATTTGATCGCAGGTATGCTAAATGCTAGTGAGTCAAAAAAGTCTCAGTTTATTGAAAGCTATCTGTATGAAGCTAGCGAAGAAATCCTAGGCCCATTTTGGCCGAAAGCTTGTCGTGAAAAAAATATCAAACAGACTTTGCATAATGGTCGCTACCCTTGCTATTCGATTTATCGCCTAAAAGATGGTGCTTATGCCGCTCTGGCAGCTGTTGAAGATAAATTTTGGCAGCGCTTTTGTGAAAGTACAGGTCTAACCATCGCGGCCGACCTGCGCTTTCATTTTGAAGATCAATCTATTTTTGATCAAGTCTCAGAAGTTTTTCTCAAGCTAGAATCAAAGCAAGTGGAAAAATTGATTCAAGAAAATGATATGTGCCTTAGTTTAATTTGAGCACAACTCAAATGCTGTTGATGGATGAATACGTCGAGACATTAAATCGTCATAGCACGCAACTGTTGCGTAAGCATCTTCACTAGCGCGACATAATCGTCTTGCGACTGATGCCCCATGACGTGAGCTGGCCATATCAAAACATTCTACTGGAGTTGCTGCATCCTTAGCTGATTGGCAAATGTATGAAGCTACAGATGGGCCGATTCGCTTGAATGAGTCTTTGTAGCAATCAACTGGGGCTAGGTTCGTTGCTCCCTTACAAAGATTAATGGCTGTACTTGGTGATAAGTATTTTTGTGCTGCTTGAAAACACTCGTAAGGACCAGCAAAAGCATTGGTACTAAAGAGGCTTATAAGTAGTATAATAATTTTCATCGTCGCTCCTATTTTTGTCACTTTAGTTGATCGATAAAGCACTAAAAAGGGAGGATTTCTGAGCGTATAATTTTTACTGGTTATAGTTATTATGAAAAGTTTCAGCTAAACAAGCACGAATAAGATCTCTGCCCTCTAAACCTAACTTTGAACACTTAAGTGCTGGTTTTTTCTTGGTTTTTTGCCAAGTGATGGTGAGACCTGAGTTATATTGACCTAATTCATTAGTATCGAAATATGGGCTGATACTTAAGCCACTTTGAGCCAATTTATCATTACGCTCAAAGGTTCTCATTATAATTTTTGTAACAAGATGACCGGCGACTGCACCTATAAGGACATCACTGGCCCAATGCTTTTTATCATGCATTCTGGCATAGGCTGTTAGGGTTGCAGCTCCGTAGGCCAAGAATGGGACCATTGGTTTGTCTTTGTAAGTATGGGCGATAACAGTTGCGAGTGAAAATGCCGCAGAAGTGTGACCTGAAAAAAATGAGTTATTACCCTCTTCAAAAAATTCGTAGGGAGACTCTGCTGTTTTAGGTCTAACTCTTTGAAAGGATTTCTTAAATGCTTCTGTTACAATTTGTGTAGCTAGACCTGCACCAACAGTAAAGATTCCAATATTTTTTAATTTACCGTTGTCCATGATTGCACCAAGAAAGTAAGCACCTGCTGCAATGGGAGGGATGGCTTCTTTGCCAAATAGATTTGCGATACTAGCAACGCTTTCGGTTTTCTCTGTTCTATGATCTTGAACAAAGTCCATAATCTCCTGGTCATTTTTAAATAAGATAGTTCCTAATGAAAGAGCTCCAACCAAAAGATTGAGATCACTTTTTTGTAGATCAAGTGGTATAAAGTACTCACTACCTTCTTGCCCTACAAGTGTTGAAAATTCAGTTGTATCAAATATAGGACTCATCTCACGATAATCACTTGATAAACAGTCATCGATTAATGGGTCACAGCCCGAAAGTTCATCAAAGGCCCTAGCTCCGTTACTTCTCAGATCAATGATCTGTCCTTCATACTCAAAACATTGAGATGTGATCAGGCACGAAGCCGCCTGAACATTGGCATTAATAAGAATAATGATGGCGAGTAGATATTTTTTCATACGTCAAAATAACTCAACGCGTCACCTATTAACACCCTTTTGAAAAATTTATACGGGGCCACTTCAACCAAGTAGATGGTGTCATCAGGTCACTAGAGACCAAACGACCTTTTAAACACAATGTAAAAACGATGAGTTAGGCTTTTTCGGTTTTGGCACATTGATTGTATTAAGTATTCATAACAACGCTTCACTAGGATGGGGAGGCCAACATAAGACAGGATGTCGCGACTTCCACGTAAGGGAGAACGTAATGAAAGCGCTAATCCAAGTTTTAACATTAATCGCCTTAAGCTTTGCCTTTAACCACGATGCAAGTGCTCAAAGTGCAGAGAGCATCGAAAAGGTACCTGCAACTCGTGTTGCTGCAAGCGCCGAAGTTGAATCTCTCGAGCTTTACGATGGAGATAGAATCAGTGTTGTTGAGATCAGAAGAAGAAACAACTCTGCTGGCTCAATCTTAGGTAGCTCTCAAATCGAACTTAATAATGGAGAGATCGTTTATCCAGAAGAAGTTCGCTATGCTTTGGTTCGTGGTGCTGGTAGCAATAAAAACCCACACCAAAAAAATCCACATCAGCAAAACTAAGCAAAACTTAAAACCGGTCTTAGGGCCGGTTTTTTTTGCCTAAATTACTGCTTAAAAGAAACGTTTGAAGAAACCACATGAAGATCGCGCTGAGGAAATGGGATCGTGATCTTCTTATCTCTAAACTTTTGATCAATTTCAAAGCGAAGTTCAGACATCACTACGACATAAGCCCAAAGATCATCAAGCCAAACTCTTAATTCGAAGTCTAGACTTGAATCTCCAAAATTTGTGAATAGTACGTCTGGAGCTGGGTTTTTAAGAACCTTAGAATTGCCCATGGCAACTTCCATCAGTGTTTCTTTGACTAGCTTTGTATCACTTCCATAAGCCACTCCCACACTGACACTATAACGGATTTGCTGGCCACTAAAACTTTCGTTAATGACTTGCTCTGAAATAAATTGAGAGTTGGGAACTAGAATGGAAACGTCATTTCTAGTCTGAATAAGTGTGGAGCGTGCTTGGATGTCAATCACACGACCAGAGACTCCACCGACTTGAACTATATCCCCTTCTTTAATAGGACGTTCTAATAAAATAATTAAGCCCGAGATAAAGTTTTGAGCAATATTTTGCAAACCAAAACCGATACCAACCATTAAGACGGCGCCAAGTGCTGCCAGCGATGAAAGACTTACACCGATTGTTTCAAGCGTAATAATCGCACCGATAACAATTGTTATATAGCGACCAAAACGGGCTAATGAATTTTTAATTCCTTGATCAATTGGTTTATCGTGTAAGAACTTTCTAAGAAATCTCTCAACGAGATGGGCACCTTTAACAAAGACGATAAAGAGAATCACCGCTGTTAAAAAAGTCATAATCGAGAGTTTATGCCCAGAGACTTCAAAGAGCGGTTGAGAGATTGCAGCCCAAAGCTGCTTAGCAAGTTGCATTATTTGTGTTTGATCCATAAGAAAATGTTAGCAGTCTGGATTGAAACTGCAAAGGGCCCGAGCGATTTGAGGATCAGTGATGAGAGCTTCATCTCGATCTGGAACAGGAATCATATTTAGACCAGAGGTAAAAATTAAAAATTCAATTCTAAGTCCGGCTTCTAATAATTCTTGTTCTAATTCTAGATGATTAAAAATTTTTCGACCATATTCACCACCGAGTGTTCCAGTCTGTTGATCAAAACCAGCGAGTGACATTTTTTTGTGCACAATCATTGTTTCAAGAGCGAAAATACCTGTTTCTGGCTTTAGATGTTTGATGACGTTTTTGAGATAAGCCGCCCGCTGACTTGGCCTAACCAGACAGTGAAATAAATGGGAATCAATGATCAGATCGTAGAGATTGCCTAAGAAGAAATCACTTTGGGTCATATCACCAACTAAAAAATTTGCATTGGCTTGTCTTTGTTTAGCCATTTCAATGGCACTTTTGGAAATATCTACTGCATCCGGCTTAATTTGAAGTGGCGATAAATCAGCAGATTCAAAGACGGTACCTAAACCACTTCCGCACTCTAGAACAGATGAAATTGCTCCAACTCTAGGATGCTCGATAACTTCGGCACGTAAGAAACTAGCTAGAGACTCTGGTGGTTTCCAACTAGGGTTTGAAAGATTTTTATAAACATCTTCGTAAGACATTAATCAATTTCTCCAACATGGATAAACTGGCTTGATCTTTCTAGATCGCCTGGAGAATTTCCAAGTTCTCCTTGAGGAACTGGATTCATCACGCGATTCCAAAAATCCCAGTTTCTAGAAAAGTCTAACGGCTGTGGAGGAAGAACAGCGCCTAGAAAAGTTTCTAAAAATTTTGCCACAAATTCTGAACAATAAAGTTTTTCATCATCCCAAGTATAGTTTGAATCGAACGGAATTCCACGCCAATGACGATTAAACTCCGTCACAAGATCTGAAGTATTCATTTCAACACTTGGTCTAAGAACCAGAGCTTTTGAGTTCTTAACTCGTTTAGATAAAAAACTATCGAGACTCGTCATATGAACTGGGCCTAGTGCTTGGGCCACTTGTGGCTGATTATTAACAAGACCTAAATAAACACCGGAATGGGAAAAGCGTGATTCGGTTTCATCGGCGATGATCGGACATGAGTAGCATCGAAGCTCAATTAAAATAACGTCGCCTGGCTTGAGATTGTCAGCATAGGTAAAAGCTGGAAGTAGTAATATTTGTAAAAACAGTAACTTAGATAGTATTTTCATAAAAATCCTCAATACTGGCGATATTTATAGGCGCATGAAGATGTCTTTTTAACCTCTTCGAAAGCGACAGTAAACATGATTATTCCCTTTAGTTTCAGTGGCTTAACACCGATTAGGAATAATAAAAAAATCTAAAATTCATCGATTACAGCGATAATAGTTAAAACGTTAGGTGTTAAAATTATGAGACCAACAATGATTAAAAAGTTTCTGTGCGTCTTCATCAACTGCTGGTGTCTCATCTTCACGGGACTGCCTACGATCGCTTTTGCACAACCCACCACCAACACTAAACCTATGACAGCGGCAGAATGCCCCAATAGTGCTGACTCGGCTTATCAGTTTGATAAAAGTGTTAATCGATGTGTGCTTAAAGCTAGCTCAACTGCGCAACGAAAAATGTTTCAAGAATGTGATGCCTTAGAAGGTGATCAAAAAGCCGCTTGCTACGAAAAAATGAGAAATCAAAACTTGAATGAAGCTGCTGTTACTAACTGTCAAAAGAAACACGGCAGCGATACCAATGCGCTTAAGGATTGTATTAGTGCCATTGATGGAAGTTCAACAGGAATGGCAGATGACTTTGAAGGTTCCGGCGGTCTTGAAATTCTTGGCATTGGCATTGGCGGCACTGTGGCAGGCTTAGCCATTGCAAATATGATGGCAAAAGAAGGTAAAAAAGCCAGTGGTTGTACTTCGGCTACGATGCTTAAAGTGACTGGCATCGGAAGCTTAGTTGGACAGCTTTATTTGAAGTTAGGTGCCAAGGGTGACTTTAAAGATTTAGAAAAAAATTATGACGAGCAAGTTGCAGCTGGTGATGATGCTCAGTTTGCTGCCTACGATTATCTTGAAGCGCAACAAAATGAAATTGTTTCCGTGGCTGAAAAACATGAAAAAGTTTATGGCCTAACTGCATTAGGTTACGGTGCGACAGCATTGATTGCTGGTGTTGAGATGACAGGTCTCATGACTCCTTGTGCAAAGCCTAGTCAAGGTGGAGCTGAGGGCGAAGGTGGAGCTGAGGGTGCGAGCGATGGCCCAGGTAGCGATAGTGATGCAGGAGGAACAGCTGGAGATAATACTGCTAATGGTGCAGGAGGAACAGCTGGAGATAGTGCTGCAAGTGATGCAGGAGCAACAGCTGGAGATAGTGCTGCAAGTGATGCAGGAGCAACAGCTGGAGATAGTGCT
>CAYGQW010000069.1:0-13178 GCA_964352175.1 uncultured Halobacteriovorax sp.
TGAAAGGCCAGCGGGACTTATGTCCAAAGTAAGAAGTCTCTTTGGAAAAGATGACTAAGGTTTCCAGATCTCCTCTGGCTGACCTGATTCGTTCACAAGAGTTCTAGCAACTACAAAAAGATAATCAGATAGGCGATTAATATAAATAAGATGAATATCTTTTAGATCGCCTGGATTTGTTTTATGAAAAGCGACAAAACTACGCTCAACTCTTCTACAGACCGTTCGTGCAACATGAGCGTGTGAGGCACCGTGTGTTCCCGTAGGTAGAACAAAGTTTTTAAGCACTGGCAGTTGAGCTGTCATCTCATCAATTGCTGATTCTAAATCGTCTACGTGCTCCTGGCTTAAGTCCGGGAGGTTAAACCTAGACCTCTCTTCAGGTTCACAAGCCATTTGACTACCAAGATCGAATAATCTCGATTGGATATTTCTCAAAACTTCATACTGTGAGAAGGTTTTGTCGGTATAAGCTCGTATAAGGCCGACATGGGAATTTAACTCATCAACTTCTCCATAAAGAGAAATTCTAAGATCGGCCTTTGGGACTCGCGTTCCACCAAGCAAACCTGTTAATCCCTTGTCGCCAGTTTTAGTATAAACTTTCATTACATATTCCTTCTATAGCGGCCGCCTACTTCATATAAGACCGAAGTAACTTCACCAAGAGAACAATAATTTACGGTTGTCAGTAACTCTTCAAAGACATTACCGCCATTAAGACAGGTTTCTCGCAATTTAATTAATGCTTTTTCCGATTGTGATTTGTTTTTTTCTTTAAACTTCTTAAGTCTCAAAATTTGATCATTTTTTTCTTCATCGGAGCACCTTGAAAGTTCAATTTCTTGATTAAACTGTTCATCGATATTATCGGCAATATAAGTATTAACGCCAATAATTGGAAGCTCACCAGAATCTTTCATTGTTTCATAATAAAGAGACTCTTCTTGAATTTTGCCACGTTGGTACATAGACTCCATTGCACCAAGAACTCCGCCTTTGTCTGAGATATTTTCAAACTCTGCTAAAATGGCTTCCTCTACAATATCTGTGAGTTCTTCAACAAGGTAAGCTCCTTGAAGTGGATTGTCGGTTTTATTCATTCCAAACTCACGATTAATAATCATTTGAATCGCCATAGCGCGCCTTACAGATTCCTCTGTTGGAGTGGTAATCGCTTCATCATAGGCATTTGTGTGGAGAGAGTTACAATTGTCAGATAGAGCAATAAAAGCCTGAAGTGTTGTCCTGATGTCATTGAAATCAATTTCTTGAGCGTGCAGTGATCGACCAGAAGTTTGAATATGGTATTTAAACTTTTGACTCTTTGGATTAGCTCCGTATTTATCTCTAAGCGTAACTGCCCAAATTTTTCTAGCAACCCGTCCAATCACTGTATATTCTGGATCAAGCCCATTACTAAAGAAGAAGGATAGATTATCGCAGAAATCATCAATACTAAGACCGCGAGATAGATAATACTCAACAAAGGTAAAACCATTTGAAAGTGTAAATGCTGTCTGTGTAATTGGATTAGCGCCAGCCTCTGCAATATGATATCCAGAAATTGAAACCGTATAATAATTTTTGATAGCATTTTTACAGAAGAACTCCTGCACATCACCCATAAGCTTTAATGCAAACTCTAGTGAGAAAATACAAGTATTCTGAGCCTGATCTTCTTTGAGAATATCTGCCTGAACAGTTCCTCGAACTTGGCGCATGACCTCAACCATCTTAGACATATCACTAAGTTGATCTGTTGAAAGTTTTTGTCTAGCGGCTGCATTCATGAAAAAAGCCAAGATAATCGGTGCTGGTCCATTGATCGTCATTGAAACTGATGTCTGCGGGCTAGTAAGATCAAAACCCTTAAATAAGAGCTCCATATCTTCAACTGTCGCTATTGAAACTCCAGCTTCACCGACTTTACCAAAAATATCTGGTCTAATATCTGGATCTTCACCATATAAAGTGACCGAATCAAATGCAGTAGATAGACGTTTGGCAGTATCGTTTTGAGATAGATAGTGAAAGCGTTTATTCGTTCTCGCTGGTCCACCTTCACCAGCAAACATTCTCTTAGGATCTTCATCAGCACGCTTGAAAGGAAAGATTCCTTGGGCATATGGAAAAAATCCAGGGAGGTTTTGTTTTCCTATAAATCTATACTTATCAGCAAGTGAGCTAAACTTCGGAGTAGCCACCTTGGGTAGATCTAACCCTGATAGAGATTTGTATTTCGATGGAACTTTAATCTGTTTTCCTCGAACCTCGTAGATGTATTCTCCCTGAGCATACTGATTAATTGTGTCTTCAAAAGATTGGATTTCTTCAAGACAGTTCGGTGGCAGCGCATCCTTAACGACACGAGCCTTCTCTGTGATGTCTTTATTAGTAGGTAAGAGTTTTTGAGCGTCAACTAAGGCTTGATAGTCGCCAAGCTTTTGCGCTGTTTGTTCAATTGAATCATTATAGTCACGAACACTTCCCGCAAGCTCTCTTAAATAAAGGCTTCGAGCTGGTGGAATGATGGCATCCTTTACTCTGGAGGCCTTTTCACAAATCATTGTTTCTAAACGATCGGCTTCGAAATCAAAAGAGGTCACTATATCTTTGAAAAGGGCATTTACCCCGACATCATTAAACTTACTCGCCATCGTTCCATAAACAGGAAGGCCATCATCTTCTGGTGAACCTGGATGACCCGCAAACAAGTTATGATTTCTTCTGTACTGCTTTCTAATATCTCTTAGCGCATCTTCAGAGCGTGGTTTTTCGAATTTATTAAGAATGATAAAGTCTGCAACTTCTAACATCTCAATTTTTTCTAGCTGTGTTGCTGCACCATACTCAGGAGTCATGACGTAGGCACATTTATCAGCTACTTTGGTAATTTCATCACTAGCTTGCCCAATGCCCGAAGTTTCAATAATGACCAATGAGAAATCTTGTGACTTCAAAAACTTGGTTACATTTTTTATTTGTGGGGACAGTTCTGTATTTGAATCTCTAGTTGCGAGAGACCTAACATAAAACTGTGAGTAAACAGAACTTCCAAGGCGGATCCTATCACCAAGAAGTGCACCTTGAGTTTTTTTCTTAGTTGGATCAACTGAAACTAAAGCAATTTTCTTATCAGGGTAGATTCTATTAAATCTTAGCAACAGCTCATCGATAAGCGATGACTTTCCTGCTCCACCGGTACCGGTAATCCCCAGTACTGGAACATTTGATTTTTCATCCTTTAAGTTGATCTCAATGCCATTTTCAATAGCAGATACAACTTTGCCAATTGTTCTTGCATCCAAATTTTTAGAATTTATTTTAGAAAAGTCGAAACCCTCTAACGTATCGTGATCAGCACGCTCGAGCATATTATCGATAATACCTACTAGGCCAAGCTTCATCCCATCTTCTGGTGAATAAATCCTAGTAATACCTTTTTCATGCAGTGCCTTGATTTCTTTTGGAGTAATTACTCCACCACCACCACCAAAGATGCGAACATTCTTTGCACCTGCTTGATCGAGCAGTTCTCTAATATAGGCAAAGTATTCGTTATGTCCGCCTTGATAAGAAGACAAAGCCACCGCGTGGGCGTCCTCTTGAAGAGCAGCGTCTACAACTTCCTGAGCCGATCGGTTATGACCGAGGTGAATAACTTCAGCTCCTTTTGATTGGAGCAGTCGTCGCATAATATTAATTGAGACATCGTGGCCGTCGAAAAGACTGGCGGCCGTGACAAAACGCAGTCGCTTCACTTGAAATCCTGTGTTTACCATGGTTTACAGCTATGGGACTATAGCCTAATTAGACGTCGAAGCAAAATTACTTCCACCATATGTCTGAATAGGCTAAAATAGGGCGAATTAACCAGTTAAGGATACTTTTTCACTATGAGTGATCAAATAAACGAAGAACAACCAGAAGTAATCGTAGAAAACCCGTTTCATTCAGCGCGTTTTAAGCCGCTTAGAAAAGGGAAAAAGCCGCCAAAGCTTATTGCTGTGGTTCATCAAAGTGGCTGTACGGGCTGTGAAGTCTGTATTGCTGGATGTCCGGTTGATTCAATTGAGTTAGTTCCAGGCCCAAATCCAGATAATCCAGCTTTTCAGCAAACCGTTGAGATTGATTTAGCACGCTGCATCGGTTGTCAAAACTGTTCTCAAGATTGTCCATGGGAAACCATCATGATGTATCAGCATGACGACTCATATACAGCTTGGGCCAATGAGACGCTTAAGTCTGAACTTTATATTCCTGAAAGTAAGTTTGCTAATCTTGTAGAGAGTTATGATCTTCTTCCAAAAAAAGAAGAAGAGTCTGAGGCGAACGAAGCTTAATTCTTTTTTAATTTTAAAGCTAAAATTACTGCTGCCATGATCATGGCAACCGACACCCATTGTGATGTTGAAAGTGGGCCATAAAATCCGCGAATTATATCTCCACGGAAGCTTTCCGTTATTATTCTAATCAGTCCATATCCACCAAGATAACTAAGCCACACGGCTTTTTTATTTTTTACTATGGCGAACTTCCATAAAACGTAGCTCAATAGTCCTAGTAGAAATGTTTCATAGAGTTGCACTGGGTGTCTGTCTTGACCATGCATATGAACAGAGAATGGCAGGTCACACTGAGAACCGTAACAACAGCCAGCTAAAAAACATCCAACTCTACCAATTGCATGACCAGTGGTCAGAGATGGCAAAATAAAATAGAGATCACTTAATTCATATTGCTTGAAAACTTTTGAAAGAATTAGAAGCCATGTACCGCCCAGAATAAGACCACCATAGAATACAAAGCCTCCACCTAGCCAAAAACTCGTCGATTGCGCATAAGTAGATTGTAGCTCACCTCCAGAAACGGCAAGAAACATTAACTTTGCACCAATCCAAGAACAAACCAAAGCGCCCCAAAACAATAGGCCAAATGACTGTACTTGAATTTGCAATTTGAATCGAAAGTAATCACTTATTCGAAAGGCTAAACCCCAGGCAAGTCCCATGAGCAGAGGATAGGCAAAAAGATTGAAACCACCCAGACTAAGGAGAAGTGGTTTCATTGACACCTTCTCTTTCTTTTTTAATTTGTATTAAGAAATCAATGATAATTAGCACTGCAGCGATTGAGATTGCACTGTCGGCAACGTTAAAGGCAGGAAAATGACTTTGACCTATATAGAAGTCCAAAAAATCGACGACATAGTTCAAAGAAAATCGATCTATTAAATTTCCAACTGCACCTGCAAATATTAACGAGTATGCATAGCATAGTAATGCATTTGTTTTTCTGGTGCTCCAAACAAGCCAAATAAGCCAAAAGCATGCCAAGACAGGTAGCGCTAAGAAAAATATTGCACGAACTGTGTCATGAGCGTTGGCGCCCATCCCAAAAGCAGCACCAGGATTTCTTACATAAGTAAGATTAAAAAAGCCTTCAATGATTGGAATGCTTTCACCATGGTAAAAGTTAGATTGTACGGCGCCCTTAGTGAATTGATCCACCAAGATAATTGCCGTAATCATTAAGCTCATTGACCAGATTCTTTGCATCAAAAAAACCTAATAAAATTCTTTAGGATTAATTTCATATTTTTCAATTTTCCTAAGTAAAGTCTTCTTAGGAATATTTGCTTTTAGTGCTGTTTGATTAATTTTACCTTTATTGAACTTTAGAGCGTGTAGAATAAACTCTTTTTCGAATTTATCTTTGGCCGCCTGAAAATCCATTGTCACACCATCTTTTTCATCAACAGTAGCAAATGTAAATTTATAGGCTGAAGTTTCTTCTTCTGTTCGCTCTTGATCTAAAACCGAGTCCTTAATCCCTTTAAAGTCGATTGGAGATTCTTCCTCATTTTCTTCACTTGTTGAAGTAGCAGCACCTTTTTTTACAACTTCTGGTAGAGATGAAAGATGAATTTGCTCAGAGCTCTCTATAATAAAGGCGTGCTCTATCACATTTCTGAGTTCACGAATATTTCCAGGCCAAGCATAACCCTTGAGTTGCGTAAGTGCTTCGTCAGTTGGACCCTTAATGTTTAATCCATGAATACCATTGAAGTATTTTACGTAGTAATCAACAAGGTGTCCGATATCAGCCTGACGTTCGCGAAGTGGTGGCAAGTAAACGGGAAGAACATTGAGGCGATAAAATAAGTCTTCCCTAAAGCGGCCATCTTTAATCATCTCTTCAAATGGTTTATGTGATGCTGCAATAATTCTAACATCAACTTTTACGTCTCTGTTACTACCGACTGGAGTAAATGTTCTTTCCTGAAGAACTCGAAGTAGCTTCACCTGCATCGTTGGAGAAACATCTCCGATCTCATCTAAAAAGAGCGTGCCCCCATCAGCGTACTGAAACTTACCAATTTTTCTTTCACTTGCACCAGTAAAGGCGCCTTTCTCGTGACCAAATAACTCCGACTCAATTAAATTATCGGGAATTGCAGCAAGGTTAATCGTTACAAACTTATCATCTTTTCTTGGCCCATTAAAATGGATCGCCTTGGCAACAAGTTCTTTGCCTGTTCCACTTTCACCTCGAATTAAAACTGGCGTATTAACTTGAGCAAGCTTGCTGATTACATTAAAAACTTTTTTCATCACATCAGATTCACCCACAAACTTATCTTCACTTTTACCAAGTGATAAAGTTGGAGCTGAAAACAATGAAGTTTCGACGAGGGATCTAGCTTTTAAGGCACGCTTAATTAGTGCGACTAAATTTTCTGAAGAGATTGGCTTTTCTAAATAATTATAAGCTCCCTCTTTAACAACTTTAACTGCATCAGAAACATTTGAATAAGCTGTTAAGATTAATACGATGATCGAAGGGTCATACTTTTTGATATGGGTTAGAGCTTCTATGCCATCCATCTCGGGCATATTGACATCCATCACGACAAGGTCATACTTCTGTCTTGTGACTGCATTTAAAGCTTCTTTACCGTTGTCTGCCACATCAACAAAGAAATGGTGAAACTCTAAAGCTTTTCTGACGGAATCCTGTAAGACTTTGTCGTCATCAACAACTAGTACTCGATGCATGATATCGCTCCAAATAGGTTTAGTTCTAACCTAACTATTTATTGATCAATTTTACAGTAAAATTAGTCCCTTGTCCCAGTTTAGAGCTGGCGGAAATTGTTCCACCGTGCAACTCGACAAAATATTTTACTAAATAAAGACCTAAACCGGTGCCCTTAATGCTGTGACTAGCGTCATTTTTAACCCGATAAAACTTATCAAAGATATGCTCCAAGTCATCTTCGGGAATACCTACGCCATTATCCGATATTTCTACCGTTACCCAGTCATCGTCATCCCAAGTTTTTACATTCACCGTTGAGTTTTCACCTGAATATTTCAAGGCATTTTCAATTAAGTTTGAAAGTACTCTTTTAATGAGAACCATATCAACTTCAATTGGATACAGAGGCGCCAGATCTGCTTCGACTTTGATACTTTTTTGATTAGCTTCATACCTGAGCTCTTCAATAATTCCCGTTATAATTGAGTTGATATCCTTGTTCACTTTATTAAGAGCTAGGTTTTGAGACTCAATTTTAGTAAGGTCCAATATTGATGTAATAAACTTATTCAGTTCTTTTGTAGAGTCGATAATATTATGCAGCCCCTTTGTCACCTCGACGTTTCCTTGAGCATCTCTCAATGTTACATCTGCGATACCTGCAATTTTAGCTACCGGTGTTTTTAAATCGTGGCTCATTAGGCTAATAAAGTTCTGTTTTAAACTCTCTACTTTCTTAAGTAGTTTGGCCTCTTCCTGTATTGCATATCTTCTTTGATATTCGCCTATGGCCCTAAACGGAACCCAGATATAGTAAACGACGAAAATAGTAAGAACTAAGTGTGTAACATATAACCACAAGCCAAATAAGCAGAAAATTAAATAACTAAAAATCAAGATCACCATCATAGTCATGATCGTTACTAATAAACCCTTTGTTGGGCGAACTTGTGAAATAATAACTGATAATCCTACTGCCACGATCAGGCTTAATGCATAGGTAATCCATCGAGGAATTGCATATACCGTTTTATCATGAATTAGTGCTTGCATTAGCTGTGAGTGAAGTGCGAGTTTGGGTGCCTTAAATTCTTCTTTATTAAATGGAGTCAGTGCATAATCTGCAACATTCGATAGATATGAAGGTCCGACCAATACTATTTTATTCGTAAAGTATCCTTTTGGAAAAAGCCCTACTCGAACTTTATGGAAATTAATTGTCTTGATTCTCCCTTTTCCCTCAACCGGGGTTTCACCAAAGCGATACAAGGCAAATGTTGCATCAGCTTTACTGGTATAGTACGAGCCAAACACTTCTGTTGCACCAAGAGGTGGATCTCCCCTTGATTCTCGGAACCTGTTTGCACTCCAAAGATGTAAAGAGTCCTCACCCGAAATATTTAGAATCATTCTTCTTGAAACATCATCCTTAGCAAAAGCAGCATTATCCACATTAATTAAAGCCAGGGAATAACCCAACCCTCTTAGGTCTCGAGGGGGAATCTGCTCTCCCCATGCGTCCATCTCTGTTCCAAATCTAAAAAAGCCTCCCGCAGTCAGATACCCTTCAATCTGAGAACGCATATTTTTTAAGTCTTCTTCATCGCGAACAGACTCTGGTTCTCCCATTGAAATCAAATAATTTACCACCTTGGGTTTATCTTGAAATAGTCTTGAAAGCATTCCCTCGTGGGTTGCATACGTATATGGGTAATTCTCTCCTAAATACTCATCGCTTTCTTCATCAAGTGTAATAAGAACGACTTCATCTCGAAACCAGCTACCAAAATCATACCTTACTCTTAAATCATAAAAAATTGCCTCAAGAGGAGAAAATGAATACTGGAAAAGAATAATGACAAATATAACGGTGAATATCAGTGGATAGTATTTTGCAAAGTCCCACGTTTTCTTTTTTATTTTTTCTAACATTTCTACTTACTCGATATGACTTGAGTCCGAGCAACAAATGAGTTCATCGGCAAAGCATTTTTTTCATTAGGTATTAAAAGAAAGTAATCTAAGACATACGATAAAAATACACCAAGGTGCTTATCAGTTCTCGGGCTTGCTCCGGACCAAAGGTCAGGGTATGAATTCTTAACACTTTCGACCGTTTTTTCTTCCGTTTCTTTAGTACCGCCTAAACTCAAGAACATCTTTGTTATTAGACCAGCTGGTGCTGAAAATAAAGAGTTTAGAATATAAGCTTTTTTCACAAAGGATAAAATTATTAACGGAAACGCTATAACCGATAATAATTGCACTACCGTACAAGCATAGCTCCAGTGAGAAGAATCTAGCTTACTGACAGACAAGTGAAGTAAATTATCAAGATCCTTCTCTCGAAGTTTTCTCGAGAGTTTTTCCCCTATTACGATGGCCGAAGGCCGAAAGTAAGAATCAATAATTAAAATATTATCACTTAATTCTTTCGAGCTATAAATATCTATGTGCTGATCAAATCTTCTAAGTGCTCTATAATTATCGATCTTCTGAACAAGTGAGCTTCCAATATTGACCTTTTTGGCCTTTAAACTTGAGAGCAGGAATCTATCTCCAAGTGTAACTACAAAAATGAGCCACGTCTGCGCCACTGCAAATCCAAAGTAATCCCCATTAGAAGGTAAAAGAACAAAGAATAACGACCCTAATCCGATCGTTAAGCATAAATGAACGAAAGCTAAAATGATGAAACTAAACAATTTACACCCAACCATTGCGCGTCGCGCACATATCAATATTACAAGACTACAACTGATTATAGACAATAACAGGGTTCAGGGCTATAACCCCAACACCTTGCGAGTGGTCAGATTTAATAAATTTAAGGTATTTAGCCTATATTTATTGAGCTTAACTGCTTGAAATAATTAATCGGGAGACCGACGATGAATTTTGACCGTCTATTATTTGGTACTGCTGGTGTCCCCAACAGTACAGCTAAAAAGAACAATCCTATTGAGGGTGTTAAGCAGATCCACAGCCTAGGCCTTGACTGCATGCAGTTAGAGTTTGCTCATGGTGTCCGCATGAAGGAAGAAGTTTCATCTGGTCTTAGAAAAGCCTCTTATGAGCTTGGTGTTCCCCTGACCTCACATGGCCCTTACTACATTAACCTTAATGCTCGTGAGCAAGATAAGATTGATAGCTCTGTTGAGCGCATTATTCAAACAGCAAAGATTTCTGATCTTTGTGGTGCTGAATCAATGACTTTCCACGCTGCTTTCTACATGAAAGATTCTCCCTTTGATGTTTTTGATCTTGTTGAAAAATCACTCTCAGTTATCGAAGAAAGACTTGGTCGTCTGGATATTGAAATTGAACTTCGTCCAGAACTTACTGGCAAAACAAGTCAGTTTGGTTCACTTGATGAGCTTATTAGCTTAACCAAGTCTGTTCCGTCATGTATGCCATGCATGGATTTTTCTCACTTGTTTGCTCGAACTGGTGGGTATAATACTGAAGAAGAGTTTGAAGAGGTATTAGTTCGACTTCGAGATGAACTTGGACCTAAGTCTCTACAAAACATGCATATTCATGTTTCAGGTATAAGCTCAAACAGCAAGGGTGATCTTAAACATCTTAATCTTAAAGATTCGGACTTTAATTGGCAGGCGCTTCTTAGAAAACTTAAAGAATATGATTGTCGCGGATACGTTGTTTGTAACAGCCCAAATCTAGAAGACGATGCTTTAATGATGAAGAATTATTATCTTTCTTTGTAGAGTTCTATATTAAATTTATTTCTAAAGAAGTCGCTTAGGCGGCTTCTTTTTTTTCTAGGCCTGCAAAATATTTCTCAAGCCATTTTATAGATATATCGTCTTCTGCTTCAAAGAAAGAAATTCTAGCATTTCCAAAACTACCAACAAGAACACACTGTATCTCTCTACCTAACAAAGCAGCTAACAATTCATTTAATTCGTCGTTGTTTAAGTTTACAAAAGAGACTTCTCTAGCAAGCTTTGCAAATGCGCCCCAGTTTCCAGGTAAATCAATTTTTTGATGAGCAAGCTCAATGCGATAACAACCTATAGAAGCCCTATATTCCAAGCTATATGTTTTCGTTGCTTGGCGATTGAGAAAGTTGTCCAGCGTCGGATCCAAATCATTTTTCAACAATGAATGATGATGATCAAAGTGGGCATTTAAATTTCCCATGACAGAAGACTCATCATGGCGAGGCAAGGACTGATAAGTCTCTTCTAATAAGTGAGAAATTAGAAAGTCGTCATTTTTATCACTAGACATGCCTGCTTATCGGCAATTTTTAACCGTGCTTAAGGCTCAATCGGCTGTTCGGCCTGATAATATGTCTTAATATCTGTTATATCTGCTAGTAACCAGTTTTCATCCTCAAGTCTAAGCTCTGCCATCTTCTTTAATTCAACCTCGAATGCTTTCACACCATTGGTTGCTTGTTCATACTTGAGTGTATAGGTCAGGTAGCAAACTTTGGGCTGGCAATTGCTTAAATTCACTCTAAAACTGTCACGTGTGGCACCTTCAACCTTTAGATACTTTGCCATTTGATCTTCGTCCAGCGCCTCCAAGTCTGTTCTTAACTGACCGGTGGTAGTGTCGAGCAAAGTCCCCTTATTCATTTTACCGCTTATACTTAAGCGTACGAACTCCCTAAGACTTTCTTCTGGACCTAGTTTTTTACTACATGAGCTTAGTCCAACAATAGTCACTATAATCAAAAGGAATTTAAACATGCCACCCTCTAAACTGATTTAGATCTAGGTACGAAGCCCCTATGATCTATAATTTTAAAGTATTCATTCCAATTATAGCCTTCATAGGTACTTCTTTTATCAATAGTGAATCTTATGCCGACCCCTCCGTCATAAAAGCTAACTATTTTACCCGTTTGCTGAAAATGAACTCCATCAATACGGGTCTCTAGCTCAATTTCTGAGTCGAGGCTTGATGTTAATGAATTATTTGAGCCCAACGTGATAAAGCATCCTTGCTCATCCCAGTTCGTTAGCTGGCCATGAATTTCAGTTGAACCAATCTTTAACGAAGCCGGTAAATCATATTCTGAACGTTGACCGATTGTACTAGTCTCATAGAGGGGATTGTATGCGGCGCTTGTAATCTCATTATGAAAAACCATGAGTAAATAATAGCTCGTAACCAAATAGAAAAAGTCTAAGATAAGAACAACTTTATTAAAGTCCACGAGGGCACTATTCATCGAATAAACAAGGCAAATTAGTGATTGAAGGCTGACGAGAATTTTGGTGTACTTGGACATTCGCCAGGCAAAAACGATTGAAGCAAGCGATAGAAGGATTAACGTTGGATTATTTTGAAAGAAGTTTAAAAGCTCAAGTTTATCAATGGCAGGAGAACCACTTACTAGAGAATACGACAAATGAACATAATATGGAGATAAAGCACTAAAAAGAAGCACATAGTAAATAATCGATGAGCGGGAATGTATTTTCATGATTCTTTTGCCCAAGTGTTTAAAAGCTATACTCTGCTATAATAGTTGGATGAGCCCTTTATTGGAAATAAATTCTACCTGTATTGAATGTGACAATTGCCTGTCTGTTTGCCCAGAGAATGCCGTCCTTAAGTCCGAGCAAAATGGTTATACAATAGACACATTTGCCTGCACTCTATGCGGACTCTGTATTGAAGTTTGTCCTGCCGATTGTATCAAGCCAGTAAATCTTACGTAATCTTTATTTTTTTATCCTGATAAATAATAACGGGGAAATCAATTTTTTCTAATGAAGTCGATTCTTGCAAAATTATTGAACCCGGAGAATATTTACATTTTAGTGGTGCTTGCGAGAAGTTTAGTACCTCTGGTTGAGTACAATTATAGCTATTGAGCTTTGTGTTAATCTTGCTCAGGTCAATTAAAGATTGATCCCTCCAAAGTTGGTAGCCCTCACTACTCGCCATTACATTCTTCAAAACCTGAAAACATGATTTATGATATTTTTTTACTTCGCCAAAGTCTAAATACTTCCCATCGAGGTCGCATACTTCGACTTTTTCTGTTTTGTAATTACTTACACTTTCAAAATATTTGCTTTTCACCAATTCTAACTTAAGTCCTTTTGGGTTAATAACGCTCAATCCGACAAACATATTTGAGCCTTCTTGAT
>CAYGQW010000070.1:0-13173 GCA_964352175.1 uncultured Halobacteriovorax sp.
TTGGAACTTTACCCATGACTGGACCAGCTTCGATACCAGCAAGGGCCTGACGAATAATTTTAATTGATTCGTGCATTTCCATCATGCGCACATAGTAGCGATCCCAACAATCTCCAAGCTGACCTTTAAGACCTTCGCCTTTGATGACATCAAATTCGAATTTGTCATAGATTGAGTAAGGGCGATTCTTACGAAGATCCCAATCAATTCCTGACCCACGAAGAACTGGACCAGTTAGACCGTAGTCATAAACCTGATCTTTAGAGATCACGCCAACGTGAGCTGTTCTTGAAATGAAGATTTGGTTTTCACCAACAAGTTTATGGTATTTCTTAATGCTCTCTTCAAATGTCTCTAAGAAATTTTCGATACGAACTAAATGATCATCTGTTAGATCATTCCATACGCCGCCAACCCAAATATAATTATAAAGAAGACGAGCACCTGAAACTTCTTCAAAGATACGAAGAATATTTTCTCTGTCTTGGAAGGCGTAAAGAAATGGAGTGAAAGCTCCAAGGTCAATCGCATAAGTTCCAAAGAACATTAAGTGAGAAGCAATACGTTGAAGCTCACCTATGATCACGCGAACGTATTCAGCGCGAATAGGAACTTCAGTCTTAAGCATTTTTTCCACGGCAAGAACGTAAGTCCATTCCATGTTCATTGCTGCAAGATAATCAAGACGATCCGTGAATGGAATAACACCACGGTAATCTAAATGCTCACAATGCTTTTCCATACAACGGTGAAGATAACCGATATGAGGAGTTGCACGAGCAACAACTTCAGAGTCAGTTTGGATTTCAACACGTAGAACCCCGTGGGTTGCAGGGTGTTGAGGACCCATACTAACTGTCATTAGATCTGATTTTACTGGCTCGGAGTTTTCGTTTACGAATTCAAACATAGACGATCCCCTTACGCTTCGGTTTCGGCAGCATCGCCGTCGTCAGATTTCCATGAGCCAGAGACTTTCTTTGGATCAGGATAAGTTTCTTTTAATTTTTTCATAAACATATGATCAGCGGTATTCACTTTTGATTCAGGGTTAACAACCATATCGTGGTATTTTTCCTGAACAATATAATCTTTTCTAAGTGGGTAACCTTCCCAATCATCAGGAGTTAAAATTCTTCTGTGATCTGGGTGATTGTTAAAACGAATGCCCATCATGTCGTAGGCTTCGCGCTCTTGCCAGTTGGCCGCACTCCAAACGCTAGTCACTGATTCAAGGCTTGGAAGATTGTTATCGTTTCCACGATCAAGCTTCACTTTTAAAAGAAGCTCAGTGTTTTTTGAAAAGCTAGCAAGAATATAAACAAGCTCTAGGTAATCGACATAGTCGACGGCAGAGATCACTTGAAGAACATTATATTCGTGTTCGCCATTCTTAAGCGCCTGACAAACTTCTAAAATTTTTGAAGCATCAACACTAACTGATGAATCACCATTTTCAGGTGTATTAACAGTAGCGTTAGCACCACTTACTTTTGAATTAATAAAACTTGCGACTTCATTATGCATGCTTCACCCACTTGTCGCGAAGTAAACGCTCGTTAGCAATTTTCTTTTGAAGAGTCATAAGACCTTCGATCAAAGCTTCCGGACGAGGAGGACAACCAGGAACATAAACGTCGACAGGAATAACTTCATCAACGCCTTTTAAAACGTGATAGCCATGTTGCCAGTAAGGTCCACCCTTATTCGCACATGATCCCATTGAGATAACATATTTTGGTTCAGGCATTTGTTCATAAAGAACTTTAATTCTCGATGCCATTTTAAGAGTAACAGTTCCTGCAACAATCATAAGATCAGCACGACGTGGAGTTGCCATAAAGGCACCACAACCGAATCGTTCTAGATCATATTTTGCTGCTCCTGTTGCCATCATTTCAATCGCGCAACAAGCGAGACCAAAAGTCATAGGCCAAAGAGAATTTTTGCGACCCCAGTTAAAGAAGTCGTCGACTTTCATCAGAATGACGCTGTCTTGCATATCAGAATCCCTTCGCGAAAAAGGCTAAAATTAAAGTGAAATAGTCCTATAAGTTTTACCTTTAGGCGGCGTTTACGTCAACGATAGGAAGGCTTAAAAACTGATTAATTCTAGGCGTATAGGTGAACTTTTGTGAGGCAATAATGTTTGTCTAATTGAGAGCGAGATAATCTTTACAGCGAGATTTGAAAAACTGCGTCATTCTTTGCCAAGACTCTTCTTCCTGCACACTAGCTGGACTTCGCGCTTGGCGCATTTCCATTAGACTCAGGCGCTTACGATCATTCTCACAAGCTTTTCCCATGATTGAGACATATTCCTTCACAGCAGCAATTGGGTATGGGACACCATAGGCTGAGGAAATAAAAATTGGTGTATCTTCTGAAAGTTTAGGGAATTCACTTGAAGGAATTCTATAGCGCCCTAGGTCTAATCTCATTTGCTGCATATGCCCACCAATTCGATAAAAATGAGCTACACCAAGCTCTTTTGAAAGATGGCCATGATCATCCATCACATTCGAGCAGTTTGAACGCTGACGAATTTGATCTGGATACAACTCTTTTAAGACTTGGCATTCAGAAAGATAAGCTTCAACTTCTCCGCCCTTTCCCTCGACTGTGCTGGCAATAAACTCTTGTAACGTAAAGTTCACGCGGTATGGATTAAAGGGTTGGCGCTCATTAAAATGAGTCATCTCGTGAGCAAGATCTAAGAGACCATCAATAACAGACAGATTTTGATTGAGATAAACAACGCTTTTCGATTCGTAGCTCACTTCATCTGGACGAGCAGGTATAAAGCGGCGAACTAAAGTTGTATCAGTCAAAGAGCTATTTCCGACGAGTAAAATATCAGAAAGATCTTGTCCTTGTGATCTAGCCTTTTCAGCTGCACGAGAAATAATTATTTTTCCGGTTGATGACTTAGATAGCAATGAAACCAACTTGGCCAAGCTCTGTTCTGGAGTATCGCCTAAATTAACCCAGCGTGAATTAAGGTTTGGTCTAACTTCATTTTCGATAGTGTGAATTTTTCGCACAAATTGTTTTGCCTGGCTGGCAAAAGAAATAAAAATAAAAATGAAAGTGATAAGTCTCTTCATCAGAGAACTTATCGAGCATAGTGCTTAAGTTATTAGAGGTTTAGGTAATAAACAGAGGGTGCGGCAGATATTTCCCAAAGTCCAAGATCTGAAGTTTTTGAAGTACCTGTTTGGGTCGTTTCAACAACGTTTATCTTATACTTACCAGCTCCTAGAGAAAACTCTGTCAGATTAAAACTATCAGGTAAGGTTGCCCAGCCTCGAGTGTCGGCACGTTCACTTGCCTCTATCCCTTTAGCCGCAGCCAGGTACTGAAAGACGGCAGCGTTTTTGGCCAAGAAGTCATTATCATTTTTTCTACCTGCAAGGGCTTTATAGGTAGCGTAACTAGCAGCAATAGCGGCGGCATGTTTAAGCGCAAGCCTTACACCAACACGCCAATAACGAGCTACAGTATTTTCTGCAATCGATTGAGCTGCAATATCCCCAATAGGCTGAACCAAGGGAAGATCAGCTCTAGCAACTTCCTTTCCCGCTTCATCGATAATCACAAGCTCTCTTGAGCTATCAATTGGCTTATTAGAAACACTTGGAAGTTCAAACTTAACTGAAGCACCTTTAGCAGCAGCAAAAGACATTTCAAGGCCAAGCTGAGTGCCTGCCGGACTCCATGAGGATGGTGGCGGAGTTAAACCGAGTTTATCGGCAGCAAAAAAAGTTAGAGCTACGGCTGAAATACCGGCTAAAAACTTTGCTCCCTTTGAAGCTTTAGGATCTTCTAGTGCAGCGGTTAAGCCAATATACTGAGTCTCCCCTTTTTTTAGCGGAGCTTGGCCAAAGCTAGCAATAATTTTTACATTTTTTAATGACTCTTTAACTTTAGGAAAATCTGATTGAGACTTACCAAAAAGTTTTAAATAATTATTCACACGAGAGCTTCTAACTTTTCTTGCAAGGTAGATAACTTTAGATTCAATTTCGTTTTTTAAATCCTCTCCAGCACCTGTTAAAACGATATAGTCTTTCATGACTTTCTTAAGTCCGTATTTTGGGAATTTGTCGTAATCTTTGACAAACTTTTTTGATGAGGCATTAAAACTTGGGTAGGCACCATAATTTTTGAGTAGAACTTCTCTGGCATCAACATAAAGATCGAGAGCTATTTGTCGATCACTGACTGAGTTAACAAGCTCATGAACTTGAGCACCAAAGAGTTTTGCCATGAGGTCATCTTTAAACACTGGTGCAACTTTTGTATTCTTTGCTCGATTTTCTAAAAACTTATTCCAAGCAACTACTTGTGCTCTAGCTCGAAACAGGTCATCTCTTTTTGAAGAGCCCTTCCAAAGCATGAGATGATTTATAGTTTGCAAGAGGTGAATCGTGGCGATTTCATAGGCTTCGCCGTAATAAACATCACTTGAATCACTCACAACAGCGGCGGCAACTTTCGAACTAACACTGACTGTGTAAAGCTTGTCACTTAACTCCAAGGCTTGTTTGAAAAGCAGAGCTGAATCTAGCCAAAGTTCTTGAGCGTGAGCTAAGTGCCCTTTTTCCATCAGGTCAAGAAGTTGGTTTTTCTCGTCTTTATATAGAGCGTCCTTGCCCTCAAGAATAGACTTGGCTTGAGGCCAGTTTTTTGTTGCAAAAGCTGCTCGTAAAGAAGCGCGCTCATCAAGACCTGTTGATGCGCACGCTGTAATTAGAAATAGAACAAGAAGCTTTCTTACCAACCCATGCTACTTTTTTCAGAGAACTTCGAAAGCTTAGTACGTGTTCTTAAAACTTCAATACCCTTTTCAATATCAGTCATACGGATATTGATTGAGTACTGCTTAATAGTTTTACCATCACGAGACTGTGGCTCCATATAAACGTTACCTAAAATTAGGAGATCAGCACCAGTTTGCTTACCAATACTTTTTGCCGTTCTTGGATCAACCATTCCGTCATTTTGATAAGTAATCTCTTTTAGAATTTTATCACGAGCTTCAGCATCAACTAGTACGAACTCACCAGAAGCTGAAATCTCATTTAAGAACTCGTCATTGATATCATTAATTGGGAAGTATGCTTCACTTGTAAGATTTTGAACTTCAGAAATAAAAACTCTTGGTTCACGTCCAAGACTTCTAAGCCAACGCTTGTAACCTTTATGGGTTGAGATATCTTTAAGCACGTCTTGAACAACACGCTCAGTATCACCTTGAACCCACTTATCAGTGATCTCCATAGCTTTTTCATCACTCTCAGCAGAATCAACACGCTTAGCTTGAAAGCTTCCACATGCCGTTAGTCCGAAAAGAATTGAAAGTATTAATAAATTTTTCATTTTAACCTCTTAAGAATTAAATTTCACCAGCACTTGCTTTCAAAAAGTCTTCTGATGCATTTTCAAGCGCATTTTTTACATTATCTTTTACAGTTGTTTTTGAAGCGCGCTCAATGACAGCTTTTGCCGCATTATCGACAGCCTTAGCGAGAGTGCCAGCATCCATTCTAATGTATACTGCACATGTGTAAGCCATATAATCTTTCTTGGCTCCAAGGTCTTGCTGATAGCGACGCTTTTCCCAATAAGTTTTGATCACACTTGCACCATGAACTAAGCTTTTTGTTTTTTCTACAAGCGTCGACTCAGTATACTCTTTAAGTCCTTGAACATCGGGGTTATTTTCATCAACTGAAGAAACACCCTCGATTGAAGTACCTAATTGTTTATCAATGAAAGTCGAGATCTCAGCTGCGATATCTGCTCTAACATTTGCTTTAGCTAAATCACATGCTACTTTGCGCCCAACTTTAGGTTCTGTTTCGTAGCTAAAAAAGCGGTATTTGTTAATATCTTTTCCATACTCCTTGGACCATAGGACTGGATCTTCAACCCAGCCTGGACGGATTTTACCTGAAGCATCCGAAACAACATAGTCACGTTGAATATCTTCGTTCTCACGCTCTTCTAGCTCCGCTTCTTCTTTAGTCGAAGAACATGCCACGAGGCTTAGCATTAATATCAAATGGATCAATTTCATTTTCACTCCTAATCAAGCTCAAGCGCTTGGAAATTTTCTGAAAAATATTGTCTAAAGTTCATTTCTATTAAAGATTTGATTTGCGCTAGAGAACGCCCATTTTGAGATTGCTCAAAAGCGAGATTGCCAACGATCTCTCCAGCCGAGCTTAGTGATGAAATCTTAACAGACATCATATAACGTTCGAATCCTTTTACATTCAAATATTCTCTTCTGGCATTTGATTTAATCATTAACTTAAAATCATAAGGGCCACTCTTCTTTACTTTGTATCCAAGAGTCATCAATTCGCTGGAAACTGTTTCTTTGGCAAAGTCGAATTTTTCATCTGCCTCGATAACGACAAACTTTGGATCATTATCAAATTGTGTTTTTCTTTCAAGTAATTGCTCTTTAGTTACACCTCTTGAAAAATTGGGCATACCTAAGATTGTTAAATAAGTTACTAGTCCTGATTTCGTTGAGTAGAGTTCAAAAGCTTTGGGTAACAAAGAACGCCTTTGACTAGTATAAGCTTGCTCGATTTCACTATCCAACTCGGCAATCTTATTTTTTATAATTTTTCCTGCGACCCTTTTATCAAGTTGGGCAAGTGAAAAAATTGATCCATCTTCTTCATGTTTTTTTGATGTAACGACACCTTCTAAAACCTCATCCACCACTTCAAAGTTTTGGGAGTATATGTCCTGAGTGACGCCAAGGCTCTCCATTGAATCCGCGCTTGATAGGCTGGAACTTTCTTCATTTATCTCAGTAGTACCGCTAACTCTAACTTTAAAAGTTTTCGCCAAGTTTTTTCTAGCGTCGCTCTCTGCTAAATAAAAACTAGAACCCTCTCCAACTGCACATAAAAATTCTTCCTGGCAGTACTCCAATGGATCATTAACCCATAGGGGTCTGTTTTGCTGCCCACTCGTTTGTTCTGCAGCTCTTTTTGAGACAGATCCACAACTTGCGATCAAAAGAATTAGCACGACTAAAAAACAACGAACCATGACTATCCCTGTGTTTTGATTGGAATATGCTAACCTGAATATCTGTGAGGTAAAGGGGGTTTTTTAAAAAAGAAGCTGACATTAAGAGTCAATTAAGACATCAATTAAGCGCGGCTTGCTTCAATTACTGCTTAGGCTTATAAAGGAGTCCTATTTTTAATAAAAAAATAAAAAAGGAGCCAACATGGAGCACAAACTTCCAGCATTACCTTACTCAAATGATGCACTAATGCCACATATCTCGCCTGAAACTCTAGAGTTTCACTATGGTAAGCACCACGCATCATATGTAACTAATCTAAATAACCTGATCAAAGGTACTAAGCATGAAAATCAAAGCTTAGAAGAAATTGTAACCTCAGCTGAGGGCGGTATTTTCAATAATGCAGCTCAAATTTGGAACGATACATTCTACTGGAATAGCTTGGCACCAAAAGCTGGTGGAGCTCCTACAGGAGCTATCGCTGACGCTATCAGTAAAAAATGGGGTTCATTCGATACTTTCAAAGAAGCTTTCACTAAGTCAGCTGCAACTAACTTTGGTTCAGGTTGGACTTGGCTTGCAAAGAATAAGTCAGGCGAGCTAGAAATTGTTAATACTTCTAATGCTGCTTGTCCACTAACTACTGGCCATACTCCACTCTTAACAGTGGATGTTTGGGAACACGCCTATTACATCGATTATCGTAATGCTAGACCAAAGTACTTGGAAGCATGGTGGAGTCTCGTCAACTGGGATTTTGCAAATAAGAATTTAGCTTAATCATTAGGCCGGGTTAACCCGGCCTTTTTTTTTACAATTTTTCTTGAGTGATTGATAAAAAATCTCGATAAGAACAGATATGGAAGCTGAGAAGAAATTCATTACTGACGACTTAGAAATCATTGGCATTTTTAAAGAGTTTGCTAGAAGTCGTAAAAATTTATGGGCCTGGCAACATAATGTTGATAAAAATGGCAAGCGACCTGTTCACTTCATCACTATCAAAAAAGTTGATCCGATTAAGAAAACTATCGTTGTTTTTCCAAATAACTCTGATGGCTTTCGCTTTTCCAAAGGTTCGGAAATTTTTCTATTTTGCTCTGATCGAGGTTTAGCAATTAAAACTCCTGTAAGAGAGCTCGAAAAAGACTTTATAACGATCCCCTTGCCTGTCAGACTTAATATTCTCTCTAAAGAATTCCTTGAAAAGATTGAACTTGTTGAACGTGAGAATGAAGATAAAAACAAGCACAAAAGAGTTGCACCAAGGTCCCAGGCTAAAGAAGGTCAGCTGGTTGGAATTGAGAAGCTCGGTGCCGATGATAAAGTGACTCGTGCTGATGTCTTTAATCTATATGATATATCCGCAGGTGGTATGGGTTTCATGGTGCATGATCCGGCCGAATTTACTGAGGGTGATAAAGTTAGAGTTACACATGTGGATGCAAAGCCATTGCCAAAACAACTGGTTGGTCAGGTTATGGCCGTCAGACAAGTCGAAGGTGAGATACTCGAGACTTTTAAGGTTGGCGTGAAGTTTGGCTAAGAAAAAACTTTTCTAAATACCCACAGTGGCCCAATTAATAAAAATTGAACATCTTGAAAGAATGAAGGTTTCTTGCCTTCAATTTTATGCCCTATAAATTGTCCTACCCATGAAACAACAAAAATGACGACTGAGATTTTTAGGACGGATAATCCGAATGAATCCATTGCGTACACGCCAATGAGCATGGGAACTAAAACAGCTAACATTAAAAAGCCAGTTGCCGCACCAAGAGAAAAATAAAAAACCATACAAATGGCACTAAATATAACTGCCCAATTGGTGAAGTTCGAAAATTGTAAAAACTCAGGGCGAGGAATAGACCAGATCAATCCAATTACACTGAACATAATCAATGGGACGCATACATTATGTATCTTTTTATTTGTCGGGTTTTGATGACTTACAGAGTACTCAGTTAACCATTGCTCAAGAGACTTCATTAGGACTCACTTGTTCATTTCTATTAATTAAGTTTAGCGTTAGCTCTTTAGATTTACCAGACACATAATCTCAAGATGTTAGAAACGTAAAAGATTTGTAACTACACGAAATCTAAGCATTGTTAGTCAAAAATCTTCCACTGTCGAGTTAAGATATGTAGGTAGCCAGGGGGAAGTTATGGAAGTCATTATTACCGTTTTTATTATCCATTATTTTAGCTCACTTTTCTTTCAGTCATTTTACCTCCATCGCTTCGCTGCCCATGGCATGTATACAATGAACCCAAAAAGCGAAAAGATTGTTCATCTTTTAACCTTTTTAACTCAAGGTTCTTCCTACTTAAATCCTAGCGCCTATGCGATCATGCATAAAGCTCACCACTCCTATTCAGACACTGATCTTGACCCTCATTCTCCTCATCACTCACAAGGGTTGATGAGCATGATGATAAGAACGGCCAAGGAGTATATGTCAATTCTAGCTGGTAAGCATGACTTTAATAGAAGGTTCACTCCTAACTGCACACATTGGGTTCAGTTGGAAAAAATCGCTGATCACTGGTCATCAAGAGTTGCTTTTGGTGCCGTTTATTTTCTAATCTATTTAGCCTATGCACCTTCATGGCATTGGTTTTTATTATTACCTATCCATTTTTTAATGGGACCAATACACGGTGCCATCGTCAATTGGTGTGGTCATAAGTATGGTTATAGAAATCACGACATTACTGATAAGAGTAAAAATTCATTGCCCTTTGATTTCTTAGCCATGGGTGAACTCTTTCAAAATAATCATCACCGTTTCCCTAATCGTGCAAACTTTGCAACAAAATGGTTTGAATTCGATCCAACATATTTTTTAATGAGAATATTACATGCCATAGGTTTGATCGAAATTAAGAACGAGTCGAAAGAAGTGGCAAGTAACTTTGAAGCTAGATCTGCTTAGCCATCTTGAGAGCATCTACAACTCTTGGAAAGAATTTAGGATGCCAAAAGCGTTCCTTCCCTAATTCTATTTTTTTGATTGCTAACTCCCAAGCTTTGTTTCTTGGCAGATGTCGATTCTCGTAGAGTACATTATCAAAAATATTCGCAATCGATACGATTTGGGCCATTTCATAGATATCATCGCCATAGAGACCAGCGGGATAACCATAGCCATTAAATTGTTCATGGTGCTCTAAAATAATTCGATAAACAGCATCAGGTACACCTTTAGACTTTCTAATGACCTTCACTGAAAGCTCTGGATGTCCTTGCATCGCTTGGGACATAAACCTTCCATCACCTGAACCAATTTCGGTTATCCCTGCTTTAGCTTTTCCAAGATCGTGAAGAATGGCGCCAAGATAAACATTTTCCAATACCATCTGGTGACCTTGCCCCATAACCATGGCAAGATAAACCGAAATATTAGCAACATTAACAGAATGATCTGCCAAAGTTGAATTACGAGCTATTAAGGCTGCGATTGTTTGCTGGGAAAATGGTTGCTCTTTAACTAGACCAACAAACTCGTTTACTTGATCTTGAAGCTTAATGACAACTGTCTCATCAAACTCAGATTCAAAAAATGTTTCATACACTTTTTCTTTAACATCAAACATGGAGGTTACTATTTCACGAGTATCGTCGCCAGATTCTTTTAATGTCTCATCAATCTCTTGATCGCGAATATTAGTAATCCAATCTAAAAAAATCATGATTTCATCAGCAAGGACATAAATCCCTTCAAGTCCTTTTTTCATGAAGTCATCAAATTTTTCAGCTCCGATGACATCTCCTTGTTCACGAAATCGAATATACTTCTGGTCAATTTTCAAATAGATATCAGTAGGCAGCTCACGCTCAGGATTCACTTTAGCAAGGATAACGAGACTATAAGATTGTTCAGATTCACTCATACAAAAATTATACTTTTTAAATATTAAATTCCAAGTTTAAGGCAATTCATACCCTATCTCACTCAAGTACTTACTCAACTGTAAAAGAGGCAAACCTGTAATGGCATTAAAATCGGCGCACTCAATGGTCTCAAACAATGTAATTCCGAGAGACTCAATTTTATAGCTCCCAGCACAGTCATATGGCCGATCATAGTGGAGATAACGTTCTCGTTGATCTTGTGATAATTCTCTCATCTTAAGCTTCGTTTCATCAATAAACTCTATATTTTTTCCATCAAAGCAGATGCATACGGCCGTAAACAAAGAGTGATTCACGCCATTGAGATGGACTAATTGGTCGACAGCATTATGATGGCTGCCGGGCTTATCTAGTATTAAGTCTTTGATTGCTGCAACCTGATCACTGCCAATCACAACAGCATCAGGATAGTTTTTTGCAACTGCACTAGCTTTTTCAAAAGCAAGCCTTGTGGCTAAATCTTTTGGAGCTAATTTTAATGTTTTAAATTGCTCTTCATCAACCTTTGGGGAAATAGCTTCAAAAGGTAAATTTAATTTTTTAAAAAGCTCTTGGCGATATTTAGAAGTGGATGCGAGAATCAATTTCTTCATAGGCTTTTTTTATTCGAGCGACTTTCTAAAAGAATTACAAGAGCAAAGCCCAAAATTGCCAGTACTAATGCAAGTGCTTCCTCTGAACGAAACTCTGCAGGCAAGATATTGGCCTCTCTAAGAATTCGAACTTTTCCGCGTATAATGACGCTTTCAAGTGTTTCCTTCCAAGGCCAAACTTTCTTAAGCGTTCCGATCAAAATCCCTGTTAAAAATGCCATGGTGGCATTTTTATAATGATCAAGAAACCATTTTAAAATTTTTGAAAAGCCTAGTAACCCGGTGGCTGTGCCGCAGGCAAAGATAATAAGAACTTGAAGATTTCCTTGCACAAATGGTGCTTTAACTGCACCTGTAATAAACTCATACTTACCAAGAATTAATAACAGAAACGAGCCTGAAATTCCGGGTAAGATCATGGCCGTGATGCCAATTACGCCGCAAAGAAAAATAAACCAGCTAGCGTCTGGTGTATCAACTGGAATTAAGCTAACGATGATATAACCAAACAATGCTCCAAACGCGATCCATGACCATGTCTGCCAAGCTCTTGGCTCTGGTAGGCTTTTAAAAAGAACTGGAATTGAGGCTGTTATTAAACCAAAGAATGCTGCCCACGTAGGGATCGGATGGTTAAGTAAAAGCCAATGCATCACTGTCGCGAGTGAAAAAATAGCTAATAGGATACCACTAGCGAGCGTCGCGATAAATCTTAAGTGTATCTTTCCCAAAAATTTAAAGATCTGACCTTTTAATAGATAAGAGATTGCTTCTTTATCAATAGAAGCAACTGCTCCAAGAACTTGATCATAGATCCCTGTAATAAATGCAATTGTCCCACCAGAAACTCCTGGTATAAGATCCGCAATCCCCATCAAGAAGGCGCGCAGCCATAAGGCAATAAACTCATTTAGATTTGATGGTCCAGGACTAGCGAACCAAGCAGTCTTTAATTTACTCAAACGGCTTCTTCTCCCGCAATTTCTTCATCTCGTTCTTCCTTGTGCTTGCACTTAGGACATTGAAGATGTTTTCCATCGCGTTTAGTCTCACGTTCAATCATAATTGGATAACCGCAACCTTTACATGGATGCTCAATGGGTGGGGCCCACATGGCATTATTGCAATCAGGATAACTGGTGCAGCCATAGAAAAATTTACCATAACGAGACTTTTTTTCAGCAAACTTTCCAACTTTACATTCAGGACAATGGACATTGATTGTGTACGGTAAAGTGGTATCGCATGTCGGGTATTCTTCGCACCTTACGAATCGACCGTATTTACCTGTTTTAACTTCAAGTCGCTTATTACATGTTGGGCAATCGTCATGGAAATAATTCTTAGGAAGGATATGAATTGTACCTTCTAAATCTTTTTTAAAATCATGAGTACTATTACAGTCTGGATAATTGGTACAGGCCAAGAACTGACCGTTTCTTCCCCACTTAATGAGGTATTCTCCGTCATCACATTTTGTACAATTAAGACCCGTCGGAATTTGCTGTTTCTTAAGATTCTTCATCTCCTCTTTCGCACGTTCGAGAGTGACTTCAAAATCATTCCAAAAACTTCTAAGAACTTTTTTCCAACCGATATCAC
>CAYGQW010000071.1:0-12970 GCA_964352175.1 uncultured Halobacteriovorax sp.
TTTTGTGCGAGGGTTACATGGACTGTATAGCGCTTCACCATTATGGATTCACCAATGCCGTAGCAGTGATGGGAGTCGCAATGAGTGAAGGTTCACTTAAAATGCTCAAGTCACTAACTTCCAATTTCTATCTAGCTCTTGATGGCGATGATGCTGGCATGAAAGCAATGGAGAGGCTCAATTCTTTAGCGCTTGAAAATGGAATTGTGCCAAAACTGATCGATCTAAATCCAACAAAAGATCCTGACGATTTTCTACAATCTCAGGGAAAGCTGGCTTTTCAAGGTAGAATTGACGATGCGCGCGCATTTATCGATGTTTTGATTGATTCTCGCCTGCCAGAAAAAATGCCTGAAATTACAGATCGTAAGCTTGAACTACTGCAGCAATTCTTTGCCATTGTTGCCCCCCTTGGAATGGAATTAGCCGCAACTGAGCGATTAACAAACCTAGCAAAACGGATTGGACTAACTTCCGACTCAAGCCAAGTAGTTAAAACTTATGAAGATTTTTTAGCAAGCAAAGGTCGTGCCACATTCGTCAAAAAAGTCGAACCAGAAGCACCTCCAATTCATAATCATGAGCCGGCTAAAATCGTAATTCGATCCAAAGCAAAACTTGCCCGAGTTGAACAACTTTTAGTGCAAGAATTGATCCTATGTCCGGAGTTATTATCACGCCCTGACATAGGGGAACTCCTTGATTTTGTACGCTCTAATGAGGTACAAACGTATGTTTCTAGGCTTTCGGAACTTGTCTACGAAGTCGATGAAACAGAGTTTGCTCGTGTTGTGTTGGAGATGACTAGTTCAGAAGAATTTAGTCTCGAACTTAAAGAGATCGCTGGTGCTGCAATTTTTAAGTATCGACCACACTCCCCTGATGGGAAAATCCTTACAAAGATGATGAAGGATTTACGAGTTAGAGCTCAACAAGAAGATGTAAAAGAAAAGCGTGAAGAGGTTCAGCGCTTGCAATTATTGGCCGTTACGCAAGAAGATAGCGAACGCCTTTTGCATGAACTAGCTGTCCTTGATCGGCAACTGCATACATTAAGAAAACGATCCTAAACTCCATTAAAGGGAGAACCAATGTCAAACGTCGGCGTATTTATTAACTCAAAAGAATTCTCTAAGTTATTAGTTAAAGGTAAAGACCAAAACTACTTAACTCCTGAAGAAATCAATGATGCGATCCCTGCTAGCATTGTCGAAGCTCTAGCTGTTGATGAAATTATGGCAACAATTTATGAAGCCAAAATTGAAATCCATGCTGAAGAGCAAGACGAAGAGGAAGAAGGCATCCGCCTAGATGGCACAGAAATCATCGAAGAAACTTTATCTCGTGAAGAAAAAGCTGAACTTCGTTCTGCTTCAACTGACCCAGTTAAGCTTTACCTGAAGCGCATGGGCTCAGTCGCTCTACTAACCCGTGAAGGCGAAGTTGTAATTGCAAAAGAAATTGAAGAAGGTGAAAGAGAAATTATCCTTTCATCTCTCGCTTCATCTCACGCTCTTGAAGAAATCGTTAAATTAAAAGATAGAGTTGAGTCTCAAGAAAATCAAAGTGAATTCATTAAAGAATTAGTTCGTGGTCTTGACGATGAAAGTTCTGCTGGTGACATCAAAAAATACAAAGACCGTATTTATGCTGTTGTTGCACGTATTGAAGAGATTCTCTCTGACATTAAAGAAGAAGATGGAACTCTTAAGAAGTTTACAAAAATTCAGCAAAAAGAAATGGAAGTTATCGGTCAAGAAATGGCCGACCTTACTTTTAACCGTAAGATCATTAACTCTTTCGTTGAACCAGTAAAAAAATACTTCCTTCAATTCAAAGAACTCTTTGAACAACAAGATCGTATTTTCAAGTTCCTCGAAGTTAAGGATTCTGAAGATTATAAAGTTCTCTATGACAAAATCATGGAAGACGATAACTTCAAGCGCCAATTTGCCAAAGATCTTTTCACGACTGATGCTAAGATTGAGCAATTAATTCGTAACCAAGAAGATATTCTAAGAAAACTACGTCGCCTATCTCTTGATGCAGGCATGGAATTCGAAGATATTGAAAATGTGTTTAACATCATTCAAAACGGCGAAGAAAAAGCCGACTACGCCAAAGCTCGCCTAGTTGAAGCTAACCTTCGTCTAGTTGTATCGATTGCTAAGAAATACACAAACCGTGGTCTTCAGTTCTTGGATCTGATCCAAGAAGGAAACATCGGTCTTATGAAAGCTGTTGATAAATTCGAGTATCGTCGTGGTTATAAGTTCTCAACTTATGCGACTTGGTGGATTCGTCAGGCCATTACACGTGCCATTGCTGACCAAGCAAGAACGATTCGTATTCCAGTTCACATGATTGAAACAATCAACAAAATGGTTCGTACACAACGTCAATTGATTCAGGAACTTGGTCGTGAACCAACTCCAGAAGAAATTGCTGATCGTATGGAACTTCCAGTTGAAAAAGTTAAGAAAGTTCAAAAAATCTCCAAAGAGCCTATCTCCCTTGAAACGCCAATTGGTGAAGAAGAAGACAGCTCTCTTGGTGATTTCATTGAAGACAAGAAGATCATTTCGCCTCAAGATGCTGTCATGTCTGTAACCCTTTCTGAACAAACTCGTTCAGTTCTTTCTACTCTTACTCCAAGAGAAGAAAAAGTTTTACGTATGCGCTTTGGTATCGGTGAAAAGTCCGACCACACGTTAGAGGAAGTTGGACAAGATTTCTTTGTAACACGTGAACGTATTCGTCAGATCGAAGCAAAAGCACTTCGTAAGCTACGTCATCCATCACGAGCGAAACTGCTTAAGTCGTATATTGATAACTAACAAGCGTTGCGACCGAAAGTCGCAATGAAATTTACTTACTTGCTCAATAGCCCCTCCCAGAGGGGCTTTTTTTTATTCCCAACAGTCTAATTCGGTATTACCAAACATACTAACTAGATCCCATATTTCCTGAGTATTCAATTTACTATTATTCATACTTTTATTTTTAAATTTGAGGTCAAATATGGGAACTGTTATTGCTAGTTTCATTTTCTTTTTAATAATCTTCGTGATTATTGGTGTTTCATCCAGCCGACTGAGTCAGAAAAATAATACTGATTATCTTATGGCCGGAAACTCGATCTCTCCGTGGTTGGCAGCTCTATCAGCTGTAGCGACTAATAACTCTGGTTATATGTTTATTGGTCTTATTGGGTTTACCTACACCAGCGGACTTCAATCTATTTGGCTTATGATCGGCTGGATTCTAGGTGACTTGGCCATGGCAAAATACGTTCATAAAAAGCTTCGAGGTAAGTCTGGAGATCTCAATATCTTAAGCTTCGGAGGTGTTTTAGCGAGATGGAATGGAACTGAATACAACAACCTCAGGAAAATTGTTGGCGTCATCACAGTTCTTTTCTTAGGTATTTACGCTGCAGCACAATTCAAAGCAGGATCTAAAGCACTCTATGTTCTTTTTGGTTGGGATTATAGTGTTGGCGCGATCATTGGTGCGATCATTGTTTTTGCCTATTGTTTATCTGGTGGTATTCGCGCATCTATTTGGACTGATGCCGCCCAGTCTTTTGTCATGATCTTTGCCATGATTTTATTATTTGTCGTGGGCGTAAACAATGTTGGTGGCTTAAGTGAGGCTTACACACAACTTGATGCTGTCTCTCCTACTTTTTTGAATATCATGCCTACAGGTCTTGCGATTGATAATGGATTTGGAATATTCCTATTTATTCTGGGATGGCTTTTTGCTGGCTTTGGAGTGATTGGGCAGCCACATATTATGGTTCGATTTATGAGTATTGATAATACTGAAAATATGAAAAAGACCCAAACCTACTATTACAGTTTTTATGTTTTATTTACTATTTTGACTTATGGAGTTGGTCTACTTAGTCGAATAATTCTACCTGAGTCGAGTAACTTTGATGCTGAGTTAGCACTTCCTTCTCTTAGCCAAATGCTTCTACCGGATGTTTTAATAGGTGTGGTTTTATCAGGCTTGTTTGCCGCCACTATGTCGACGGCTGATTCACAAGTCTTAAGCTGTAGTGCAGCTATCACTAGAGACATTATGCCTAAGAGCGAAAATGTCTATATCACTAAGATTGCCACAGCTGTCGTTACAATCATTGCTCTGACGGTTGCGTTGGCCGGTGGTAAAAACGTGTTTGAGCTAGTTGTATTGTCCTGGTCAGTACTTGCAGCTTCATTTGGTCCACTACTCTTTATCTATACGCTTAATAAGAAAGTTACTGAGACTACTGGAATCATTATGATTTTAGGCGGCTTAGCGACAGTCTTTATCTGGCGTGCCATGGGTCTATCTGGAACATTCTATGATGTAGGACCTGGTATTATCGTCGGTTTATTACTCTATGTTGCACTAGCTAAAACTCCACTAAATAAAATTAGCTAGAAAATAGAAAAGTAGGAAAAGAGTAATATTCCTGTTAAAATAGATGCTTTGATTTCGACGCTAGGAGCCATTTTTGATCGAAGCATCTTGGAATATTCCAGAAGAGATAGTGAAAGAGTCCATGAGGCACTTTCAACCAATGGTCTACGCTGATGCGATCAAACTTCTAAAACTCTCACGCACAACAATTTCTTTTAGCCGCGGCGATACTGAAACTTACTTTATAGTCTCTGGCATTGTTAGAAGTGATCGTACTCATGAATCGAAAGTCGTTTATAAAAAAAGATTAGAGGGAAGCGAGGAAGGACCTCTTTCAAGTAATTGTGATTGCCACACTTGGAATGCTGAACACCATTGTCCACATACGGGAAGTTTGTATGTTGCCTACTTAATGCAACTTCACTTTGAAGGCGCTAGTGATGGAACGAACTTAGACAGCACTCCACCAATCGCCCTTCATACAACGATGGCCGTTGCTCCAATTGAGTACGGCACATTATTAAATGGAGCCAACCAACTGCAAGGTGCACCACCGTCGGCAACTTGGTCTGCACTCCAATATTTGTTACACGATAAACAGATCATCAATTTTCCATTTCCTGAATCTCTTGAGGGGCGATTAATTATCGACTTTAAAAGCGAGGATGATGAACACTTGGCCAAGGTTGAGTATGCACTAGAAAATAAAGATGGCTCTATATCTCGAGAGATTAGCTTGTTCGAGCATCTCTATATATTTGATTGGAGATCAGGAAAAGCATTTCATATTCCTAATGATGTAAAAACTGTTGTTCAACATATTAGACGTCTTGGTAGAAGCCCTAAAGCAGACCAACTACTCAAAATACATAGTAAAAATTCTCAGGCGACTCAAATGATTCTTCATTTTGATGGTCGCTCTATGGAAGAAGTTCCAAAAGAAGAGCTCTACTTAAGACTGAGTTTTCACCCCGGTGAAAAGAGAAATCTTATCGCTCTCGAGCTAGAGTTTTTTAATAAGGAAGAAGTAATAACACCACCGCCAGAGTTTATGCGTGTGTTTACATTTGGTTCAGGCTTATTAAGCAGCTTTAGAAAAAAGAAGGATGGTTACGAGTTTACAAAGGCGGTTGCGGACTACTTTATCGACAAAGACGATTCTTATAAAAAAGCACTCATTGGAATTAATGCTAAAGATGCCATGGTCGAAGTGATTGAAAGAGTTAATGATAGTGAATACTCAATTCATTACGACGGTGATCGAAAAATACTGCAAACTTTTTCAAACCATCTTTTAAAAGATGTCTTTTCGACACTTACAAAAGAGTTTGGTGAGATCCTATATCGATTTGCAACCTATTCTGAAGAAACGAAAGTTGTTAGGTATGAGCTAGCCGCTAGTAATCTTTTCCAAGGATTGGCTGCCGTACAACGTAAGCTAACACCATTTGGGGTTCAGCTTTATTATGACCGTGAAAAAGTCGCCAATTGGAGCTCAAGAGTCCGCTTTGAACGCAGACAAGCAGCAACAAAATGGTTCGACCTAACTCTACAGGTTAACCAGCTTGATTTAGACATCATCAAAAAGGCTGACCTTGAAACTGGTATTGCTTTAACCAAATCAGGCTTAGTTATTTTATCTCCTGAGCAAAAAGAACTTATGCGATTTATGAAAAAATATATTCGCTATGAGGGACAAGAAAAAAAGCCTGGTGAAGGCGATGAAGCTTCTTCTGAAGAAGAAAATCTGCACTCATTTCTATTACCCTTTAATCGCGCCAGAATTTTTGAACTCTTCGAGTTAAAAAAGCTTGGTGTAGAAGGGGCTCTCAATGAAGAAGAAGAAGCTCTTTGTAAAAGACTTGCCTCTTTAGAAGAAGTCCCTAAGTATGACGTGCCTGAAAACATGCAAAATATTTTAAGACCATACCAGTTAACTGGATATCATTGGCTCAGGTTTTTACATGAGAACAAGCTTGGAGCTTGTTTAGCAGACGACATGGGTCTTGGTAAAACGCTTCAGGCTATTACTTTTATACAGTCTATTTATGACAGTGTTGATAAAATTCTTATTGTTTGTCCTGTAAGTATTCTTATCAACTGGGAAAAAGAATTTGAAAAATTCTCGGGAATCAAGGTACATATCTATCACGGCGGCGAACGAAACATTCCAGATGATTGCAAGGTCATTTTGACAAGTTACGGTGTCATGAAACGTGAAGTAGAAGAAACATTCTCCAACGTTAATTTTGACATACTTGTGCTAGATGAAGTTCAACATCTTAAGAATATGAGATCACTTGGTGCATTCGCCGCCAGAAAGATTCATGCCGACTTTAGAATTTGCTTAAATGGTACTCCGGTTGAAAATGATCTTGCCGAGTTTTATAATATTATCGATCTATCAATTCCTGGTATTTGGGGAGATCTTCAATTCGTCAGAACGACTTCTAGTAAGAAATCACGACTGACGGCTAGAAAAACAGCAAGTCCTTTTATTTTACGACGTACGAAGGATCAAGTTTTAAGTGATCTTCCTCCTAAAGTTGAAAATAATGTCTTCCTTGAGCTTGAACAAACTGAAAAAGATAATTATAAGAATGCACTTGAAACTATCAAGAAAAAAATTCTTGTTGCTCCTTCAAAGCAGAAGTACGGAGAAATACTTCGAGGCTTACTACAACTACGCCAACTTTGCTTGTGGCAATCTCCTGACAAAGTTAAAGAAATGGCAGGAAAACACCTCCTTTCAACCAAAATAGATTTTCTTTTAGAAACACTTGAAACAATTGTTGAAGAAGGTCACCAGGCGATCATCTTTTCTCAGTTCACCACATATCTAGATATCATCCAAAAAGAAATAAGGGAAAAGCATTGGAAATGTTCCCGTATTGACGGATCTCAAGCCATGAAGCGTCGTCAAAAAGAAGTTGATGCTTTCCAAGACGGTACCAATAGAATTTTCTTAATTTCACTTAAAGCTGGTGGTGTTGGTCTAAACTTAACTGCTGCAAGTTACGTTTTTGTGATGGACCCTTGGTGGAACCCAGCTGTCGAAGCACAAGCCATTGACCGTGCTCACCGTATTGGACAACAAAATAAACTAACGGTTTATCGTCCTATCATTAAAGGATCAGTTGAAGAAAAGGTCCTGGAACTTCAACACATGAAGCGTGAATTATTCCAAGACCTTCTACAAGATAATGATCATGAACTCTTCAGTGGAAAGCTTTCCATGAAGGACTTTGAACATCTCTTTGACTAGGCTACTTTCTGTACTAGCCTTAATTTGTTATCTTCATCATATTCAAAATGAGGACCTTCAAGCTTCACTTGAATATCTTTTGTCTTCGCCTCAATGACAAATTGATCAATCACCTCTAAAACATCGTGATCTATTGAAATAGTCCTATGACTACTGATTACAATTCTCTTTCCATTAGAAACTGAGTTAAGAACATTCTTAAGCACTCCACGCGTTAAGAACGAATTATGCTCAGCTAGGGCAATTGTCATTATATCGCTGGCAGATTCAGTTGATATCTCAGATCTTATGGATTGATTTTGAACAATATAGTTTTCTTTTAAAACCATAAATGCTGATACGGCCATACCGATGACCACACCAGTTAATAGATCAGTAGCAACAACACCAATAATAGTCGCTAAAAATGGAACATACTGCTGATGTCCTTTTGCAAACATCTCTTTATAAAGTGAAATTGGATTCAATTTAAACCCAGTCATGACTAAAATTACTGCTAGTACAGCCAATGGAACTTTATTTAGGATCATTGGAATTGCCATTACACTGAAAAGTAAAAAAGCCCCGTGATAAAAAGCGGCCATTTTAGTTTTACCACCACTACTAGCATTAACAGTCGATCTAACAACAACGGATGTAATTGGAAGACCTCCAACAAGGCCAGAAAGGATATTACCAGCACCTTGAGCGAAGAGTTCTCTATTGGTTGAAGTTTCTCTTTTTTGTGGATCAAGCTTATCGCTGGCCTCAATACAAAGAAGGGTTTCAATACTTGCAACGATTGCCAATACAAAGGCTAACTTCCAAACAGCTGGATTAGATACAGCACTCCAATCTGGCAGCGTTAGGCTCGCAGCAAAGTCGCTCGGTCCTTTAATATCACCAATATTAACTAGCAAAGAGCTATCCAAACCTAAGAACAAGGAAGAGACAACAGTGGCAATAACAACAACAAAAAGTACGGCCGGTAGAAATTTAAAAACTTTTAAACTCCCAAGCTTTGTTTTTTGAACTGCAATCATGAAAGCGAGAGAGATAGCGCCAATAACGGCAGCACCACTTTGAAAAGTCATTCCCATAAAGGTTGACGTATTTTCGGCGGCGTTTGAACCAAAAACATATGGCAGTTGCTTCCAAGCAATCAAAATACCAATAGCTGCAAGCATTCCTTTAATGACTGAATTTGGTATAAAGTCGGATAGAATTCCGGCTTTCATTGCTCCAAGTGCTATTTGAATAACACCTGCAAGAGTTACGGCCATCAAGAAGACTTGAAAGTCACCTAGCTCTTGAATACCATTATAAACGATTACTGCGAGACCAGCAGCTGGACCACTTACGCTGATATGAGAATTACTAATAGCACCTACAACGAGCCCTCCAATAATTCCAGCAATAAGACCAGACAAAAGAGGCGCTCCTGAAGCGAGCGAAATTCCAAGACATAATGGAATTGCCACGAGAGAGACAACTAAGCCTGACCTCACATCATCCTTTGTATATTTTAAATAATTCTTCATCATGATTCCCCAATCTTTATTTTTTAAGCAGCGCTTATTTGATCGTTATCAAGAGTTAAAAGTGACTCTAAACTCGATGACTTAATGTCATAAAATAAGGCATGCAGTTGCAACTCTCCGTTTGCGACAGCTTCTTTGATCATCTTATGCTCTAGTAAGCCTTTAATCTGATTTTGTGCATTTAGTTTAGCGAGAAAGTTAAGTTTATCGGCTTCAACTATTTTCTTTGAGCTATTTTTGACCGCCCACTCGAAATCTCTCTCCGGCTTTGAAAGCCATTTTTTAATAGTCTCAGTTGGATAAGACTTATTCATAGCTGCATTAACTCCTCCACAGCCAGAGTGTCCACAAACTACTAAGTGCTTAACTTTCAATACTCCAACTGCGTACTCCATAGCTGAGACAAAATTGTCATCTTCAATATTTGTCAGATTGGCTACATTTCGGTGAACAAACATCTCACCAAGGTCAGTTCCTGTTACGATATTTGGGCTAACACGTGAATCAGCACAACCCACCCAATAAACTAACGGTGATTGAGATTTAGATAGGGCATCCAAGTCTAAGCGTGACGAAATTTGTGAACTTACGTTTTTTACATTATTAAGAATTTCACCAATATTATTAAACGGCATAACAACTCCAATTAAAGTTTTAATTAACAAAAAATAAATTTTGGAAATTAGGCTTTAATCGGAGGCGGCTCTATAGATAGATAAACAGATTGGTAATCTTTATTGATCGTGATGTATTTTGATTTAAAAGTTGTAATAACAAATAACTTTGAATTCATTGTTGGATCGCTTAACTCTTCAAGCTCTTCACTTTCAAGTTCAGCGTAATTATCTGAGAATGATGGCAAACTATTACCATTAGAACTTTCATGTTTTTGAACTAATAGATTATCTTGATTTAGATCGTAGCTATATCCAATAACAGGATTTAATACTGATACAGATAGGAAGGTAAATATAATAGCTTTAATTAGTATATTCATTTCATAATGCTCTTCGTCACTATTATACGATTGCATTAGAAATCTAATTGTTAGATTTTGGTAAACTGCTTATGAATTTTCAGCCACTTAATTCGTTTAACCTTAATCTAACTTCTTAAGCCTTACCAAAGACTCAAATATATTAAACGAATGTGATTTAACTTTTCTTAAGGCCACTACCATATCTGAATAAGTTAAAGCTGAAAGCGGATCAAAGTCACCAGCTGCGACTCTCTCCAGATAAATAGTTCTTAAGCGATCTGCTAGATCAACTACTGAATCAGCCTTTCTTTGAACAAGGTCAATATCAAGCTTAGATGGATTACTAAGTCTATGAACTACTAAGTCATAAAACTCCCTTACTTCATCAAAAAGTTCAAGCAAGTCTTCGCGACTCTTCTCATTTAAGATATTATTTTTGGGTGTTCGCTCTAAATAGTTTGCGATTCGCTCTAAGTAGTCTGCCACACTTTCTAATTCATCTGCTTCGCGAACAATTGCCTGAGCATGAACGGATTGCTTTTCCGACAAACTTTTTTCCATCATCTTACACATAAAGACAGTTATCTCTTTTTGAATAGAATCTGTTATTCGCTCGTAATCCTTAATTTTAGCAATACGTTTATCATCTCCTTCAGAGCTTACATTTTTTAATATTTCATCTGTTAATTTAAACATGCGGCCAACGATATCTTGCATTTTTTCAATCTCCGCCTGTGCCATGGCAAGAGCTGTCGCAGGAACTGTATCCTCAGAGTCACCTAACATAACAAGATGATATTGTTCTTTCTCCGTTTCTGGTGTCATCCAAGTTACGAATCGAGCAAGTGAATGCAAGAACGGAAGAAAGACTAAGGTGGCTGTAACATTAAATAATGTATGTCCGGTAGCAATATGAACTGCAATATTTGGCTTTTCCCCAGCTGCATTTAGTAAGTTTGGATCACCACTTACGAAACTATCAACTAATTCAACAAACCAAGGGAAGATACTAAAGACTACTGCTACTCCTAGGATATTGAAGACGGCATGGGCCCTAGCTGCTCGTTTTGCGTTGATATTACCGCCAACGGATGCAAGTAGTGCTGTGATCGTAGTTCCGACATTCTCACCAAGAACTAGAGCTGCAGCAGTATGGAATTCGATCACACCTGTCGTTGCTAATGCCATTGTAATACCAAGCATAGCTGAAGATGATTGAACCACAACAGTTAGTATGCAACCCATAATAATGGATGCGATATAAGAGGCATAATTTTGTCCTGAGAAAAAACTAATAGCATCTAGAAACTCTGGCATAGTTCTTAAAGGCTTAAAGGCGGCACTCATGATATCAAGTCCGTAAAAAACAAGACCTACGCCAAAGAGAACTTGTCCAATAGTTTTCCATTTCCCCTTATTAACAAAAAGCATCGGAAAGACACCGGCGCCAACTAAGAGTAGGCCATACTTTCCAATTTTGATTGAAATGATCCAACCTGTAATCGTCGTTCCGATATTTGCGCCAAAGATAATTCCAATAGCTTGGGTTAGATTCATCAGCCCAGCGTTAACAAAACCAACAACCATGACGGTAGTGATGCTTGAACTTTGAACAATCATGGTTACGATAACACCTACTGCGACCGAGTAGACTCTATGCTTAGTAATCGTATTGATAATATTTTTGATGACGTCACTGGCTGCACTTTGAAGGGCATCGGACATCAACTTCATACCGAAAAAGAAAAGACCAAGGCCTCCGAGCATAGTGTAGATAATATTAAATGCCGTCATGATTTCCCCTAAATGTATTTAAAACTAGCTTAAACGATTCTCTAAATATTTGAAATGATGTGAAATAAATGCATATTTAGGCTTGTCATACACCCTACGTTCCAATATAAACCACTTAGACTTAACCGGACTAAATATGACTAAAATTCTAATTATTGAAGATGAAGCCTTTTTCCGCCAAAGCCTGGCTCTGGAACTCAAGAAGTACGGCCAGATTTTTCAAGTCGATAACCTTGAAGACGCCAAGAAAGCCTTAGATATGGCAAAGCCCAACCTAGCGCTTATTGATTTAAATTTAACCGATAATAAGGATCAATTTGAAGGACTAGAGATCGTCAGTCTTTGTAAACAAAGGGATATCACTCCCATCGTGATGACAAGTCATGACTCGCCTGAAGTCATTCAAAAAGCATTTGAGCTTGGATGTGCTCATTATTTTTCGAAGGGAGAAATTCAAGATAATCTAGACCAACATCTTGGCAGACTAATTAAGAGTTTTGATCAGGATAGTTTCGAGGAAATGCTTAAAGAGCGATTTTTGACGAAAGATAAATATCTATTGTCTCAATTATTACAAATAAAGAACTTAACCATTGTTGAAGATGCCAGACTCTTGATAACTGGGGCTACCGGAGTCGGTAAAACGTTAGCGGCACGTTTGGCCCACGATCTTTGGAATTCTAAGGCTCCCTTCGTTCATCTTAATCTATCTGAACTCCCTGAAAACCTCATCGAAAGTGAACTGTTTGGTCATAAAAAAGGAAGCTTTACAGGAGCCATAAGCGATAAAATAGGACTCATGGCCAAAGCCAATGGTGGTACACTTTTCTTAGATGAAATTGGAACTATTCCTCTAAAGATTCAAAAGAAACTTTTAAAAGCTATTGAAGAAAAAACTTTTACTCCGGTTGGAGCAACTGAACCACAAATATCAAATTTTCGCTTAATCTCTGCCACTTGTGATGATCTAGCGGGTCAGATTGAGCGCGGTGAATTCAG
>CAYGQW010000072.1:0-12955 GCA_964352175.1 uncultured Halobacteriovorax sp.
CAATGTTTTCTACCGAATGGTACAAATGAAGCTGAGCTTAAAGGTTTAGAAGCATCTTTAGAAACCTTGCGTGGGGCTCTCCTCGATGAGTTCTATGAATTAGGTGGCACTGGTCCCTATGCTGAAATAAAAAAGAAAGTAAACAATGATACGAAGACATCACCTGTGGCCAAGATTGGAAGCTTCTTTGGTGGTTTATTTGGTAAGAAGAAGGCAAGCTAAATGAAAGAGCAGAAACAATATTTTTTCATTGAACTTGAATACTTGGGAGAATCTCAGCTTTTTCCATTCCATTTACATATCTATAATCCAGTCAATGGGGTTTATAATCCATATCTCTATGCTAATAGTCCATTAACTTCAGCCAAAAAAGATCTTCTTATAGATATAATGACAAAGGGTGGAAAGCTAGCAATTCCACTTAAACAAAAAAGAACGTTTCTAGCTGAGTCGAATATGTCTGAAGAAGATGTACCCGATCTAGCGCCAATGGTTGTCCATAACCTTGAAAAGAGACGCCAACAGCTTGTTGAACAAAGTCTCACAAAGAAACCTTCAAGACCCAATGAAAACAGTTCTTCCGGCAAAGAAAATTCACCGAAGTTTCATTTTAAAGAACAACTGGCAAATGCTGCAAAAAATAATGATTTCACTCCCCTTATTAATTTTGTAAGAGAAGAAGTTGCAACATTCAGCCCAAGAGTTTCTGCCATGACTACAATGTCCTCTTTACTAGCAGAAGCTCTTCTAATTGATGATAATTTTACCAATAGGACTGTTGCACTAAGCTTCTTACTGGCCAAAGGTTGCGGAATTACAGACCCTGCTTCTCTTGGTGATCTTGTATGTGCCGCATATTTTTTTCATATAGGCTATACGCAACTTCCTCATACATGCATGAATAAGCCACAGATAGAATATATAGAATCAACAAAAAAAGAATGGAAGAAACATCCTGGATTAAGTCTACATATTCTCAGAAAAGCCCAAATTGATCTATCAACGCAAGTCAAAACAATTATTGAACAGCATCATGAACGCTTTGATGGACAAGGGTACCCCCAGATGAAAAAAGGCTCCCACATTGAACCTTTGGCACTTGTTTTAGGAGCTGCATCACATATTTTAGAGTACACAAGTGGAAAAGTCTCTGGAGCACCAACCACTCTGCCTTCTTTTATTCTCAATCTTAAAAACAAAACTTATCTACCTGGCATGGAGGTTGAGTTCGGTGGTTTAATTGAGGAAAGTTTAGCTCATTTAGTAGACACAATGAATTCAACTGACGAAAATAAGAAAGTAGCCTAATTCGGAGATAAAACATGGCCCTTAAAGCTAGTATGAAGATTCTTGTGATAGACACAAATTCAACGATGAGACAAAATGTAAAAAAACTCTTATCTGATATTGGTTTTAAAAATATTAAAGAAGCCGGTAATGGTCAAAAAGCCTTAGAATTACTTGAAGAAGGAAATCTATCCCAAACTCCAATCGAGTTTATTATTTCAGAACTAGATTTAGAAAAGATGACTGCTATTGAGCTTCTAAGTATGATTCGAAAAGATCCTAAAAATGCCAAAACTAAATTTCTTCTTATGACTGGGGATAGTGATCAACAAAAGATGATGCAAGCCATTCGTGCTGGCGTAAGCAATGTTGTCGTTAAACCATTTTCAGCTGATATGCTTAAAGAAAAAATCGCCAAGATCTTTGGTCAATGACTAGAGTTATCCACCGAATTTAACACAAATCCATTTATATAAAAATTAAAGTTATAATTTTTCAACTTGCATCTTCCAGCATTTCGTTAACTTTATAGGATCATTTTTTGTGATCTTTTCAATTTCGTGAACCATGCTAGAAAACTTCTTAAATTTATCGCTAGTATTTTTTCTTAGAATACTGAGTACCTGTTCTTTTTTTGTTTCACCTGTACCTGGAACTAGCCAATAAGCCGCACATGTCCCCTCATCCTTATAAAACATAGATGCCCTGTTAAGAAATAGCTCCGGATTGCTTTTAAAGGTGTTAAATAAATCGTACTTATACGTTGAGAGGTAAAATCCTTCCAGTTTTCCACTTCTGGAAACTCGTATAATGGCATCCATTGCTTCAACGTTATTTTTATTTACAGCTAATTCAATAGCTTGATCCCAAATTTTTATCCCCTTTCCTTTTTTAATGGGAAGTCCATTTTTTAGAAATGGCTTTAAATCTAAGCTTTCAGCAGACAAAGTCCCAATCATAAAAACCAGTAAAATCAAGTATTTCATATTTCTCCAAAATAAAACTCTTCGGTATAGTCAATTATTATTTAAATATTATTGTAAACGATACCGATAATACAGACTATGAAGAATTTAATTCTAATGCTTATATTCACGCTTTTATTTATCGCTCCAAACCAAGTGGCGTATAGCCAAAGCATCAACGGTTGTAGCCCTGTTTCAAGTGATGCAAAATGTGGTCAATGTGATACAGATATAATTACTTCAGTCGATAGCCTTCTTTCAAAATCAGAAAGTGGAAATATATCAAGTATAGATTCATTTTTAGAGCAATTACCTGAAAGTATGAAAAAAGACTTTGTCATGATGAGTGATTCGAGAAGTTTTCAACGCTCGGATGCGCTAAACCCTCGCGTTCTTATGAAAAGTCCTAACTCCGATGTAATCATCACCTTTAATAGTCATCCCTCGGTAAATGGTACAGAGTATCCAGGCTCAAATAAACTTGAAATGATGGTATGGAACGGAGCTGAAGCAAAGTTTGATTTTATTGACGTTGAGTTCCCTTCTGAGGAAGCTGGTGCAGCTAGAGGGCAAATACCTAAAGTTACAAAAAACCCTCAATTATGTTTAAACTGTCATGGTGGCGAAGAAGCCAGACCCAATTGGGATCCATATAATTTCTGGGCAGGTCAAATTCCCTTTAATAGAGATACCATTATTAAAGGTACTAAAGAGTCAGAGGATTATCTTGAACTGCTTAAAAGAATAGAAGGAACTGGAACCCAAAATAATACAAGGCTAGAAAAATTAATGCCTACTTTGAGCGCCAGTGATCTAACAGCCGCTTTAGAATATTCATCTAGTTTTCAGTTAAGAACACAATCAAATAACAGCTCTGATGGTCCAGGTGTCTCAATGTTTGATGAGTTAACACCAAAAAATCAATGTAGAATAGCCCATTCGCTAAAGGAGCTTCCCTTTATTAATGATTTGAAATATGCTCTTGCTGCTGTTCAAAAAAATTGCATAAACATTGATCAATTTGTTCCAGAAAAAGTTAAAACAATGTCCAATAAATATTTTGAAGACAGAGGGTTTGCGACTAACGAGGAAGGCAAATTTGAATATGATTTACTTGTTGATCAAACTCGTGATCTCCAACAGGGAGTGTTTAGCGATAAGCGAGATCGTCAATTTTGGGTAATAGAAAAAGAAATTCGTATGAGAAATCCTGAGATTGATTCATTTAAGGCTGCTCAAACCGAATTTCAAGCGTTACAAAATGGACGATCAATTGAAAATCGCGAAGTAGCAGGCAACGCAGACCCTATGGCTGGATTTAGATACCTACTTGAACCGCTGGGGGTTAGGGTTGATAACTGGTCGATGAGTATCGATCCAGGAACCTATAGTTTTGCAGACTTATTTAGTTCTTTATATCAATTTGGTATTTTTGACGAAATATCGGATGAGGGACTTACATCAAAAAGCTGTAATGAACTTAAGGAGCTTAGTTTAGACAATTATGTTTATGAGAATGTTGAAATTCAACTTCAAGAAGCATGTGAAAGGAATTTTGAATTTAAACCACTTTCTTCCAATCAAGAAGTGATAGATGATTTGTCCGATGCTGCTCTCACTCTCTTACGTGATCGCTTTGGAGAAGTTGTAAACCAAAACGGATGTGTAGCTTGTCATATCTATGCTAACAAACAGGTTGGAGCTCCAAACCTCCCTTTTAATAATCCAGTTGAGTTTGAAAATCTTGTTAATCAATCGATATTAGATGAAAACGGTGGTCTAGCCACCTCTATTTGGAGTCGAGTAAATAAGCCCGAGGGCAGTATTGGTCACATGCCATTGATGGGACCGCCTTTACCGTCAGAAGACCTAGATACAATTCGCCAGTATATCAATATGTTAAAGCTTAGGAAGCAACAGCCATGAAGTCTTTAAACTCAATCATTATTTTTGTCTTATCTATTTCAGTACAGGCTAAAGTTCTACCACATATTGATCGACAACCATCTTCCTTCTCAGACAGTAGGGTAAGACTTTCGGGAAGTTTTAGGGGCGCAAAAATTGTCTACGCAACTGGCGATGCTGCTGATATATCCGATTATTCATCTGCACAAAGCATTGCGGTAAAAACCTGTGCCTATCTAGGCTGGACGCTAGATACATTTCAAGAAAGCCAAGTATTTGATGTTGGAGTTCGGGAAGAAGTTGAAGTGATGTCTATAACAAATGGCAATTTCAAAATGGAAAAGACTAAAAAATTTGCAACTTACGATCAAATCATCTGTGTCAATGAGTTAATTGATGACTGTCAATTTCAATCTCATGGCAGTGATGATGTATTTTTTATTGAAGCGAGACGAAAGCGAAATTGTAAAGAGAACTAATTCCCCTGATACTCTTCATAAGGGTACTTGTTCACTCCTTCCCAGTTATTCAAAGCTAGCTCTAGATTAGCAAACTTAGGAAGGCCCGGTTTTACCTTTTCTTTGACATCAATTTGTGCATAAGTAAGTTGTCTCGACTCTCTACCTCTTGCAAAGTCTAGATGATACATATTCGTCCAAGTTCCAGTATTAATAAAAACCTTACCATCAGCATTACTTCTAAAGATTGGTTCATGTGTATGACCAACGATCAATGCTTTGAGGTCATCTCTTTCCCTTAGCATCTCTTGAGTAATTTCTTCGTAGTCTTGAAAAAGACGAAGCTCGTTAACAGCATAAGATAGTGCATTTTTGATGCTCTTATTTTGTCTGAATAGATAATTGAATCTCACCATGATGAAGTAATAGCCCGTTTGAAATAAAAATCTTAAAATGAATAAGGTGTCATATATCAAGCCGTTTATAATAAATTTCTTAATTGGTCTAACCGCATTGATATGACCACGTTCTTCTTTAAACTTGTTAATTACACGAATGACGTAGTACGAACCCCATGGAGGGATAAAATGCTTTATTCCTTTATTGTCTTCAAACACTGATTCCTTTGGATCGAACTGATGAGCTATTTCATATTCATGACCATGCTTAATTGCAACACCTTCTACCGGCATGTATTCTTGAGTGTTATCAGTAATGATGCTTACCTTTATACGATCTTTTTCTTCAAAACATTCTAAAAAACGGTTTTGTAGACTTTCTAAAATCATTTCGGCGTCATGATTACCAATAATATAGACAATTTTTTTATTTTTTACCGAAGCGAAGTCACTCAACGCTTGCATGACTTCTCTATGAGCTTTAATTATCATCTCAAATTTCGCTAATGCTGCTGGTTCACTCCAATATTCATCATCAAAAAATGGTACAAACGGTACAGCCAGATGGTCAAAAAAGTCTCCATTGATTACTAACTCAACTTCTCTTTCTTTATACTCTCCACTGCAGTAGTAGTTTAGAAATTCAACCATCTGCTCGTCATAGTGAAAATCTTCAAGATAATTACGTTGCCCTTTAACAATCGCTCCTGCTCCCAAATGAATATCTGAGATGACGATAACTGTTTTCTTAATGGGATGTTTACCTCTGCGGAGGAATCTCATAGGGCCTTCTACCGAATTGGAGGATTACTTCTTGAAACGACGGGGATAAAGGAACAAGCGTTGCTGTCTCACCTTTTCGAAGCTCTAAATCAACCGAAATATATGCTCCCGGCTTAACACTAAAACTTTTGACTTTTCTATTACTCTCACCGGCCCTGATCTCAGCATAGAGTGTGACAAGTGTTTTGTTTTGCAGGGTCATACTTGTGTCTTTTTTCCATCCAATAGGGCCAACAACTTTAAAGTGGTTATCGTTGGCGGTTACAACAAAGGATTCAGAACTTTGACCAGCAAAGAGACTAGAATGACCGAGTATAAAGATCAGAAAAAAATATATTTTCATAAGTTATTGTAACTCAATTAATAATTCCATGGGAGGGAAGAAGTTTCCACCCGATGATAATAAACCCATTTAAATCTCGAACTGCCCGATAAGTTACTAGGGGGCATTATGCTAGACTTCTTAAAACCATTCAGAAAAACAAAAATCATTGATCGTTCTACTCTCGTTCAAAGATTTCTCAATCACTCAGAGCACGAATGGATAAAAAGAGACCCAACAGTTTCCAGGCTTATCAGAATCTTATGTGACTCTTGGACCGATGAAGTTTATCAGTTTCTAGCAAATGGTAACGAGATTCTCATAATCAGAGCACAGGGTCAGTTAGCAAGTGCGATGTCTTCAGTTAATAAGACCAATGTGGTTCTGGCATATCCAGACTTAGTTAGCATTTTAAGATCAGCTTCACCTATGCGAGGAGTTGCTATCCTAGCCCATGAAATCGGCCATATTGTAAAAGAACACTCAAAGAGAAAGATCTCAAACCTTGAAGCACAAATTGAAGCTGACAAAGTTGCTTTTGAAATGGGTTTCGGTGAAGACCTTGAGCTCGTTCTTTTAGAGCATGAGCATTCAATTGATTGTCGCGTTCGAATCGCTAAACTAACCCAGTACTACTACGCTTCTAAAAAACAAGCCTAGCCTGAGTTAACTCTTTTATTTCGTCTCTTATCTTAGCAGCGTCCTCAAAACGTAATTCTTTTGAAGCTTCCTTCATTTCTTTTTTAAGCTCAACGATTCTATTATCGATAGCGGCTAAATCGACATGTTCAATCACTTTAGCCGCTTTTTTACCTTTCTTACTGCCTTTCACGCCACGAAGAGTTTCAATGACTCCTCCACTAACAGACTTAATAATTGTTGTAGGGGTAATTCCATTCTTCGAATTATAATCTTCTTGAATCATACGTCTTCTTTTGGTTTCACTAATAGCTTTGATCATACTTTTAGTTTCTTTATAAGCATAAAGAATCACGCGCCCTTCGGAGTTTCTAGCGGCTCGACCTATCGTTTGTATCAGAGACCTTTCAGACCTAAGAAAACCTTCTTTATCTGCATCTAAGATTCCAACTAGTGCTACTTCAGGTAGATCTAGTCCTTCTCTTAATAGGTTAATTCCGACTAAGATATCAAACTCACCGAGGCGTAGGTCTCGAAGTATTTCCATTCGCTCTAATGTGTCTATATCAGAGTGTAAATAACGAATTCTCATTCCTACACTTTGGTAATATGATGTTAATTCTTCGGCTAACTTCTTTGTCAGAGTCGTAACTAAAACTCGAAAGCCTTGTTTAATACATGCCTTAGCTTCAATTAAAAAATCATCGACCTGTCCAGAAGCATCTCTTACATCAATAACAGGATCAAGAAGTCCTGTTGGTCGAATAATTTGTTCTACAAACTCTCCATGTGTTTTTTCTAATTCATAATTTCCTGGAGTAGCAGAAACAAACATCACTTTAGAGTATTTTGATTCAAACTCCTGAAAGTTAAGTGGTCTATTATCAAGAGCACTCGGTAATCTAAAGCCATAATTAACCAGGTTCTCTTTTCTGGCCCTGTCCCCTTTGTACATTCCACCGACTTGTGAGCAAGTAATGTGAGATTCATCAATAATAAGTAGAAAGTCTTTACCAAAAAAATCAATCAAAGTTGGTGGTGGTTCTCCTGGTGCTGCACCAGTCATATGTCGAGAATAGTTTTCTATCCCTGTACAAAAGCCCATTTCTTCAAGCATTTCTAAATCGAGCATTGTTCTTTGTTCAAGACGTTGCCTTTCAACAAGCTTTTCTTGTTTTTGTAATTCTTGAAGACGCTCCCTTAATTCAACTTTTATAGTATCCACTGCCATCTTTAACTTTTCTGCACCTACAACGTAATGCGATTTGGGGTAGATCGTAACACTAGTTAGTGTCTCTATAACCTTGCCTCTTAAAGGATCGACAATAGAGATATTTTCAAGTTCGTCATCAAAAAACTCTAATCTAATAACATTAGCATCTTCATGTGCAGGAAAGACTTCGACCAAATCTCCCCTCACTCTAAAGCGTCCACGAGTAAAATCTATGTCGTTCCTCTCATACTGGATCGCTACTAATTTTTTTAAAAAATCATCTCGATCAAGTCGATCTCCAGCAAAGAGCTTGTAGCGCTGTTCTCTATATTCATCAGGTGAACCAATACCATAGATACACGAAACTGAAGCTACCACGATGACATCATCTCGCTCTAGCAGTGACCTAGTAGCTGAATGTCTAAGCTTATCAATTTCATCATTAACCGACGAATCCTTTTCTATATAGGTATCCGAACCTGGTACATAAGCCTCAGGTTGGTAATAGTCATAATAAGAAACAAAATATTCAACACAATTATGAGGAAAAAATTCTTTAAACTCTGCATAAAGCTGAGCGGCAAGGGTCTTATTATGGGCCAAGATAAGTGTTTTTTTGCCTAACTTTTGAATCATATTGGCCATGGTAAATGTCTTACCCGAACCGGTAACTCCAAGAAGTGTTTGAAACTTCTTATTCTCTTTGTATCCATCTTCAAGTAAAGCAATGGCTTGCCCTTGATCTCCTGCAGGTGAGTACTTAGATTCGAGTTTAAAAGGCGTTTCCATCATGATCCTAGTTTCCGTTTAGCAATTCTAAAGGTAGCATGATGGTATGAAAAAAACTGCCCGCGCCCCATTAGAAATGAAATCATCTGTTCTGTATTTTGACGATAAATTACTGAGCGAAATTGTCAAAAATATAGAAACACCCTTTTATTTATATAGCGAGAAAGTGCTTTCTGAGCAGTACTTAAGTTTTATTGGAGCCGCTCACGATCATAATATCCCTAATCCACTAGTTTGCTTTGCTCTTAAGGCCAATCCGAATCCATGGCTTGTTGGCACATTAGCAACTCTAGGCTCCGGTGCTGATACAGTTTCGGGCGGAGAAATGAAGCGAGCCCTTGAATGCGGGATTAAGCCTTCAAAAATCGTTTTTTCTGGTGTTGCAAAGAACGAAAAAGAAATCAGGGCAGCCCTTCAAGCTGGCATTTTATCTATCAATGTAGAAAGTGTAAGTGAAATGGAGATGATCGCCGAGTGTGCCCTAGATCTTGGAGTTAAAGCACAGGTTGCTTTGAGAATTAACCCTAAAGTAAACGTCATTACTCACAAACATATTTCAACTGGAAATAAATCTCATAAATTTGGGATGCTAACAACTGACGCCAGAGATTTAATCAAAAATAAGTCGCTTTGGAAGCATGTCGACTTAGTTGGTCTGTCCATTCATATTGGTAGCCAGTTAACAGACTTAACTGCAACTTCTCAGGCCATCAAAGAAATGGTTGGACTTGCTAACGAAACCCCTCACCCGCTGAAGTTTATTGATGTTGGAGGTGGTCTTGGAATCGATTATTCAGTCGATGATGAAGATAAGATTTCTAGCCCTCAAAAGTATATGGCCGTCGTGAGTGAAGCATTATCAGGACTCAAGCAAAAAGATAAAATCATAACTGTCTTTGAACCAGGTCGCTTCATTGCTGCTCGGTGTGGCGTGCTTGTTTCAAAAATTGTTCGTACGAAATCTTCAGAAGATTACAATTTTGCTATCCTTGATGCTGGTATGAACGACTTTGCTCGTCCTGCTATCTACGATGCACATCATGAAATATATCCGTTAGAAATTAAAAATGACAAGACAATGAAATGGGAAGTAGTAGGCCCAATATGTGAGACTACGGACTGTTTTGCTAAACAGCGAGAACTACCAGAATTAAAGGCCAAAGACTTCCTGGTCATTGCAGACACAGGCGCTTATGGTCGATCGATGGCAAGTAATTACAACCTGCGCGATATAGCTAAGGAGTATGCTGTTAATTTAAAAAAAGAAATTCAATCGGTCACTAATGTTTTATAGTTATAAAAAGACAGTTCAAATAGATAGTATAATTGAAGATCTTGAGAAAATCATTTCAAGCAACGAGCTCAATTCAAGCATCATTAGCGACAATCTAGATTTAAAAAAATTTGAAGACAGTACGAAACACGAAACATTCTTAGCGGACTATAAAAAAATCCACTCATGCCTTTTAGAATATGATGAATGCTCTGTCTCTGACTTTAATAAAGTACACAATCTTCTTTTTAATATAGAGGATGATCAACCACATTATCGTGATCACGAAATGTATTATATCTCGAAACGGGGATATAAGTTTTCACAAGAGCATTTTTGTAAGGCTTATGATATTGAAGCTGGAATTGATCAAATTTTTCAATATATAAAAAATGAAACGAATCACTCAATAATAAAGTCATTAGTTGTTCAATTTAATATTATGAAAATTCATCCCTATAGTGATGGCAACGGACGTGTTGCCAGTCTTTGGCAGCAACTTATTCTTTACAGGGAGTTCCCTCAGCTAAATGCTCTTAATATGTATAACCTACAAAACTCTAATCGCGACAAATATTTTATCAGTTTATCTCAAAGTGAAAGGACTAAATCAGTTAATCCTTTTATCATTTATATGACTTCAGCCTTAGCAAGCTATCTAAAAAGTATTACTCATAACTCCAACTAACTGTCCCATCAGGGTTATCTTTAAGAACGATTCCAGCCGCTTTAAACTGATCGCGAATTTTATCTGCTGTGGCCCAATCTTTATTGGCACGAGCAATTCCTCGATCTTTAATCAGTTGTTCAATAGCGGCGTCATCAAGAGTGCCGGCCTTACCAGAAAGCTTTCCCTTAGCGGCGTTAACCTTCTCTAAAACGGCATTTGCATCTTGATGAATAAGACCAGTCGCTAGAGTAAAAAACTCAATAGTTTCTTTAATGATTTTTAAAACTTTTGCTGTTGGGTTTCTACCTTGATACTCACGATTTATCTTTTTCATAAAACTATAAAAAGCAAGCTGGGCCGTTGGAACATTAAAGTCATTGGCAAGCTCATCGCGCATTTTAGGAAGACATGCTTCAAGCTCATTTAAGCCTGATTCATGCTCGCCCACTTTCATACCAGCAACTTCTAAAGCAAAAATATGCAAGCGCTCGACTTCATCAAGCGCTCTTTTAATAACGTCATCACTCCAATCCATTTTCGATCTGTAATGAACTGACGCAAGCATATGACGAAGAATTTCTCCGCCAAACTCTTCAACAAATTTTCTTATAGTAACGACATTTCCAAGTGACTTTGACATTTTCTCTGAGCCAAAATTTAAAAACTCGTTATGTACCCAGCAACTAGAAAACGTGCAACCATTAGCTGCTTCACTTTGTGCGATTTCATTTTCATGATGCGGAAACATCAGATCGATTCCACCATGGTGCAGATCAAAACTATTGCCTAAAAATTTTTTGGACATGGCCGAACATTCAATATGCCAACCAGGACGACCCTTACCCCAAGGTGAATCCCATGATGGCTCACCTGCTTTTGCTGGCTTCCATAAAACGAAGTCCGATGGATGCTGCTTTTTACCGTCAACTTCAACACGAATTCCATGTTGAAGGCTTTCTAGATTAATCTTTGAAAGTTTGCCGTATTCTTTAAATTTAGGAACGCTATACAAGATCTCGCCTTCAACTTCATAGGCATACCCTTTTTCGATAAGAGTTTTAACCATCTCAATGATTTCTGGCATGGTTTCACTTACTTTTGGCGTATGGGTTGCTGGTAACATTCCCAGGCTCTCCATATCCGTAAGCACTTCATCGACATATTTTTGGGCGTGATCAAGCGCTCCAACTTTTAATTCATTGGCGCGCTCAATGATCTTGTCATCTACGTCAGTGAAATTTCTGACATACGTTACCTTATAATCAAGGGCGAGAAAGATCCTATGAATCAGATCCCCCACCACGAAGGCACGGCCATTACCAACGTGAACAAAGTCATAAGTCGTGGGTCCGCAAGAGTAGAAGCCGACCTTTCCAGGTTGAATAGGTTTAAAAGCTTCTTTTGATCTTGATAAATTATTAAAGACTTTGATTTCGTGAGCCACTGGCGCCTCCCTAAGCTTTGTTATTGTAGCTTAAGAAGGAAGAATCTGCATCAAAAGTCGATTATTATCATTGCTGCTTGGTCGAAACTCTCGTTTCGCCAATCATCAAGGAAGACTATGCATCAAAAGCTTTGATTTTGCCGCATGTCTTTAATTGAAGAAAGAATCGATATTCGTTTTGACGTTAGTTTTCTCTTCACCTTTAGAAAGTGAGATTTCCTGAGCGATTAGATCTTTACACTGATCTAGCATTTTCTTTTCGCCGAAGCTTAAATTTTTACGATTTTTAAGTAGAAATAATGCACGTAATACGTCTGCAATTTCTAGTAGTGAGCCCGTCTTAACCTTGAGCATATACTCACGATGACGTCTGTTCCACGTTGAGTTATCGACCTCAACTTCATGATCATTCAATAGCTTATAGACCAACTCGATCTCATCGCCACCAACTAATCCACGAATACCGTCGATAGTATCTGTTGGTACCATCACAGTCATACCATTCGAGATGATCTTAACTGAGTAGTACTTTTTGATTTCGCCGCCAAGATCAGTTTCTTTCAGGTCAATAACCTGTCCGACACCGTGACCAGGACAAACCGCATAATCACCAATATTAAAAGTCACATAAACCTCCAAAGGAGTACAATACCGTCTCATAATAGCGCGAAGTGTCGTCTCTAACAACGCAGGTTGTAATAATGACAGGGTTTATGGCCCTCTAGAGAATAAAGGTTTAGAAAGCTGGGCGAAAAAAAGCCCCCTATATAAGGAGGCTTTCTTCTAAATACTTTTTATAGTCTATTACC
>CAYGQW010000073.1:0-12806 GCA_964352175.1 uncultured Halobacteriovorax sp.
TGCTGAGGAAGGGGATTGTTCTGGAGCCCCTAAGGTTTGCTTCGATACAATAAATATCATTCCCATCGATGGCAAATTGGAAATTAATCGGACCCACAACGTTGAGTTTGTTGGCAATCGTAACAGAGATTTCTTTTAGCCTGTTATAGTTTTCAGTACTTAAAAGTATTGGCGGAGTAAACATACCAGAATCTCCTGAATGCACTCCTGCAAATTCAATATGTTCACAAATAAAAAAACAAAAATTTCCATATTGATCACGAACTAAATCGACATCATATTCTAAAGCATTTTCTATATAAGTTTCTACTTGGAAGCGAGCCTTTTCATTTTTAATCTGTTCCATAAGGGCTTTTGGAAGAAAATTAAGATCCTCTGGTGACTGAAGTATAAACATCGATTCTCCGCCGATTACAAAAGAAGGGCGGACAATTACGGGAAGATGTATATCTTCTATAGCTTTTAACAAGTTTTTCATTCCACTAACTTCTTTTGAGTTAGTGTGTGAAAGGTTTGTGGCTTGAGTTAGAATGCTAAACTTGAGACGGTCTTCAGTTTGCTCAAGTGTTTCCCAGGTTGGTCCTAGAAAGTTAATTTGAAAGGAATCTTGATGAGAATCGCATTCTAGATTCTTTCGAAGTAGTACCCCAGTTTGGCCACTGAAAGATGTAATAAAGCCATAAGGCTTTTCATTTAAGAGGATATCAAAAATATCCTCTGAGTAGAGAGGAGCAATATATAATCGATCTGAGATATCATAGTCAGTGGAGACTGTTTCAGGATTTGAATTAATCATTATGGAAAAGATGTTCTTTTCTTTTAAACGCTGACAAGACTTTACACATAAATAATCAAATTCAATTCCTTGACCAATCCTATTGGGGCCCGAGCCAAGGATAGCGATTGATTTTTTCTTTGTTGCTACCGACTCAGTCTCGTTTTCTAATCCGTTATATGTTGAATAAAAATATGGAGTTTCTGCTATGAACTCGCCTGAACACGTATCAACTGCCCTAAACACAGGTAGGATTTTATGGTCCAGGCGAAGTTTGAGGATATGTTCCTCAGTTATATTTGATAATAATGAAATGTATTTATCGGAAAAACCAACCTTTTTCATTTTTAATATTTCGCTAGGCTTCTCAAGAATATTATCTATTTTTTTGAATTCGCACTCAGTATTAAAAATTATCTCCATTTGCTCTAAAAACCAATGGTTAATCTTAGTATATAAGCCGATTTCGGAGATTTTTAATCCGGCTCTTAAGGCTTCAAGTACTGTTAATAAGGATAGTTCCATCGGAGTTTGAAGGCGCTTAATTAGATATTCTAACCTTAAGCGATTGGATCTTTGATCTAATTGTGGAATCTCTAATCCAGCTTCTAGAGAGCGAAGTGCTTTTAAAAAAGCTTCGGTAAAACTCCCTCCTAAAGCTAATACTTCACCTACTGAACGCATTTGTGGTCCGAGAATTTGAGTAGAATTCGGAAATTTTCCAAAAGGAAAAATTGGAATTTTAACAGCTACATAATCTAGGGTTGGCTCAAATGAAACTGGTGAAGCCTTAGTAATATCATTTAAGATCTCTTTAAGATTGTATCCAATTGAAAGAAGTGCTGAAATTTTAGCTATGGGGTATCCTGTAGCTTTTGAGGCGAGGGCACTAGAGCGTGAAACTCTAGGGTTCATTTCAATAACAGTAATATTGTCTTCGTCACTTTCATCGATCGCAAATTGAACATTCGCTCCACCAGCGACCACTCCCAAATGCTTAGCGATAGTCAACGCCATAATACGTAACTTCTGCATGCAATGATCGCTGATTGTAATAGCTGGTGCTACAGTAATGGAGTCACCTGTATGAATCCCACATGGGTCAATGTTTTCAATTGAACATATGATTACACCATTCTTTTCACAATCAACCATAACCTCTAGCTCAACTTCTTTTTGTCCAACTAAAGACTTTTCCATAACTATTGGAAACTTTATATCAGAGGATAATACCTCTTTAAGTTCTTCAGTATCATGGACAAGTACTGCCCCTTGTCCTCCAAGAGCATAATCATGTCGAATTATTAGGGGGAAGTTAACTTGATTCGTTGCCATCAAAAGAGCTTCAGATTCGTTAGAAGCAGAAAATCTCTTTCCTGTTTGATAGCCTAATGTTGTCAATTCTTTCGCAAAAAGCGAGCGGTCTTCAGTTTTTTTAATTGTATCAACATTGGCACCGAGAAGAGCAACATTGTTTTTTTTCAAAAAATCTTCGGTTTCAAGTTCAATGCAAAGATTTAGCGCAGTCTGCCCACCCAAAGTAGAAAGTACTGCATCAACACTTTCCTTGAGAATGATTTTTTTAATAGTATCTTTCGTAATAGGCTCAATATAAGTCCGAGTACTCATTTCCGGATCTGTCATAATTGTTGCAGGATTAGAGTTTAGAAGTACGACTTCAATCCCCTCTTCTTGAAGAGCCTTAAGAGCTTGTGTGCCCGAATAATCAAACTCAGCAGCTTGTCCAATCTTTATTGGACCAGACCCTATGACTAGTATTCGTTTGTAGGGAGTCTCTTTCTTTAAACGATTAGTCAGTTTGTTAAATGGAAATAATTTGTTTACATCAGTAATTCCATGGTTTTTTGTATCTAAAAATACCTTGATTTCATCAAAGAACTCATGCATGTCATGTGGGCCAGGGTTAGCCTCTGGATGAAACTGAACAGCTTTCATGAAATGATCAGTTGTTGAAATAGATTCAATTGTATCGTCAAAAAGAGAGCTGTGTTGAATGAATAATTGACGATTTAAAAGGTTGTTATTCTTTTTAAGATTAAATGATTGGACGTCTAGAGCGTATCCATGATTTTGAGAAGTAATACTGATTTTATTTGTAATGTGATTAATTACGGGATGATTGATACCTCGCTGTCCAAAGGGCAACTTAATAATATTAATATCAAGAGCTTTAGCAATAAGTTGAATTCCCAAGCAAATCCCTCTAATAGGTATTTGATGTTGAAGCAGCTCTCGAACAACAGCAATTTCATCTGTGAAGTTTTGAGGATTTCCTGGCCCATTCGAAAGGAAAACTAAACGAGGGTTAAGTGCTATTACTTCAGTCGCTTTTGTATTGTGGGGTAATGAGACAAGTGGAAAACCCAGGGCAATCAACTGTTTCACTATAGACTGTTTGACGCCATAGTTTAAAAGCACAATTGGATTGGGTCCTGCTATATGAATAACTTTATTAATTTGTGAAACGAAATGAAGATCATCAGTAATCAAATGAGCATTCTTAAACTCTGTAGGTGTAGGTGTCGTTGATTTAAAAGTTAGTACCGATTTATGCGAACCTGAATTTTTAGATGTTAAATAACGAACTAATTTTCTAGTATCTACATCTGCAAAAATAGGAATATCAATTTCTTCTAAATACTTAGTATACGTAAAATTTCTGGCTATTATGCATGTTGCAAAAGATCTTTTAGCTTGAGTGTCATCACGACTAGGGTTGGCCTCATATGTTCCAATATGGGCAGTGGTGAAGATAATATGTTGACCTAGAAAAGAGGGGTCTGTGATTGTTTCTTGGTAGCCAGTCATTGCAGTGGTGAATGCAGATTCTCCCCATATTCCATCTAAAAGTTGAGGATCATCTGGTGGTCGATTAACAATGCCCATAAAATTTGTGCCATCTTCAAAGTGAAGATAGGCAACTGTTTTGTAGGTATTTGAAGTCGAATTTTTATTCACATTCAGTGCCTAAAATTTATTGATTTTTGCATATTAGAAATACGCAAAAATAATGAATATTGATCGAAAAGGGTTGGGTTTGTGTGTGGCGCAATTGCGTAGTCTAAATCTATAGTAATTCATGATTTAGATATAGCTGTATAAAAATTTATTGTCCATAAATGCTAACGATACTGGATGATTTGAATGTTATTTTTAGCACTTAGTTTATATGAAATGAGTAAGAGTAAGAGTAAGAGTAGGTTTTAGATAAAACGTTTGCAATTATAATTTCATAGTGAGTATTTAACACCTTGAAAATTGAAGTTATGTGTTTAAGGATTTGTAGCATATTTTGTATTGCGCCGCACCCGGAGCTGAGTTCAGTGCTAATGTTAAATCTATTTAAACTTATAATGTTATAAAGAACTCATCTTTGTGCTGGCTTTAAATAAACTTGCTGAATGCTTAATCGAGTCAAAGCATTTTGGCTATCAATCGTCTTACTTTTGATGTTTTGAAGGACTTTATCACACTGCTTGATAGTTTAGTGTTTATTTTGCGATGCAACTTCTAGTTCTGAAGTACACCGGTTTTGTTGATTTTTAACAATTTTAGAGATATTTTGCGAGCTATTTACCGCTAATGCTTGAGGAGAAAAGATGGTTTATAAATTGAATCGAGCTGTAGATTATTCTGAAGTTTTATCTAAAATCCCTCAAGAGGCTCAAGGTAAATATTTAAAAGTTAATCTCAGCAGACTACCAATTGTAATATCCTTTTCGTGAAATTAAACTTAGGGTTTTGTAGGGATTTTAAAGCGTAAATTGTTTTTGAACAGAGGATTTTTCATCTAGTTCTAAATAAGAAAATATTCTCTCTAGTTAATTCTCAATAGATAGCAAAAAATTATCAAAGTTGTTTTAAAATGAAAGTTTCAATTATTATTCCAATGTATAATTCAGCTGAATTTCAAGTTGAATTACTTAAGGAAATCGACATTGAAAAAAAGAAATATAGTTGGGACCTTGAATTAATAATGATTGATGATGGAAGCCATGACGATAGTTATAACCTGGCAGTCAAAAATCAAAAAATTTATAGCTTTATAAAAGTCATAAAGTTATCTAGAAACTTTGGTCATCAGGCGGCGGTTCGAGTTGGCCTCGATTTTGTGACAGGTGACTATATTGGTATTATGGATGATGATCTTCAAGATCCCCCACGACTTATAAATGATTTCGTTTGCAAACTTGAAGAAGGCTATGACGTCGTTTATGGAGTACGTCGTAATCGTAAAGAGTCATGGATTCTCAAAGCTTGCTATAAAGCCTTCTATCAAATTCTTAAGCGCGTGTCAGATATTAGTATTCCGATTGATTCTGGTGACTTTTGTTTTATGTCTGCTAGAGTTGTGGCACAAATGAAAAATCTCCCCGAACAACAACCTTTCATTCGGGGGATGAGAGCTTGGGTTGGCTTTAAGCAAATTGGATTTGAGTATGAAAGGGATGCACGTATAGCAGGTGATTCTGGTTACACAGTTTCAAAACTCTTTGGATTAGCAATAGATGGAATTTTTTCGTTTTCAACTCTTCCTCTGAAATTAATTACAATGGCAGGACTCTTTGGCAGTCTTCTCTCGTTAGGATATGGAGCTTATGTTTTATTGCTATATATATTTTCAGAAGTTAATGTCAAAGGTTTCTCAAGTATCGTATTACTTCTAACTCTTTACAGCTCACTAATTCTATTTTGCTTAGGAATCGTCGGTGAGTATATCTCTAGGATTTACCTAGAGTCTAAGAAGCGCCCCTACGCTGTCGTCATGGACAAGTATAATCTATGAAACGCAATATCTGGGTCGTAGGGGGATATGGACAAATTGGTGAAGGTCTCAAAGAACATGCATGGATAGATGAAGTTAATTATATATCTCGAGATGAACTAGATATATTAAACTTAGAAACACCATTTAAATTTCAATGTGAAACTATTGTTGATCTCGTTCCATCACCAAAAATCACAACTACAAAAATATCTGAAGAGGATTACACTTTAAAGTATACACTTCCTCATATTGAATTCATGAAAAAGGCATTATCTGATGGTGTTAAAAATTATATTTTTACTTCATCTGGCGGATCCGTTTATGGGCATGTGAGCGCAGGCTCCAAGATAGATGAATCATTCCCACTCCATCCAGTCTCTAATTATGGAAAATCGAAATTATTGATTGAAAGAGCACTGATAGAGCAATCTGAAAAATATCATGCTCGATTCGTTATCTTGAGGCCTGGTAATTCCTATAATGAAAATCCAAATTCAAAGCGTCAAGCAGGTCTCATTGGAGCTTTGATTGACTGTTTTGTGAACAACAAAGAGTTTAATCTTTATGGTGGCTTAGATATATCAAAAGATTATATTTCGAATAAAGATATTGCTGAGGCGATTATTAAAAGCTCAAAAACAAGTGTCAGTGGTGTTTTTAATTTGGGGACGGGTGTGGCTCATTCAATAAAGTCTATACTCGACTTGTTTGAAGAAAAATTTCAAAAAACAATATCAATTAACCATAAAGATGCACTAGTTGAAGATGTTTCGTGGAATTGCTTAGACGGAACACATACTAAAAAGGTATTGAGATTTGAAGCAAAAGATAAACTTAGTTTTTGGCTCGATTCTGTTGTTGAAGAATTAAATACCGGAGTTAAAATTGAAAGATCCTGAGTTTGATTCATATGCTCAAAACTATGGTGATATAGTAAAAAAAGCTGCGAGTATTATTCCTGTTGAGAATGAGTTTTATTTAACATCGAAAATTAAAATTCTTTCACAAATAATAGAAAACTTACCAACTAATGCTTATGTTTTAGATTTTGGCTGCGGTGTTGGTAGTTTGGTCATTCCGTTAAGCAAGCTTTTTCCTGAAAAGACATTTTTTGCATACGATCCAAGTCCTGAATCAATTGAGAAAATCAAGCAAGAAAATATTAAAAACATTGTATGCCTAACCAGCGAAGATGAACTTTCGAAACTGAGTTCTAGCGCCAAGATCGACTTCATTTTTTGTATAAATGTCTTCCATCATATTGATAAAGACACTCGTTCAGATAAAGTGTCACTCTTAAGAACATTATTAAGCCATCAGGGGCAAATATTAATCCTTGAGCATAATCCTCTTAATCCAGTAACTAGAATTGTGGTTAATCGTTGTGAGTTTGATATTGGGGTTGAATTACTAAGTGCTCACGAAATGAAAGAACTCTTCCAGGCCAATTTTATCGAAGTTCAAAAGCACCGTTATATTATATTTTTTCCTTTTGATAATAAATTCTTCAATAAACTAGAAAAGCTCTTGTCTAGACTTCCAATGGGGGCCCAACAATACATTCTAGGCAAGGTTAATTAAAAGATTATAAACCGCCCTCGATCATAAAAATAAACCTTTGACCTTTACCCATTAGACCCCACCAATTTAAACTCAGGAAGTGGCAGAATGAACTGGCCACCGTTATCTAAGAACGTACTATTCTTTTCACTAATTGGTTTAATGTAGCGCCATGGAAAACACAAAATATAGTCAATCTTCTCATCATATATTCTGGAAGATGGAGAAACCTCGATATTAAATCCAGGTGAGTATAATCCATGTCTCGATACATTATCATCTGCTAGAAACTCTATATAATCAGCAACGTCATAATAATAAAGAAGGGTTGTTACACCAACAGATGCACCATATCCAGCAATCTTTTTTCCTTGAGCCTTGAGATCTTTTAAAAATGAAACGAGTTTTTGTTTCTCGGATTCATGTTTGTCGCTAAGAGCTATAAATCTTTCTTTCTTATCAAACCCCATCTTAATTTCTTGTTGAGAAATTTCGTGAACACTACTTAATACTTTAGATTTTCCATTAATCTTTTGAATGAAATATCTCATTGAACCGCCTTTGGTACTGACATGTTCAACATGAAATAGCTCGAGTCCATGGGACTTAAGGTTCTTCAAAAGCGGATTAACACTAAAGTAACTAAGATGTTCGTGATAAATATTATCAATAACGTCATTATTAATGAGGTCAATCATATAGCCAGATTCAAATATGAAAGTACCATTGTCCTTTAGAAGAGCTTTTATTCCAGAAAAGAAATCTTTTAAATCATCGACATTAGCTAAGACATTATTTGCGCAGATTAAATCAGCTTTTCCATACTGACTGGCAAGAGAGTCTGAAAGTGAAGACGAAAAGAAATCATTAACAATTGTTAAACCTTTTTGTTGGGCTTTTTTCGAAATTTTTGTTGCAGGTTCAATCCCAATTGTATTCATCTCTCTATTTTTAAAACAGGAAAGTAAGGTTCCGTCGTTGCATCCAATCTCAAATACAGTTGATCCGTCATCGAGTTTGATTTGATCGATAATTGAGTTGGCATACGTTTGAAAGTGCTCAGCCAGATTAAGAGAGGAATTTGTTTCATAGATATAATTTCTGTAAAGCAACTCTGGTGAAACAACGTTTGGTATTTGTAAAAAACCACACGTGTTACAAAAGACAAGATCAAGGGGATAAACTTCTTGTTTTTTTGATAACTCGGACTTGGTTATGTATTCATCGCCAATTGGAGTTGAAGGAAAATGCATAACAGACGCTAAATCATGGCTTTCGCAAAAACGACATGTGTTTCTTGTGTAATAATCTTTCATAGTTATACCTATTTTAAATTAGTCCTAATTTCTTAAAGTATTCATTTCCAATAGCTTGATCTGAATCGGCAGGAGCCCAAGAAGCTTGGATCGTTCCGTCTAAAGAGAATGGGCCATCTGTAGTTTCGTGAAATACAACAATATCAGTTCGAGGAATTACCGTATGCCATTGTTTTTCAATGCTTCTATAGCAAAATGATTTTCCTGATGAGTAAGAACCCATTTCAATTTTATTTGTAATGTTGCCATTATCATCAAAAAGAACCACGGTTAGCTCACCTTCGATGATATGAAAGGATTCGGTTTTGTTTGGATGCATATGAGGCCGTACATAATTATCTTTATAATGAACAATGATCATTTCGTGGATATTTGAATCCATAAAGTGATGCATATTAATGCGAATCCTTTTGCGTTCATTTGCTGCTGCCTGAATTTTTATTTCATTAACATCATCTCTGTTAAGAAAGATTACATCTTTTGAATTTTGTATTGTTTCTTTTGCCTTGCTCATTATTAGCTCGTTACTTTGTTGAAAAAGTTAGGTTCTTTTTGAACCATTTCTATATATTTGCCACTTGAAATTACCTTGCCTGCATCCAGTAAGTATATTTGATCGCATTTCTCTACGGTACTAAGTCGATGGGCGATGATAATAATTGTTTTAATTTTTGCAATCTTGGTGATTTCTTCCATAACATTTTCTTCTGTTTGATTATCTAAGGCACTAGTAGCTTCATCTAATATAATGACTTCCGGATCATGATAGAGTGCTCTGGCAATACCTAGTCTCTGCCTTTGACCACCACTAAGTTGAATTCCTCTCTCTCCAATAATCGTTTTATAACCAAGCGGAAGGTTGGTGATAATGAAGTCATGAATATTGGCTTTTTTACAAGCTTCAATAACCTGTTCTTGTTGAACGTTTACGGATTGGATACCAAAAGCGACATTGTTGAAAATAGTATCATCTGCAAGAAAGACAAACTGAGGAACATAACCAATTTTTCTTTGCCAAAGGGAGAGATTATTTGGGGTTAGAACTTGATCATCAACTAAGACTTTGCCATCTTTAGGGATCAGTAAACCTAGTAAAATATCTATCAATGTAGTTTTCCCAGAGCCAGTCTTTCCAACAAAAGCAACCATATCACCTTTGTTTACTTGAAAAGAGATATTATTTAGAACATTTTGACCATCATGAGTATAAGCAAATGAGACATTAGAAAACTCAATTTTTTCTTTAAACTTTAAGCTAGATGAATCATCTTCGTCTGAAGAAAAATTTGAAAGCTCTGGAAAGCGAAGAATGTCATTGTAAACTAAATCTAGTGCATTGTTAGAGTAGCGAAGTTTACTCACTTGTTGCATGACGACCTGAGCGTTCGGTACTAGACGAAGTGTAATAAAAGCAAAAAGTCCCATCCAGGGGATTGATGTTGCGGGATTATCACTTGTACCAAGTACAAAAATAATAACACTGATACCAATGGCGAAGGCCAGTGTGTCTACCAGCAGCTTGGGCATGAATTGATACAAAATATTTTTAGACTTTAAGTCGACGTATTCTTGATAGGTTTTATCATAATCATTTAGAAATTTATCTTTTCTACCTAAATATTTAATTTCCTTAACTCCACCAGTTGATTCATTGATATTCTTATAAAGGTTTATTGAATTTTGTACAACATGCTCCCCAAGCTCACCAATTTGATGTTTTATGGAACGCTCGAGAAGATAGTAAAAAATTCCAACACCAAAAAATGTTATTAGTGCAGACATAGGCTGTGTATAAAATAGTACTGATAGTAATGAAAACACTAAAAATGAACTTGAGAGGAGTGAAATCCAAGAATTCAGAATACTTGATATTCCTAGATCGACATTTGTCAGAAGATGGCTTGCAATTTGAGCCGAGTTTTTTTTAATGTTTAATAGGTAACTTTCATGGAAGTAAATCCGCAGTAGTTTTACAGATATACTCCTATTACAATCGTAAGAAAATTGATTTGAGTACCAAAGTGAAAAGCCTTTAACGATATTCCCGACGGTGAAAATTACTAACAGCAAAGCGCCAATAGTTATTAAGAAGTTCTTGTTAGTTTCAAAACCTAATGTCGTGTAGGCGTAACTTAACCAACGGTTTTCCTTAATGATCTCTTGGTTCATAACGATTTGCAGGAATGGGAATATTGATAGAATCCCCATTGTCTCAATGAAAGTTGTGAGAATATTCAGGATGAAAACGAATAGTAGTTTTTTCTTCTCAGAAGTACTGAGTAAAAAAATTACTTTCTTTAGTCCATGGATGAGCACACTTAACCTCGAAATCTTATTCTATTAGCCGTTCATCTTATTGCCAGTGGCGAGAACGAAAGTATAGTGGCACATCGGTGAAAAACCCGTATGTAATACTTCATCATTCATTCCAAATAGGAACGTATGATCAAAGTACTTAGCGAGAGTTTTTTTAAGATCCTCACCAGACTTGCAGTTAATATGTCCATCTTTGCTTGCAGGTGAAGCATATGTCTGTGATTCAAGAGAAGGGGCTCCGCAGATAAATACACCACCGTGCTTGATAGATGCACATATATTTTCAAAGTATCGATGTTCATCTTTGTTGGGAATATGTTCAACTACATCGAGAGAAAAAGCAGCGTCGAATAGACCTCCGACCTTGTACGGTCCATCTAGTATATCGTGTACAGCTAAAGTGACTGGCCAGTCTGGCTCAGTGTTCTTTTGTCCTTCTTCAATAAAAACAGAATCGAAGTCAATCGCGTGAAGCTCTTGAACTTCTGGATGTAGTAAACGGCTTGCAAAAGCGTCGCCGCAACCTACTTCTAATACCCTTCCTTGTCCGGAAAGCATTTTAGCTACATACTTATGCCTGGAAAGAGTGAAGAGTAATAATTTAGGATCTATTCTCCACATCGCACTTGAGCGATAGCTCATTTTTATAGATCCCTTCTTCTGTTGCATATCTATAATGAAATTGTATTGATGCTCTTTTGTGCTTTTATCTTCTACTTTTTCCATTTTTTTCCTCTTCCGTATTAAATTAATCCCATTAAAGAATATTTTTCTATAAATTTTTTGCCTATACGAGACATGTCTCCATAGCCACTGTATTCGCGATATAATTTATTAAGTTGCTCTTGAAGTAAGTCGTCTTCAGCTGAATATGTAAGTGATTTATCCAGCACGTCTAACATTTCAACAACAATATCATTTAGCTCTTCTTGAGAGTTTTCTATGATTGATATATTCCTTTGCGTATAACCGTGAGTTGTGAATATCCTTCCTAAATCGGTTGAAAGAATTTCATTAAAGCTTGCAAATCTTTTCTCGTCATTAAACCATAAAAGCTTTGGAATATAGAGACAATTTCCTGCATGTGGTCGCCCCGTAACAGGCATAAAATTTGTCATGATTGTAGGCACGCCAAAGAGTATGGGATTTAAAATTGGGCCTGATGATACACCAACAAAAAACCTACACTGTGAAAAAAGAAATATATCCATACGATTGGATCTTATGTCGCTGTGAATGTAGTCGAATAAGCCTTCCATGCTTGGAATGTCTTTCATCTTAGGGTCACCGACGCGTACGACATGGCCCCCTCTGCTTATAATCGACTGAATTGCCATTTTGTAATTGTCTATATTGGCATTGCGGTATGAATCAAATTCATCTTCGGCTAAATGCGAGCCTAGTTTATAACCTGGGTCTCTAACGTGTAAGCTTACAAACCAAGAATTTCTTGGAATGCCAAACTTTTCCAATTGGCTCCACCCAAAGTCAATGTCTTCATCACTAAGTTCAAAAAGTGGTTTATTTCCTGCTTTTTCCCATTTTTTTTGAACAATTGATTTAGCATGTTCAATATATACGGGCGTGCCATTTATAGGTGCGCAAAAGCTTAGGTCTTGTTCAAGATAGTGTGCAAATGGCTCTAGCATTGCAATCGTTTTTTCACAGGTAACAACGGTAATATATTTTTTCCAGTATTCGAGCATCACAGGGTTAGCAATGGTGTCACTGGTTTTTAAGAGTAGGACGATTTTAAGATCTTCCTGCATTCCTAATATACGTGCCTTCACATGGGTGTCTAGATAAGCATGAACGTTATAGCTTGAGAATACGTTTTGCGATGAGATTGAAAATTTAAAGTCATTGAGTTGCAGCTTGGTGATAATATCTTTTTGATTTTTCAAATATTCGCTCATCATTTTGAGCATGCCATCAAAATCTTGTTGAATTAGATATGCAAAATAAACAGATACGCGCCACTTAATAATAGATTCTGGTTCACGCCTAATGTATTGATGAAGGAAGAATAAAAACTCTTTATTTTACGCAA
>CAYGQW010000074.1:0-12681 GCA_964352175.1 uncultured Halobacteriovorax sp.
TGGGATGCTTCAGCGATGTTCCATAGAATAAGAAGTCATATAAGTGCATTATTTCTTTCCTATAATGGTTCACGTTTAATGGGACCTGCTGTAAGGATTGGTGGAATGGTTCACGACTTACCGATAGGTTGGGTTACTAAATGTCTTGATGCAATTAACCTCATTGGCTCAGAGTTAAAAGAAATACTAAACTTACTCAATCGTGCACCTTCATGGTTGATATTCCATGGTGAAGGCGAAATGAATGCTGCAGCGGCTATCGAATGGGGCTTTAGTGGTCCTTGTCTACGAGCTTGCGGTGTAAACTATGATTTACGAAAAAATTCGCCTTATTACTTTTATCAAGACGTAGAATTTGAAGTTCCTTTAGGGATTAACGGTGATCCATATGATCGTTACCTCGTTAGAGTAGAGGAAATTCAACAATCAATTAAAATTATTAGCCAAGTTTTGGATCATATACCTAGTGGTTCTGTTCAAACGAATGATCCAAGGCTCGCCAAACCTACCGGTGCACTTCGTTTAACAAGTGCTGACTATGCTAAGCATTTTGATCTTTATCAGAATGGCACAGCTATTGAGGCTGGCGAGTATTATAGCTTTATTGAAAGCTCAAATGGTGAATTAGGTTTTTATTTCATTAGCGATGGCACAGGTGTTCCCTATCTCTTAAGAGTTAGAGCTCCTAGCTTTTATCATTTTCAATCTTTTACATCATCGATTGAAGAAGTCTCGCTCGAAAGTGCAACTGCTATTTTATCGTCTTTGAATGCTATTTCAGGGGAGATTGATCGTTGAACTCCCACGAGCAAAATTGGTGGCAGTTTTTAGATGCATGGTCGGCGGCGATAGGGCGTAAAAATTTTGATCATTTTGATGTTAATAAGCTCATATCGGATTTAGATTTAGATATCAATTTGGTTCATGAATTTATCAATTATTTTAGAGATGATTTTACTTTTAAAAAAGATTTAATAGTTTCAATTTGTATCGGTGGTAGTTGCCGATCTAAAGGGAGCGAGCAAGTATTTAGCCGACTAGAAGATGCTAATAATTCGAGGATTCCAGAAAGACAAATGCAAATTAAACCAGTTCTTTGTTTATATGAATGCAACAAAGCCCCTTGCGCAATGAATGGCCCTAAATTGCAGGTTGGGAATGATTTTTCTTGGGTAGATCGTTTAGTTAAGGAATAGCAGTGGACTTTTCATCCATTTATTTACCTCTAAGGAATTTAGATTCAGCTCATTTTATTGATGTTTATAAAAATCACGGAGGATACGAAAGACTAAAGGCTGCTAGTCCAGGAAGTGAGATTGTAAAAAGTCACTTTATTACTCGCTATGGTAAGAGTCTTGATAGTTACTGGAACCGTTATGTTCTTCCTCCTACAAAGTCACGTGCACTACTTACAAATTTGGCAGTTATTGAACCAGGAATGTTCCATCGTCGAAAGCATATCTTGCGAGATCCCCACGGGTTGATTGAGGGTATGCTTTTGGCAGCCAGGAGTAGTGGAGCAGATCAAGGTTATATTGTAAGTCCGATTGATGATATTGAAATAAGTAAAACTATTGATCGAGCAATTGATGAAGCTCATCATGAAAATCTTTGGGGAGAACAGGCTGATTGGGCGTTCTCTCTTAGACATATTCGCCTGCCAAGCAGTGCGATGTTCGAGCAAGACTCTTTTTTATTAGCGAGTCTGCACGGTGAGCGACCTGGTTATCCAAATCGAAAAGAGTTTCTCTATGGACTGCCGATTCATATTCATCGACCTGAAGAGTTTTATGCTTTTCGATGGATTGAATATAATGGGGCTCAAGAGTTTAACCAGCTTGGATCAAAAACAACTCCTGGATCATATTTTATAACGATAGGTGGCAGTCTTCCTAGTCCAGTCGTTGTGGAAGTTCCAGGGGGAATCTTGATTGAAGAAATAATGGAGCAAGCGGGACTTAGTTGTAGTCTGAATGGTGGCTGGTTTAGGTGGGGAGGAGTTCTTGGCCAGTGGTTTCCATGGCATAAAGTAAAAAAGCTTCCTTTTGAATTAGTAAATACACCTTTTAAGCTCCATGACTTTCAATATCCTTTAATGGAATGGTTTAGCGAAGAAGGTGCTGCTGCAGCAAAAAGAGCGATGTCCTATTATGTGGGAGATCAAAGTTGTGGTGCTTGTCTTGGTTGCAGTCATGCGACGAATGGACTGGTTCATTGGAGTAAAGAAGAACTTTTAGGGCTTAAGCAAGTCGCAAAATGCTCATTCTTTAAACTCGCGATAAATGCGAGTATTGGTCCGTCATGGTAGAGAAGACGGTTTTAATAAATGGAAAGTCATATAAAGCTAAAGCCATCGAAAATCTTCGGCTTTTTTTAGAGAGAATTGGTTTTAAAGGATTTGGCTTATGCCACTCAGAATTAATTATTTCATCAGCTAGATGTGACCTATGTCTTGTTAAGGTCGATGGTCGTATTGTTCGCTCGTGTGAGTATTTTGTTAATGATGATGTTGAAGTTATTTTTGATGATCTTGAATTAAAACAAGTAAAGGTATCAAACTTTGAAATTTTAGTTAGCAATCATCGAACGGACTGTGAGAGATGTCATCAAAATGGACTTTGTAACTTGCAAAGTTTTTCTCGAAATCATAATAAATCCTTTCCGCAAGATATCAATCATGACAAAGATGATGATATCGAAGAACTGAGTGCTGATTATAGACTCGATCATGGCAGATGTATTAATTGTTCTTTGTGTGTAGATTTTTCTAAAAAAATCTTTAAAGATGGCTTTTTTTCTAAAGTATCGAGAGGGAAATATACTAAAATTAGCTCTAATAAGTTTAACTTAGAAAATGTAGATCTCGGTAAATATCGAGATCTATGTCCTACCGGTGCGATTCATCATTCTTTGGATAAAAGAGTGGGGGGAAGGAGTAATTGGGGAACAGTCGATTGTAGAGGATGTGATAAAAAATGTCGTCTAATGGCAAGAACGATAGACCACAGGTATTTAGATATAAGAAGTGTTGAGGGACAACTTGATCAAAGCTGTGAAGTCGGAAGGTTGTGGTGGCAAAGTTTAGATTTTTGGCAACAGAACCCACCTATGATGAAGAGAATAAAAGATCGTACAAGTCCTATCTTTATTGAAGAATTAATCGATATTCTTCCAACAAGCCTGAATTGGTCAGTTCTTTTATCATCGGATCTTTATCCAGATGAACAGCTTTTTTGGCAAACTTACCAATCCTTTTTTTCAATTAAAACATTATCACCAGCGAGTGATTCATATGAAATGGAGATAGGACCTTTTGGTTCAATAGATAACCAGTTATTTGAAGAGATTGCTCTATTAGAAGATAACATAGAGGCACTTATACTCGTTGAGCCTTTTTGGAAGTATAAACCTGAGTTTATTGCCCAAATAAGAAAAAAATGTAAGTTCTTAGTATTGATTACTTTTAGCCAGAAAGACTCACTTTTTGCAGATATTCAACTTGAGCGAAATACTTGGATGTCAAACTATCCTGTTTTACCGCCGCGACAAATGCCTGATCTTATGGGCATAATAGAATTAATCAAACAAAAGGCAATAAGTTGATTTTAAGTAAGAATCTATATTTAAAACGAGGTTTTTTTAAAGGACTTTGGCTCAACTTACGCTATCTAATTACTGTTATATTTTTTTTCTTCAAAAATCCAAACGAAGTTCATGCAGACTTAAGTCGTAAAGTCGGAATACCTCTATTAACAACAAAAAATGATGGCGAGCTACAATGCAATGCCTGTGGGCTTTGTATTGGTCATTGCCCTACACGCGCTCTTGACCTTGTTTCCACTCAAGAGGGTATTGTTAAAGATTTTAATCTTGATGTTTTAAAATGTGTTGAATGCGGTTTATGTCAAGAAGTATGTCCTATTGATGCCATTAGAATGAGTCATCATTCTGCTAAGGCAGATCATGCGGAAGCTAACTGGATACTAGACGCCAAGAAATTGTCTGCCGATAAAGTCTTAAGTCGACTGGCCTAAAACAAGATCTTTAACGTCTAGAAGTTGATATGAGTTTAGATCTAAAGTTTTCGATGAATACAATGCATGGTTCAATTTGTGTAGAAACTGACTTCTTGTTATCTCACTTCCGCCTAGATCACGAACTACAGATGTCACCATTTGAGTATCAAGCCATCTTATTTTATTTTGATATAAAACTTGCATAAGGCTAACGAGAGCTATCTTAGATGCATCGTCTATATCGTGAAACATCGATTCACCGCTAACACTGTTTCCAATTTGAACGCCGTATAGACCACCGACAATTTTATCATCAAGCCACACTTCTACTGAATAGGCATATCCAGCATTGTGAAAATCATTATAAGCTCTAATGATTTCTTCTGTTATCCATGTCCCTTGAGCTTCTTTTTGACTGCGATTTTTAGTTTCAGCACAATTTCTAATTATTTTTTCAAAAGAATGATTAAAAGTAACTTTCCAGGGAAAACGCTTGATAGACTTTTTTAAACTGCGAGATAAATGCATGTCCTTATAATCGACAATACCTCTTGGATCAGGTGAAAACCACGCTAAGGGATACCTCTTATTTATTGGCCAAGGAAAAATACCTTGTTGGTAGGCCATTAGTAATGACTCAACTTCTAGGTCACCACCTAATGCTAGTAGTCCATTCTCATCAGCCGTTTCTACTGGAGGAAAGGAGAGAATCGCCAATTTAATTCTCACCATTCATCATATCAGTCATTACTTTTGTGAGATAACTGGCAGACTTTAAAGTAACTACTTGAGCATGTGGCTGATTGGATATTTGAACAAATGGTGCAATCTCCATCATGTCGGATCCTGTTACTCTCGTATGTTTTCCGATCAAATCTAAAAATAGCTTTGCTTCATGTGGCGCCATTCCTCCAGATTCAGGTGTTCCAGTGGCAGGAGCATACTCACTGTCGAGCGCATCGATATCAAAGCTGATATAAACTTCATCAAATTTTTTATCTATTAAGTACTTTTCGAATTGATTAAGGGCGGTATTGAGTCCTTTTTCCTTTATCTCATTGGCCCAGAGTTGGTGGACGCCGAAAGTGTTTTCCCAGTGATGACGATCTTTTCCAGACGATCTTATTCCAATTTGATAAATATCGCTTGGAGCTTCAAAAAGTGAAATAATGGGAGGAACCCAACTACCAAAGCATAAATCGATACCTAATCTTTCTAACATGAGATCAGTATGCGCATCAAAGTGAATGAGCCCTATCTTCTTTTTGCTTTTATTTTTTATCTCGGCCCAAGCTTTGACTAAGGGATAACTTACTGAGTGATCTCCTCCAATGGCGAATATTTTTGCATCAGGATAGTCATTTAAAAATAAATTATATGATAATTCAGTGAGGCTAAGTGGACTGACTGGAAGATCAATTTTTTCGTCACCATAGATTGATTTTCTAATTTGATGAATTGTTTGTTGATTAAGATACTTATCATGTAAGACTTGAGGAACGATTAAGATATCTCCAAGATCTGTAACATCCCAGGTAAATTGAGAAATCATGGCTTCTCTTAAAAAAAGTGGTCCCCAGTTTGCTCCACGCTGAATACCACCACCTGTATCGCTGCAAACTCCTAGAACTGCAACACCTGAAAAGTCTGTTTTTAGATCCTTCGTAAGATGCTCTTGCCATATGTCATTTACATTAGAAACTGACTTATACATACACAGATGAAGGCGATCTTTGCGATCTTTTGCATTGGAAACAGTATAAACACCTTCACCAGGCGGTCTCATGCATAGGTTTGAAAAATCTAAAAAATTCATTCTAAGCCCTTAGATAAAATCATTACCTTTGATCCTATGTTTTAAGTATACATTATTCCATTTATCAAAGAATTGCTCGTGAGTTAGATTTATCCAGTCGCTACATACTTTGAATTCAAAGTTAATTATTCTTAGATCCAATTCATTATCTACACCAGCCAAGTGCGAGGTCTTATAGCAATTATTAGGAAAGATAGAAAAATCTTTTGGCTCAGTCTCAAAGACATCAAGATAAGCACTGGCTTTCGGATTGTTGTTTAACCATTCTATTAGTTCTGGCTCTACTATGAGTTGGCCTCTGGCGGCATTGATGATGACGCACCGATGATTTAGGTTGTTTAGAAAACATTGATCTATCATATGACGAGTTTCATTATTTAAGCTGCAGGCTAAAATTAAACAATCCGCTTGTTCATTGAATTCAAACGCATCTTGATATGGATCATAAAAAGAAATATCTTTTACCAAATGACCTAACGACTTTTCAATGATCTTTGCAATATGGCCATGACCAATGATTTGAAGTGATATGTTATCAAGTGATTTTCGTTTCCACGCTCTATTTTTGTCCCATGTTTTAGAAAAAGGGGGATTACTAAATGCATGATAAAAACAAGAAATTATATATGTAGCAACAGACTTGGCTCTAACTTCATTGCCTAGAATAATTGGGGCAGATAAATCTTTGACTTGAGCCACGGTAAAGTTATCATAGCCTGAATTAGGATGGATGATTAGCTTTACCTTCTTTAGATCATCAAGCTTGTAATTATTTAAATCACTATGTGTGTTTGTAATAAGAATATCAGCACCTTCTATCGTTTCAAGGTACTGAATTCCTAGGCTCTGAATGATTTTTTTTTCTTTCTCTTGAAAGTCTTCAGCTAGGTAGCTTGATAGTCCTGTCCTATAAAGCTTGCTGAGAGAGGTATGGATTTGAGTCGTAGATACTTTCATTTGGAGCCTTGTAAATGAGCGCTTCTACATTACCATAACACACTCGAGTAAGTTCACCGCTTTCTTGATGAACATCGCGACAACGACGAGTTTCCTTAGCAAATCGTCCATCTTCCAATTCAACTAAGCTAAGTTTTTCAGCTATGTCTAACTTATCGACAGGATCTGGGATGAAACGTTGCTCCGCACGATTACCTAAAATAAATGAGATAGGGCCATGTTCAGAATATGCTACTTCAGCAATATTGTCTGGAGAGATTGTTGGACGTCCAAGCACGTACTTAACCGGCCAATTAATGGTTCCAAATGCGTGGTAAACCAGTTCAGAACAAACTATTTTATCTAATGTATTTACATCAAAATTAAAGTCGTAGTCCTTACCTAGTTGACTTAATGCTCGGTCATAGATTCGAGCCGCTTCACCCATATCACTTAGAACATCTGGTTGACGATAAAGAGTCAGCTCATCAATATTTAGAAACTCTTCTAAAGTGTTTAACCAAACACCAGGTCTTAGAGCTTCTACGATGACTTTTCCTTTTTTAATTTCTTCTTGATAAGGAAGAATAACTGGATGGTCCCACATATCAATTTCTTTTAGTTGCTTTTCAGTTCCTAGGTAAATAGCAGCATGACCATAATGTCCTGGAATGAATGTATCGGTAAGAGCAAAGGGAGTTTTCTCTGTAAGAATATCAAGAGGCTTTAGACGCTTGAGAAGCTCGTTTTTATACTCATCATGTTCATACATATGACCTTTTCTAAATCTAAAGCGGCCAGCAACGTTCCCAAAAAAGCCACTTGCGGCGTCGATTACTCCAGAAAGTAATCTAGAAAAACCGTCACCAAGTGAATAATACTTAATATCAAAATCAACGTTATTATGAAGATCATTAGCAGATTCATTGCTTTCAATAGACGCAATGAGCTCTCTTAAGCTAGAGGAGTTCTCAAATTGTTTAAGCGCATCTTGTCTTGAACGAACATAGCTTTCTAGACCTTTTTTAATATAGCTGCGAGATTTTCTTTTAAAGCTATGTTTTGCCATGGCAGCTACTTCATCAAGGCGAACATTTTTACCTTCTTTAGCTCTAATTAAATCTTTTATCATATGCCTGGTATGCTTATTTCTAAAAAAGCCATTATATGCTTTTAAAAAACCATCAAACATCGTTAAGTGTGCTGACAACCACAAGGCATTCTTTCTCGCTTCAAGAGAGTCTGAGCGAGTTAAGAATTCGTCGTTTTTAACTACTTTCTTATCAGGCACATAAAGTGATGTAACTTCATAGATTTTTTTACTAAGAACAGAAAAAGCATCCGAGATCTTTAAAACGATAAAACGATTATGTCCGGTGATGACAGAATCATCTTCAGTCTTTTTTCTAAGAAGCATTCCATAGCGCCAAGCAAAATCGCTAAGTTTATCCATTTCTTTTTTTAGTTCAAGGTAGGTTTGGATATTTTTTTCTAGTGTCGCTTCTGATTGTGGTGAATTATGCCAGTCAATATTTAGGACTGAGAGTCTCTCGCGAATGAGTAGTAACTCGACCATTTCTCTGGCTTGGCCAGTTTCATCTGACTTCACGGCCTCTAGTTGCTCGGCCTGTGTTTGATCGAGTAGCTCAACGCTATCATTCGCTTGTAGGCCATAGCCTAGAGTCTGAATGATAAGAATGGCATGTATAATGTATTTACGCATAGTTAAAAGCCTTTTACGGGTCATCAAATTAATATTAGATAGATTAAAGTTAATTTGACCGAGACTCAATGCGTCATGTAGAATCTATATGGTCCTGGTGATTGACAGGCCTTTGGAATTCAACATAGAAAGTGATCAAACTAATTGAATTTTAAGGTTTTTTTAATGATTTCTATAAAATCTGCTAGAGAAATTGAGCTAATGAAAAATACCTGTGCTTTGGCTGCATCTACGCTTGAGTATATCGAATCGTTCATTAAGCCAGGTGTTTCAACAGAAGAGCTCAATAAGCTTTGTCATGACTATATTCTTAAAAACGGCGCTTATCCTTCGCCTTTAAACTATCATGGTTTTCCAAAATCGGTCTGCACCTCTCTTAATGAAGTTATTTGTCATGGCATCCCTTCCAAAAAAGATGTCCTAAAAGATGGTGATATATTAAATATTGATGTCACGACCTATTTGCAGAAGTTTCATGGAGACACCAACAAGACATTTTTTGTTGGAAGTGTTAATCCAGAAATTCAAAAACTCGTAGAAGTGACTTACAAATGTATGCGTGAAGGCATTAAGCAAGTTAAGCCGGGTGCTCGAATTGGTGATATTGGAGCAGTTATTCAGGAGATGGCCCATGACCATGGTTATGGAGTTGTTGAAGAATACTGTGGCCACGGTATTGGACGAGAGTTTCACGAAGAGCCACAAATTGTTCACGTTGGTAAAAAGGGAACTGGACCAGAAATGAAGCCTGGTATGACTTTTACGATTGAACCAATGATCAACTTAGGTCGTCGTCATAGTCGACTTCTAAAAGACGGTTGGACTGTTGTGACTCAAGATGGAAAAGTTTCAGCTCAATTTGAACACACCATTCTTGTCAAAGAAGATGGTAATGGGCATGAAATCCTGACTCTAAGAAAAGAGGAGACGGCGTAGGCCATTTTCATGGTTTTTTTCGGAACACCAACACTACCAAAAGATACCTTTGAATTTAATCAGCTTAAGTTTTTCCTTACTTATGACAAAAATGAAAAAATCACTGAGTGGAATTATAGTGATCCGAATGGAGTCAGGCAGGATCTTGAGTTTGTCGGAGAACAAGTCTTAGGAATGACTCTAGAACAGGCATGGATGAAAAGTGCAAGTTTTAAGGGTGATGCTCATGCAGTCTACTGGCAGTTAGGAAGACTACTAGGATTTTGGATTCAAGATTTTCATAACTCTCTATATGAAGAGTTGGTTTGTCGCTGCTTTAATGTTCCAAAAGCATTAGTGCTTAAAAATTTGATTGAAGAAAATCACTTTGACCTTCTTTCTATTGGAAAGGCAACCAAGGCCGGATTGGGGTGCGGTAGCTGCCACAAAAATATTGCTCAGACGATTCAGGATTACTGCGATCTTAATGCCGTTGTTATTGATAATAAGTCTAAGCCCAAAGGTATTAACCCAATTGTATTTGTATTAGAACTAGACAATAAGATTGCTAGATGGAAAGCAGAGAAATATCCTAAATTTAAAATTGAGATAAAAGGGATTAAAGACTACACACTTTATGCACAATGGGAGCAACAAGACGATGCAATTGTCGAAGAGTTGAAACAATCCTTGTTACAAAGTGCTTCTCTTAAATTGGAATTTATAAATACTATGATTTCTTGTTCTTAGAGTTTAAGGCATTTTGACATTGTTTAAAATAAATACGCCATTTCTCCAATCCAGCAAAGATATTTTCCCATTCACTACGATGACCATCTAGAAATTCGTTTGAAATTTCACTTTCAAGATAGCGATACTTATTCCGAATGCCTTTAAGTTCCGGTATTTTTTCTTCAAGGCAGTGTGCTGTGGGTGCATAGACCTCTAAATCAGAAATATAAGAAAAAAAGACTTGGGGCATTTGTTTTCTCATTTCATCAAGAGTAATCCGGCGCATCGTCACCATAGAGTCAGGCGCGAGCCCTTTTTTTCGAATTTGAGATGATTTGAAAATTGATTTTCCACCTAACATAAATTCTTTTAACAGTCTGACCGATGCAGAAACGTTTTTAGTTTCGCAAACCCTTATGTAGACGTCACTCTTGAGTTCAAGACTAGGATTACCGGCCCACTCGTTAAAAAAAAGTTGATTGAGCTTGTATTGTGGTCCCGATGATTTACTTTTGTGTAAGCTGGCTTCTTCGTTAGCGAGACAGCGCAGCAAATCGCTAGGGCGATTATCTTCGGCCATTGACTTGCCTAGTAGTAGAATTGTGCAAAAGAGGATAAATCTCATATAATTCAATTGTTTCATGTAAATACTTATCGTCCAAATGATTGGGCAAACTTAATTAGTCGGGTAATGCTTTGAAGGAAATGAGCGTACAAGAACATCTTGAAGAGCTTAGAAAAACTGCCTTAAGAGTTTTTGTGATTCTCATCCTTTCATTCTTTATATCATATCATTTTGGTGATTTGTTGTCTGAGATTCTTCTGACTCCTTTAAGAGCAACCTTGCAAGATCAAAAGCTTGGTCAAATTGTTTATATTGGTATCTTTGATAAAATCTTGAGCCAGCTGCAAGTCGCTTTTTGGTCCTCAGTTTTGATTTCTTCTCCATTTTGGTTTATAGAAATTTGGAGATTCGTACGCCCCGGTCTTTATGAAAATGAAGCCAAAATTATTAAACCTTTTTTATTCTTAGGCTTTATTCTTTTTAGTGCAGGCGTAGCTTTTGGGTATTTTCTTGTTTTTCCACTGACGTTTCAAGTTTTGATGGATTTTGGAGTGCAGGATGTCGCGGCTACAATTTCACTCAAAGAGTACCTTGTAACAACGAGTAAAATCTTAGTCTTATTAGGAATCGTTTTTCAGTTACCCAATATTCTTTTAATATTGGGCTTTATGGGCCTAGTGACAAAATACTCTTTAAGAGAAAAGCGTAAGTACATCTATGTCGCGTTCTCAATTTTATCCGCCATGCTGACACCTCCTGATCCTTATACAATGATCTCTCTTTGGATACCGCTAGTATGTTTGTTTGAGTTAGGTATATGGGCGGTAGCTTTAATTGTTCATCCCTGGCTTGAAAGAAGACACAAAAGAGAAATGAATGAAAGTTAATATGATCAGGAAGATAGTACTTGGATTATTAGCCAGCTGGTTAAGCCTTGTGACTTATACCGATTTTATAATAGTTCCGACAGTGTTCAAAACTCTAACGAGCAGAGTTCAAGCTGGTGAACTTGGAATGAAAGTTTTCTCTGCTCTTGGGAGCTTTGAGGTACTGACATCAATCATTCTCTTTTTTTGTGCCATAGCTATTTTCAAAAAATTTAGAACAAAAAGAGCTGGGTACTTATTTGTTTTTGCAACGGTTCTATGTGGATTTGCTTTACTTGGTAAATTCTATATGACTCCAAAAATTACCGAACTCAATATTTTAAAATATACGTTAAGCGAGACTAGTCCTGATTTTATCAAAGCCGATCGCGATCACCAGTTTTACCATGATCTCTATGTTAAGTTGGATGGAGCTAAACTGCTTTTACTAATTGCAGGAATTTTGGGCTCATTTCGTAGCAGTCGGTTTGATAATGAGGTTATATTCTCAATACGTAAAACAGGAACTCAGCCTGTCGATAAGAGGGGACAGTTATGATTTTAGTTACAGGTGCGGCCGGATTTATCGGAAGTATTTTAGCAACTGAGCTCAATCGTATCGGTCACGACAACTTAGTTTTAGTCGATCGCTTAGGTGAAGATGAGAAGTGGAAAAACCTAAGGGGAGTTCGGTTTTCTGAGTATATTCATGCCGATGACTTATTTGAGTCCGGAGTGATTGAAGACTTATCAGAAGTAACAGCAATTTTTCATATGGGAGCTTGCTCATCTACAACCGAGAGAAACGTTGATTACTTGATGTCTAATAATGTTGAGTTTTCTAAAGCTCTCTTTCAATGGGCGACTCAAGCAAAGATTCCATTTATCTATGCTAGTTCTGCCGCAACCTATGGAGATGGCGCTCAAGGCTATAGTGATGATCATTCATATGTTAATACTCTACGTCCTTTAAATGCATATGGATGGAGTAAACAAGTTTTTGATCAATGGGCCTTAGCTCAATCTAACCATCCTCCAACGTGGTATGGACTTAAATTTTTTAATGTCTTTGGACCTAACGAAAGCCATAAGGAAGAAATGAAGTCTTTGGT
>CAYGQW010000075.1:0-1422 GCA_964352175.1 uncultured Halobacteriovorax sp.
CAACCATGTGTTTTCTATATCTTAACAGCTTTATGCACAGGGATGCAAAAAAATTAGTTTAAGGAGCTGGGTTTGGATTATTGTTGTATATCTTGTCGATTTCGTTCAAAAGCTCCGTAGAAAGATTGACCGTTTGACTCGACAAATTTTCCTCTAATTGAGTAAGGTTTGTAGCTCCAATGATATTTGACGTCGTGAAATGTCTCGAAGTTACAAAAGCTAAAGCCATTTTTGCGGGAGTTAATCCGTTATCTCTAGCTAGTTTATTATAGGCTTCAGCTGCTTCAGTCGCTTTTTGATTGTTATAACGAGTGAAGCGATCAAAAAGAGTAAGTCTTGCATTCGCTGGTTTTGCTCCTTGATCATACTTTCCAGTTAACATGCCAAAAGCCAGGGGAGAGTATGGGAGTAAGCCGATATTTTCTCGGTAACTAAACTCTGCTAATCCATTTTCATAAAGACGATTGAGTAAAGAATATGGGTTTTGAATTGAAACAGGTCTTGGGCCAACACCTCTATCGGCTAAACGAAGCCATTCATGAACTCCCCAAGGAGTTTCATTTGATAAACCAATCTGTCTGATCTTACCTTCTTTCTTGAGTGCAGCTAATTCACTTAATGTCTCCTCAATTGGAGTTGATTGCTCTTCACCTTCAGGTCGAGAAAAGCCACGAGAGCCAAAGAAGTTTGTATGGCGATCAGGCCAATGTACTTGGTAAAGATCAATATAGTCAGTCTGTAGTCTTTTTAGTGATTGCTCTAGTGCTTCTCTTACTTGGCCACGAGTTAATCGTGGTCCTCCACGAATCCATTCAAAGCCAGGGCCAACCACTTTGGTGGCGAGAATAATTTTATCGCGATTGGAATGTAGCTTTTTCCAAAGACCAATAATCATTTCTGTGGCATGACAAGTTTCTGGCATTGGAGGAACAGGATACATCTCAGCCGTATCAATAAAGTTCACACCATGATCAAGCGCCATATCAAGTTGAGCGTGAGCCTCGACTTGTGTATTTTGTTGGCCCCAAGTCATGGTTCCCAAACAAATTTTACTAACTTTAATATCGCTTTGACCAAGTTGTCTTAGTTCCATTGTGACCTCGAAACCTATTTACGAATAAATTTTTCTATATCTTGATTGGTTCGAAGTTTTATTTCATGAAAAAGCTTCCATAAAATATAGCCAACAACTAACATCATTGGGACGGTTATGGCCGGGAAGCTGAGCGCTGTCATACGGCCTAAACTTTCTGTAAAAGCTTGAGTTCCAGGTTCCCCCTCTAAAACAACTACGGCGAGCACAAAGTTAAGTAGGGCAGAAAAAAAGAAGCTAAAGCCTAGAAGCTTAGAACTTGATCTAATTTGCAATTCAAATTCACCAGGGTGACCACTATCAGAATAGGCTGACTCAAGGCGATCTAA
>CAYGQW010000075.1:1432-12664 GCA_964352175.1 uncultured Halobacteriovorax sp.
GCGATCTAAATCCAATATTTCGCCAAAAAAAGTCGATAGAAGTGGCTTTTTTGCCTTAAGAGTTGAAAGAACAAAGATTCCCATCATCAGTGGGATAGATGTCTCTTTTGCAATCATCCAGCGGCGATCTAATTGCAATAAACCGATACCACCGGTTAAAAGAACACTGATAAGGCCAAGAGCTGAAAACAAGTTCAGTTTTCTTTGGCGAATAAAATCCCAAAGGCCATAACTAAGAGGAAAAGCCAGCGCCACAATGAGTCCATTGACCTCTCCTAGAGTATCAGGAGTAGAATACTTGGACATAATCACAGAAGGTATGACTACATTAACTAAAATATTAATCAGAGCATTATCTTTTTTCTTTTTTTCCATAATTTTAAACTACGCTTTTACAGACCACTCAAAACCGAAGTCTATCTTACCCTCATCAATCAAAATTTGGTGAATATCTTTTGACCATGTTTTGTCAGATGGGTTCCAACGAAAGCGAGCCTTCGCGACTTTATTTTTGACGCGATTAAACTCAGCTACCGCAGCTTGATCTTTCCAGTTTGGAGCTTTTAAGTCGGCCACAATACTTATTACTGGGGACGAAGCTAGCGCGTATATTCTTTCATAAGAATATTGCGAGAAAATCTTCATCATTGATAGAACATCTGTGACTGCTCTGTGTGGGAAAGGATTTACAAAGCCATGGGCATGTTCAAGTGCAGCCATCGATCTCATTTTCATCATTTTAGGAAATTCGATATCGCGACCTGTATCAATCCAAAGTTTGTCAGGGAATTTGACTCCATGACGCTGGGCCATCGCTTCAATCATCGGACGATCATAGTTACCACCATTATGTGCAACGATAGCATCTGCCTTTTCAATCATGGAGATAAGTCTTTCTAAAATAGCCGGAATCTCTTTAGCCTTAGCTCCCCAGTTTTCAAGCATCGCATCATCGATGCCGGTTAATTCAGTGGTATCTTCATCTAGCGGCAGATGGTCTGGCTCATCAATAAGCTCAGAAAGTATCTTGATTGGTTGTGAACGATTCACGTCCCAAAGTACGGCTCCAATCTCAGTAACTCGATCTAAATCAAGGTTAACTCCATTTTCAACTAAGTTTTCATTAATACCTTCAAGGTCCAAGCCCAAAACTAAACCAGATGTTATAGTTTCTCTTTTTGAGTTATTACCTTGTAGAGCCTTGAGATCATTGCGCATAGCGTTTCCTGGGATGTTTTTCAAAGGTTATATTGGTGTACAGATTTGGCCTTGTTTTGACAACGGCCTGACTCGAAACAATATTAGCTTCGGGTAGGATAATGTATGCGGCTTAACCTTATTCTCATTTTTACCGTCGTCACCATGGCTTTTGCCACGGGTTATTTTTCGTTGTTATTGCAAAGACCATTTACTGCTTCACAAAGTAATATCATTGAAATTAATGAACTTAAAAATGATTTCCAATATAAAGTTAAGCCACTGTCTATTGTAAATTTTAATAGCTTGTATTTTTCAAGAGATCAGTTCCAACTTTTAAACCCACTTTTTTCAATTCCTGAATCTGGAACTGACGAAGATATACGTTATAGTTCTGATGAGGATTGCTTCAAAAACTTGAAAAGTGTTGTGAATGCCGCTAACTATGAAAAGATTTTAATCTGGGAAGAATTTCGCTGCTATAAGCGAACCACATTACCCAGAGGCTTTTTTGTTGAACCACCTTATGTTCACCCATCTGGGTTTAGTTATGCCTTTTTGGCTTTTTCAGCAGCCAGAGGTTTTCAGTCTAAATCGTGGGTACTTTCTCATCTGCAATACTTTCATGTGAAAGAACTTCATAAAGTTAGGAGAGAAGTTGGGGAGCTGGGGGGAGTCTTTAGTATTCTTGCCAACTTAGATGAAAAAACTCTCAGTTCGATTATTCAAGGTGATGGAACCGTTCTTACGAGTGATTATCTTTTTGCCAGGCTTAAGTACCCACGAATGTTGAGTATTTTAGAATATCGTATATATTCGAGAGAAGCCTTAGAAGAATATTTAAGAGATTCATCTTATACATTACAAAATTATAAAGATGGAAGAAGTTGTTTTTATCGTGATGGTCAACTATGTTGGAATTATAGCTTTAGGCATATTTTTAGCATTGCCAATAAATCGACAGTGGTTTTCTTTATAGGTCTTTTAGCAGTAGTAGCAACTCTTATAGTTTCTCTTATTAGCCGTTTGAAGAGTAATAGATTGGAAGATGATAGAAGACGGCTTGCCTTAAAGGTATTATCTCATGAATTTAGAACTCCAATCGCATCGATGTTACTTATTATTGAAAGTCTGTCGAAGAAACTGCATCGTTTTCAGGAAGATGAGCAAGAAGATATCCTGAGGTTATCTGCAGATGTGTATCGCTTGCAACGACTGACCGAAATGTCTAGGAACTACTTAAAAGTTAAAAACACTCATAATTTGATTGAAATCAAAGATGAAGGTTGTGCATCTATTAATGAGTTTGTTGCACAAATCGCCGATACCTATATTGATATGTATGGTGAAGAGAAGGTTGTTTTAAATTTATTACCAAATGATATCGCTGCAAAAGTTGATACTTACTGGCTAGGAATTTGTCTCAAAAATCTTATTGAGAATGCATGTTTTCATGGAATTTTTCCTGTGACCGTTGATGTTGAACTAAACGAAAAGAAGCTTAAGTTAATGGTAAGAGATCAAGGAGAGTTGGAGGAAGATGCAACGCTAGATCATCTAACTAGCGAATTCGTTAAAGGAAATAAGTCACAAGGCTCTGGACTTGGCCTTAATATTGTTCGAAAAGTGATAACAGAAATGAAGGGTGAGCTAGTCTTAACAAAAAAACCAACCACATTTATAATAGCGCTGGATTTAAAATCAGTTCAGGCTTGATTGAGGAGATTACTGTGAGCGAGAAAATTATGCTTTTGGAAGATGATGAGAACTTAGGTACATCATTGAAAAAGTTTATTCAAGATGAAGGTTATCAAGTTGATCTAGCAAGAAACCTGGAAGAGGCTAGAACCAAGAAAATTGATGATTATGATTTGATGATTCTGGATTGGATGCTGCCAGACGGACAAGGAGTGGATTACTTAAAGGATGTCAGAGCAAAAACTAATGCAATTCCGGTTATTATGCTGACTGCTAGAACTGAACTTATTGATAAAGTTATTGGTCTTGAAAGCGGAGCTAACGACTATGTTACAAAACCCTTTGAGCCTAGAGAACTTGTCGCACGTATACGTGCTCAGCTTCGACTTTCTAATGCCAGCGGCGCAGAAAAAGAAAGTGACGGAAAAGTAGAAGTCGCGGAATTGATGATTGATAAAAATCAACGTGAGATTTTCTTTGGCGGTAAAGCAGTTGAGATGACAAAGATGGAGTTTGATTTCATCACTCTTTTAGCCGAACACCCTAATCGTGCTTTTTCCAGAGATGAGATTCTTAACAAAGTCTGGGGTTATGAACATTACCCAACCACTCGTACTGTTGATACACATGTTCTTCAATTGCGCCAAAAAACAAGAGATGACTTGATTGAAACTGTGCGCGGCGTTGGATATCGACTAAGATTTAACGGATAAGTTATTAAGCTTTAACTGTCACTTAACAATTCTTTGACAGTAGATAAGAAGACCCGTTCTAAAATTTATCAATGATTGGAGATGAATATCTCCCTTTGAGTAAAGTTTGGAGAGGGTCTTTTTTCTCACACCAGAAAGACCTCCTGCAACTCCAAGAAAATTGAACTGTTTAGTATCTAGGAATTTGAACCGAGTTGAAAATATCAGCCAGTTGAAAGTTAAATTTAAATTTAACTCCTAAGCTAATAGTGTGCTCAGAAGAGTCTATGTCGCTATTGGAATGATAAAGATATTTGGTAAAAAGATCAAAATTACGAGTTTTGATAATATCGTAACCAACTCCGTATAAGAAGCCAGAGAGATTACCTTGAGTGTTACTTAACCCGAGAGCAGCGATTCTTCCTTCTAAAGACTTTGAATTCCCATTTTCGATAGAGTATTGATTCTCACTCCAGCCATAACCAAAATTTAAATTCAATCGATCTCTTAGATAGATGGCTAGTAATATTCCGTAAGATTGATTCTCTGCCTGAAGATTTGCAAGAGTTCCATCAGGCTTAAAGTCTCCACTCAGATCTCCTTTCTTATAATATAATTCAAGATCGAAGTTTCCAACTTCAGCACCAAACCCGATTCGATGAAGTACACCTTTGAGTGCGACATCAGCATTTTTCATTTTTTCAGTTCTAAAGCCCGTATAGCCGGCTTGATAAGATAAATAAGTGCGAGCTTTCGCATTAAAGGAAAGAATGAGCATAAAGAATATCAGTATTCTTATTCTGATAAAGCTTACTCCAATGACTTAGAGGAATTGATTGCCCTACAGAGTCTTAGTTTAAATTGTAGTATAAATAAGACTATGGCTAAACTAAGTAAATTTATCCAATATTGTCTAATTTTCTTCACATTTTACGGATGTATCTACATACCAACTGAACCTCAAAGCACTGTAAGTGAGTATAAAGTCACACCAAATGATATTGTCGTTCTTAACTACTTAAGCGCCGATATTGTTGTTCTTGATAGAAATGGTAATTTCAAAAATGTTTTATTCAGTGTGGACTCAAATTCTGAAAGATTAATTGGCTTAGCTTGGATGCATACTACTAAGGAAATTCTTGTGGCTGTAGACGGCTCTGATAGAGTGATGGCCATCTCTCCTTATGACGGCTCATCTCGGGTTTTAATCTCCAATTCAAATTTAGTTTTTAATACTAATACAATAGGGCTGGCTCAACTTTCGAATGGCGATATTATTGTTGCTGAAACTAGTACAAGCGCAGAAAGGTTCAGCGAGTCCGGGGTGAGAAACACAACAGGTTGGCCTAAAAATTTAGGACTAACATTGATGAGACAAATCAGTCCAACTCAAGATGGTGGATTCATTGCTTGCTCTGCAAACACTGATCAAGCTAGAAAGTTTGATAGCAATGGTAACTTGCAAGCAACTGGAACGAGTGTTATTGCTGGAACGACTAATGGATATGGCTGTATTGAGTTATCCAATGGTGAGTTTGCTCTATCATGGGATGGAACAACAGACAGTGTGCAGGTTTATGACAGCGGTCTAACAGCTGCGACAACTACTTTCAATAACGCTAGTTCATCAGCTGTTCTATCGGGGCCAAGAGGATTGGCGCAAACTTCAGATGGAAATATTTTAGTTGCTGAATATACAGGTCAATACTTAATCGAGATTACGACTGCTGGTGATTACGTTCAAACATTAGGTAATTCATTTTTGAAACAACCTGCTCATGTTTTAAGTATTCCTTCTTTTTAGAATAATCAAAAAATATTATTAAGATAAAATTGTTTAAATTTTCAACAATTGATTTTGAAACAACCTTTGTTGATCAAAAAAACAGCTATTTATTGTCAAAGTTTTGGTCTCTATCTTGCTTAAAAGTCTATGTGCTAAATGCACAAGAGATTCAAGGAGTTCATGATGGACCTACCAAACTTTAGGGAAGAATCTCGTTATAATAATCTATTTGAAAATTTTTCCAGCCTTAAGTCAAAAGGAGTTATATCGCTATGGCAAAATATTAATGGTAGTAGAAAGCCTGTCAGAGTGGTTATTCGTAAAACTAATCGCTTTGTTGGATTTTTGAATTTTTCGCCTTTTAAAGAAGATGACTTCCTCTTTGACTCAAAAGAACCTATCTACTTTTATGAAAAAAATGCCATGGTTATTTTTAAATCTAAGATAACCTTTAATTCAACTTTCAATGTTCAAGTTGCATTTCCGTGTGGAGTCCTTATTAGAGAGCAACGAGAGGGGGAGAGGTTTCAAGTCGAAAGCGAGATTGAAGAGATGATTAATCAAGTGAAGTTTGAAGTTGAAAATGATTTTGGCGTCATTTTGTTTGAAAAACCTTTAATTGATTATGGACTTAAGGGCGCGTCTTTTCGGGTCTCAAGTCTTGAGCGAAATCTTTTTGTACATACTGAAAGTTTGATCTTAAATCCTCCCCATGAAACGAAGACTCGAACCAAAGCGAAAGTCATTTATGTGCATAGTATTCAAGATGAGAGTTTTGCTAGTAATCGCTTTTGTCGTGTTGGTGTAGAATATATCCAATAGAAAAAGGTTCCGGACGTTACTCCGAAACCTTATTAAGTCTTAATTAACGGTTGATGCGTTCCCCTCCACGATCTGAGTCAGCTGCTAGACCTTCTTTTTCAGCATAGCCACGAGCTCTATACATTAAGCCTGTTGTATCTGCACAGCCGTTACGTGAAAGTTCCTCGTATGCGCGGGTGAAGACTTGTGATTTTCTTGCTTCATATTGCATATCCATGCAAACCTCAAAACGAACGGCTGAGTGACCGTATTCATCACGAATTACACTGAACTCACGATTTGCATTTTTATTCTCACGCTCAAGTTGTTGAAAACGAACTCTAAGATCATCGATAGAAGGGGTTAAAGTTAGCTCTCTTGATAGATCAGACTTCGCCGCAACCAAACGATTTTGAGAAAGAGTATAGTCTTCGATCAATTGCTTTACACCGTCATAGCGAGCTTGTGCCGGACGTTGTTCATTTCTTTCTGTGTTTTCAAGATCTCTCTCTAATGCTTTCTCTTTATCTTTTTCAGCGTTACAGGCGCGTCTTTCTTCAGCATTTCTGCCTAGACCAAAAAGACCTCCTCCTTAACATGCACGTTTACGAATAACTTCTTGTTCTTTTACTGCACTTTGCTTGCCGCGAACGATATCGTTAATGAGGTTAAGTTCAGTGGCATATCTTTGTTCAAGATTAGTTGAAATCGCATTATCATAATCGGCTTTTAATGATGCTATTCGAACTTCTAGATTTCTTACCAGGTTTTGTTTAGTGCTTAGAGACTGTGAACGGTTTTCATAAGTATTTCTAGCCTGTGAAAATACAGAGCTAGCCGTGCGAAGATTATTCTCGGCATTTTCATAACGATTTTCAGCAATAGTTAATTTTTCTTTGATTTCCATACAGACATCGTCAACACGAGTGTCGCGGCGATAACGATCACCCATACTGCTATCTCTGAAGTTGTGACGGATTTGAGCGCGATCATAACGATCACCATCACGACTATAGTCATTATCGCGTCTCGATTGTGCCATAACCGAGGTCGCTAAAAGTGTTGTTAGGGACATTAGAATTGCTATGTTTCTAGCTTTCATCTATTTCTCCATTTGAATTATTGAGTTGCAGCATGTTGGTGCGGGGCGCAATGATTGCGAAGAAAGAAATGATGACGTGATGCTATTTTATCTAAAACGCTTCTAAATGGTATTTAGGAATGGTTCTGGTGAATTTGAGGTATGTAAAAACTTCAAAGTTTATAAAAAAAGGGCCCTGAGGCCCTTTGAACTAGAAGCTATTATCTTTGAAGTCTATTAATATAAGTAGCGCTATACCAGTTATTATCTTCGAGCTGAAAGAGTCCTCCCGCAATTGCTATAATCCTCTGGATACTGCGAGTATTGTAATCTTCCATTACACTTTGACCCACATAGAAACCGTTAAAAGAATCAACTAGGGGATTAATATAGGTTGCGCTATACCATTGGCCGTCATCAAGTAAAAATAGTCCGCCACTGATTTCTCTAACTCTTTGAATCGAGCGTGTATTGTAGTCTTCCATCACTTGATCGCCGACGTAAATACCGTTTGAGCTCGTTTCTACTTTATTAATATAGGTTGGGCTATACCACTGATCATCATCTAGTAGGAAAAGTCCTGCCGAAATAGCCTTGATGATTCCAAAACTACGAGTATTATAACTTTCCATTACCCTTTCACCAACATAGAAACCGTTAAGTGAATTTTCTAAACGGTTGACGTAAGTTGAGCTGTACCATTGACCGTCAGATAATAAGAAAAGATTGGCTGCAATCGCTTTTATATAGGCAAAACTTCTAGTGTTATAAGACTCCATAACGTCTTCACCTAAAGTAAAGCCATCTTCACTTTCTTGCAGCTTATTGATGTAGCTTGAGCTATACCACTGGCCATCATCAAGCATATAAAGACCATCAGAGATTGCGCGAACTGTTTGAATTGAGCGTGTGTTATAGCTCTCCATGACCATTTCACCAGCTCTAATTGATCTCCCGGGAAATGGTCTAAAAACGTCATTTCTAGGTGGCTGTGGTAGAGGGTTAGGATTTGGCGGATAAGGGTTAGGATTTGGCGGATAAGGATTTGGATTTGGTCTTACTGTAGACGGTTCACAAATTGTTTCAGTTCCAGCTCCTTGGAGTGTTCTTGCTCGCGCACATTCTCTAAGAGCATCTCGGCAACGGCCATTTCGATCAAGTTGAGCATAAAAAGTCTCAATAACACTTCCATAACGAACCATGTCGACAGCACATGTCTGAGCATAAGCTGTAGAACCAGCCATTGTTATAATACCAAAAATTAATGCAGAAATTTTCATCGTCTTATCCCCTTAAGAATGATTGCAGCAATCTATAAATGCCAAAACTATCTGGCAATGGCCCTATAAATTATTCATAATGTTGGAGTTTTAGCTTGATTGATTTGTCTTTTAAGAAATGAGAAAGAGATGTGTCGTTTTTAGGGTCAACCTGACACTGCTAGATTTTTATGATTATTCTCGATACGCTAGAATTCCAATATTTCGCGGCGACTTCAATTCATTAAAATAGGTACCCATCTCGACTTTAAAACCTTGTCTTTCAAGTTTGAGCGCTCGATCTAAAAGAATAAAAAGTTCTACGGCTCGTCCAAATTGCCATCGAATCAGGTTAGCATAAGTCATTTTTTGATAAAGTGCGATGACCCAGTCTTGCTGATAAAAATTTTCTAGTTCATCTGTAGTGGCTGCAATCTGATATGCCTCAAGTCTTGGTTGGGCATAGTCCGAAAATGGACCTGTATATTCCTTGGCCTTAGTTTCACCCATTGGATAAAAGCGTTGAATTCCTCGCTCATGGTAGTGAAAGAGGTGAAGTGCGTAGCGGTGGCGTTTTACTTGCAGTTTGAGATCAAACGCCTCTCGGCTATCGCTACGGTGACCTCTGGTAGCTAAGGTTAGGGCATGAGTATTGAGAGGCAAATCGATGGGACCGTTTTTAGCCCGCCCGTCTGAATTGAGATTCATCTTGTGATAACAGCAACCAAAACTTAAAAGACCTTTAGAACTGGCTTGAGTGGCAAAATCCATTAAGCTACATGAAAGATCTCCACATGTGTGCAGACCCAAAATAAATGAATCTGAATCAAAGCAATCCGGTAGAGTATCTCCATCCTTTATATAAAGTTCTTTAAAATTTATCGACGCTGCTCCAGCAGGAAGAACTCTATGTTGGAGGCGATTAACATTTTTAATTCCCAAGTTTAAAAGATGAGGGTCTCGATCTACGCTCAGGGTTTCTACTCCAAAATGCTTGGAGATCACACGCCCTAAATGACCTTGTCCTCCACCAATATCGATTAGTCGTTTAAAACGAAAGTCATGTTTGAACTCTTTTAGGATGGGAGCTAGAGTTGCTATTTCGTAACGTTTTTTACCTCGAACTCCAAAAAAGGCATCAGCTTGGTTGTAGTGATGATCAATCGAAGCTTTCTTTCGTGGCAATGTCGTAAGTTGTTCGAGCTTTTCAAAACAATCGCGCATTTTATGATGACCAATGAAGCTGAAATCTTGCTTTGAGTCCAAAAGCCATAATTGATCAAGAGTTAATGTTGAAAGGACTTCAAGCCAATCTTCTGGAGGTCTTGTGATGGATTCTGGGTAGGAATTTAAAACTTCCTGATCCCAGCATGTGTGATTGTCGCGCAAAATCTGCAATAATTCGTTATAATGTTCTTGTAAGCTTAGTTGCATAGGGAGTTTATAAGTGAAGGGCATCGATTTCGCTAGTCCAGAGAGTCTATCAAAAGCCAAAATTGGCATTTTTGGTCTTGGAGTCTCCGGAAGATCAGCTTATTCATTATGTCAGGCAGTTGGGGCACATATAATTGTTGTTAATCAACAAGTTGAATCATTGGTCGGGGATCATGTTTTTTTGACTCAAGATGATCCCGTTGCCAGCGAAGCTTTAGCTTCATGTGACCTCATTCTTTTGAGCCCAGGCATACCTAGACAACATGAAGTTTTAAAACAGGCCTTGATTAATAAAGTTCCGATTTGGAATGAAATTGAACTAAGTTTTAGGGTTTTGTCTAAGGCTTTCCCCGCAACAAAGTGGGTCGCCGTTACTGGGACAAATGGAAAAACGACAACTGTCACAATGCTTTCAGAAATGTTAGAAGTAGATCAGCAGCCATATTTTGTTGGTGGAAATATCGGAACCCCACTTAGTGAACTCTGTCATGAGTTTATAACAAATCAAATATCAGAGGAATTGTTTCCAAAATCAATCGCTTTAGAGCTTTCAAGTTTTCAGCTTGAAAGCCTTGATCAGTTTAGACCTCATGCTTGTGCTATTTTAAACATTAGTGCGAGTCACGGAGAGCGGTATAGAAAGGTGCGTGATTATGCAGAGGCAAAAGGAAATATTACAAATCAACTAGGAGCAGGGGATTTGTTTTTAAGTTTAGAAAATGATGTGTGGAGTGAAAAAGTTGTTCGCCCTGGTGCTTGGTTTTGGGAAAGAGTTGATCCAAACAGTCTTCATTTTGAAGATCTGGTTATTTCTGACTTTCAACCTTTTGGGCATCACAATCTAGTTAATCTAGCCTTTGCAATCCGTTTGGCTCAGGCTTGCTTAGTTAAAACGACGGCCATTCAAAAAGTTATTGAGACCTTTAAAGGGGTCGCTCATCGCCTAGAAAAAGTATTTGAAGATGACAGTCGCTTGATTCTAAATGACTCAAAAAGTACCAACTGGGCCAGTACTTTGGTAGCAGTTAAGTCAGTGCGCTCAGATGAGAAATGGTGTAACCATCCTATGACTTTGCTGGTGGGTGGCAAGTGTCGAGGTGAAAATGATCTTCCCGATAAAGATACGGTTGATCGTCTAATACACCATCAAGTAAAAATTATGGTTTTTGGCGAGTTCGCGGCTAAGTACTCAATACAAATGAAACAATTATTTCCTGATCTTATTATTTGTAGTGACTTTGATTTAATTTTTAAGAATTGGTCTGGGGTGGGGATTTTGCTGTT
>CAYGQW010000076.1:0-8931 GCA_964352175.1 uncultured Halobacteriovorax sp.
ACATCATAGGCATGCCACCTATTAAAAGGCAATTCTGTGGCGTCGCATTAGTTAGGGCTATCATATGAGAATTTGGTTAGTTTCTGCTGCATTAATTATCTTTTCGGTCATCACGCCGGTAAGTTCGTTCGCCCAAGAAAACTCTTCGTTTGCTGATCAAGGTCTTCAAGATGCAATGGTTATCGGTGGTACAGCTTTAGGTGGAGCCATTCTTGGACTTTCAACTTTGTCCTTCGTAGAAGAGCCAAGTGAGCATTTAAAAAATGTGATGGTCGGCGGTGCAGTTGGCATCATCGTGGGTGTTGGTTTGGTTGCCTATATGCAAGCCAATAAAAGCGAAACTATTTATAAGCAAACTCAAAATGATGTATTAGAGTTTAATACAAATCAAAGAGTCGCTTGGCACCAAAAAGAAAACTCACAATTAGCCCCAGTGCCTCCTGCACAAGTAGGCTATCAGTTCTCATTCTAGGCAAATATTATGGACCAACTAATCTCAGCCTTTGGGTTGCTTTGTATGCTACTCATTGCGTACCTTTTTTCCTGCGATAAAAAAGCGATTAATTGGAAGACGGTAGGTTCCGGCATTGTTCTCCAGGTTGTTTTTGGATTAATCATTTTAAAAACTGGATTTGGTAGATCAATTTTTGATACGGCCAGAGAGTTATTTACTGGGATCTTAGATTTCACTAATGAGGGTTCAAGCTTTATTTTCGGGCCACTTACAGACGTTTCTAAATCTGGATTTATTTTTGCTTTTCTAGTTCTCCCAACAATTATTTTTATGAGCTCTTTAATGAGCGTTCTTTACTACCTTGGAATTATGCAAATTCTGATTAAGCTTGCTGCCAAGGTTATGGTTAAAGTAATGGGTACATCCGGGGCAGAAAGTTTAGCTGCCGCTGCAAATATTTTTGCCGGTCAAACAGAAGCACCACTGGTTATTAAGCCTTTCATTAGTGCAATGACCAGATCAGAATTGATGGCCCTAATGACTGGCGGAATGGCGACCGTTGCAGGTGGAGTTCTTGCAGCCTATGTCGGACTGGGAGTAGATGCTGGTCACTTGTTAGCAGCATCGGTAATGTCAGCACCGGCAGCCTTAGTCTGCGCCAAGCTAATGGTTCCTGAGACGGAAGTTAGTAAAACAAAGGGTGACGTCTCACTTAATCTTCCTAACGCTCACGCTAATATGATTGATGCAGCAGCTAGCGGTGCCAGTGAAGGACTTAAGCTGGCACTTAATGTTGGTGCCATGCTTTTAGCTTTCATTGCTTTAATTGCCATGGTTAATGGCGCCTTTGGAAAAGTAGGAGGTCTTTTTGGATATCCCGGATTGACCCTTGAGCTTATTACTGGTTATTTATTTGCTCCGATTGCTTGGTTACTTGGCGTACCTTGGGCGGACTGCTTAATCGTTGGAACTCTTCTTGGGAAAAAATTAATCTTGAATGAATTCGTTGCTTATTTAGATCTACAGGCGGCCATGCCACAGCTCTCTGAGCGTGCGACTATTATTTCAACCTACGCTTTATGTGGTTTTGCCAATTTTAGCTCGATTGCTATTCAAATCGGCGGAATTGGAACATTGGCTCCCGATCGTAGGAAAGACCTTGCACTACTAGGGATAAGATCACTAGTTGGTGGGACACTTGCTTGCTTCATGACTGCATGCATTGCAGGGATATTCATCTAGAACACGCGTTACGACTAAATCTTTAACGCGAAGTTTTCTTTGATATTCGACGAAACAGTAATGACTTAGAGAAACCTTTTTGCCTTGACCCGCTTCGGCTCGCCTGTGTTTCTTACACCTGATAAAATCTAAAAGAATATATTTTAAAAGGTACTCTCGATGGCAAAAGAACTCATAATCAACCAGACACTTAACGAGTGTCGGGTTTCTCTCGTTGAAAACGGCGAGATTCTAGAATATCTCATGGACAGGGGAAGTGATGAAAAAGAAGACTTCCCCAACGTCGGCAATGTCTATAAAGGAAAAGTTTTAAGAGTCTTGCCAGGCATGCAATCGGCATTTGTCGATATTGGCTGGGAGAAGGCAGCTTTTCTTTATGTTGATGATGCCTATTTACCCACATTAGAAGAACAAAGAGATATGGCCGAAAAGAGCCGTAAGAATGCAGAGACTTCAAAGCGAGTCGGCGAGATGATTCCTGATGAATTTTCAACTTTATCAGAACAGGTCGATATGCGTTTTCGTCCAGACGCGACGATTGAAAGTTTTCTAAAGGAAGGCGATGAGATTATTGTTCAAGTCGCTAAAGAGCCTATTTCAACCAAAGGCCCGAGAGTTACCAGGCATATAACATTGGCCGGGCGTTATGTTGTTTTCATGCCCTATATTGAGCACACTGGAGTTAGTCGAAGAATTGAAAAAGAAGAAGAACGTGAGCGCCTAAAAGAAATTCTCGATACCATCCGCCCCGAAGGTAAAGGAATTATTGCTCGAACGGTGGCCGAAGCTCAGAGTTATAAAACTCTAAAACAAGATTTCAATCTTTTAGTTAAGATTTGGAAGGATGTTCAAAAGTCTGAAACTCAAACTAAGCCTGCTACTCTTGTTTACCGCGATCTAAACTTCATTCAAAGGATCTTAAGAGATATTACAGATGAGGATGTAGCTAAAGTTGTAGTCGACTCAAAAGAAATGGAAAGAGAAGTTGAAAAGTTTGTTAAGCGCTTCTTACCTAATCTTCAAGGTAAAATCGAATTTTACGAGGGGGATGCTTCTCCTTTTGAAAAATACGGAATTGATCTTGAGATAGAGCGCGGAATTTCTAATAAAGTTTTTCTACGTAGTGGCGGATCACTTAATATTGATCAAACAGAAGCTTTGGTTTCTATTGATGTAAACACTGGAAAATTTGTTGGTCGTAAAAACTTAGAAGATACGATTGTTAAAACAAACCTCGAAGCAGTTCGAGAAATTGCGTACCAGCTTCGACTTAGAAATTGCGGCGGCATAATTATCGTCGACTTCATTGATATGGAAAAAGAAGAACACCGCGAACAGGTGTACACAACTTTTGTAGAAGCACTCAAAAAAGATCGTGCTAAAACAAATGTACTACCGATTTCTGGACTTGGTCTGATCGAGATGACCAGGAAGAGAACTAGAGATACTCTGACTCGTGTGATGTGCGAACCATGTCCATATTGTGAAGGTACGGGAAAAGTAAAATCAACCTTAACTGTATGCTATGAACTTGTTCGTGAGATTATCAAAACTCTAAAGAAAACAAACTGCAAGAAGCTATTTGTCTTTGCTCACCCCGAAGTGGCAGCAAGACTCTCTGGAGTAGATCTTGATTTGATTGAAACTCTAGAAGATGCTTATGGCGCCACGGTGCAAATGAGATCAGAAAATAACTATCACGTTGAACAATACGAGATTTTTACTCAAGACCCTTAGAAACAATCAACGCTAACAGAGTCACCGTGATGGTCGTCAATAGCCGTCATGATGACTTGTGCGCTAAAAGCTTCGCTATTATCAATGATACGATTCACAGGAATAATTAAATCAAAATCACCAAATCCACGCGATCTAGAGCTAAGCCAAAAATTAAATTTATCATGACCATGGTAGACATATGGATTATAGTGAATCGAATTAGTAAGCGAAGCAAAAGATGTATCACCTTCAGACCAAGTATCGTCACCATCAGTAAGTTTAAAATTAAATTTCAAATTCTTAAGACTTGAGAAGCTTCCATAGGTTTCAAGGTCGGCACGAAAATAGATTGTTGAATCTAAAAAGCCATCACCAGAAACATTGTTGGCTTCACAAGTAATATTTCTTGTCTTCAATTGAACATCCAGTCTGTTTAAACCTTCATTATGATCTAGATAGAAAAATTTAGCTTTTCTTGAAAGGTTCATTGAACGATATAGAACTTGATTCATTTGATTTGCAGTTTTCTTATCAACAGCCTCAATCGCTTGAAGGTCTAAATCAAAAAAATCACCGTTAGTAAGATCTTTCTCACTTAAGCTCACCATGAAATCAACATCAGAAATAAGAACACTTTCTTTTCCCTTGTTTTCAAGGACGAGGACGCAAGCATCACCGATTATGAAAGGATCGATTTCGCCACAAAGGCTATCTTTAAGCCTAAATTGTTCGGCATCAGCCGAGATTGAAACGAGAAGTGATAAAAGAATGAGAAGTGTTTTCATGTGTATCTCCATAAGATGCACTGTTTCTAAACAATTCCTTTGTTGCTGTAAATTATAATAAAGAAAGAGTATCTATCTAAAAAAGAGATGTTTGCGAAAAGAGTGATGCTTCGTGTGGTGCGAATTGAACCTGAGCAATGGTGTCAGTCTGACCACTTTGGTCCCCTTTTGGGGTCTTATTTCCTATCAAAATTACATGCTCTAGGGTTTTTATTGGCATGAAAATTGGTTATGTGGTTTAAGACTCACGTTCACATATCCAGGAAAGGTATACGAATTATTAACTGCGAAAACGCGCAAGGGGGACATATGTCTTTAGTTTCAAAAATGTTTAAAAGTGCAGCACTAGTTTCAGCTGCAACAATGTTAGCTGCTTGTTCTGGCGGCGGCGGCGGCGGATCATCAACTTATGGTTCATATTATTCACCAACTGCTTCAGTAAGCCAGTTTGTTTCTGCGCTTAATAGTATTGAAGGTTTTGATGGAGATGATTCATATGTAGAGCTATATACAGATGAAACAATCCGTTCAACTTATGCTGGTGAAGATAACTGGTTTGTTATCTATGATGACAAGTACAACGAGTATAAAGCTGTATCTTTAGAGTACATTCGCTCAATCGTTTATTATGACTACTATTCAAGCACAACTGCACTCGCTCGTGAATTCCGTTCTATCGAGCGTGACGATATCCTTTTTGGAGACATCAATGGTGACTTCTGGGGTGATGATTATGAAGTTGTAGATTTTGATTTTTGGACTAATACATTTATCGGTCGTAACTCTGGTTTCCAGTATGAAGATGAAGCTGCAACAACTGACGTTTCTCTAATGACTGCTGAGCTTGAGCAAAAAGAATTTATCAAAAAAGCTGCGAACGTTTCTTTTGCTTTCAACGTAGGAATCGAAACTTCAATGTCTTTGGTAACTCTTGGTAAAAAAGCTGAAGAACTTGTTCAAAAATCAGGCGGAGAGCTTACTACAGCTGATGAGCTAGCACTTTCAAATGATCTTCAAAAGCTAACTGGCGTATCTCTTGCTGAAGTTATGGCCGCTGCAAATGACAAAGATGCTCAAGATGAACTTCTTGGCAAAATTGCCCTTAAAGTAGGAACAACTGCTTCAAATCTTGAAAACAGAGTTCTTCCAGAGCTTTTCGGTCTACAGTTACAATAGTTCGTTCACACCGCGACTAATAATGAAGCCACCCGAATGGGTGGCTTTTTTTTTGGTAATACTTCAGCCATACTCTCGAGATGAATATTATAAAAATCAGCCTTTTAATACTGTGTTTGAATCCCTGTTTGAACTTCGTATTTGCAGATTCAACGGCAGCCGAAACAAGACTTAATAATGAGGAATTACTAAAGCTTTCAAGGTTTTCTCTTTTGGCGCATAAGCAAAACTACTTATTACCAGTTACTTATAATTTTCGACCAAATAATGAATCTAATGATCGATTGAAAGTAAGAGGTATTGATACTGGACTTGATCGAGTCATGAGAATCGAAACTAAATTTCAATTAAGTTTTAAATTTCCGATTGCAACCAAAATCTTTACTGAAAACGATGGTATTTGGGCTGCATATACTCAGCTTTCTTACTGGCAGGTCTATAACCAAAATAGCTCGAGACCATTTCGTGAAAGTAACTACGAGCCAGAAATCTTTTATATGAAAAGAAATGATTTAAAGCTCTATAATATTAATTTTGATGCTTTTATTTTCGGAATAATTCATCAATCTAACGGTCAAACGGAAAATCTCTCAAGAAGTTGGAACCGAATCTTTTTAACGGGGCTTTTTTCATATGGACATTTTGCCATGGCATTGAAGTCTTGGTACCGCATCCCAGATGGCGTCAATGATGATAACCCGCAGCTTGAAAAGTATATGGGAAAATTTGAATTAGGATTTGCTTATAAAAATGCGGATTGGGTTTACTCACTGTTGATAAGAAACTCCTTTGAAGGGAAGAATCGCGGATATAGAGAGATAGGGATTTCGATACCGTTAAATAAAAAGATTAAAGGGTTTGTTCAGTACGCTAATGGTTACGGTGAGAGTTTACTTGATTACTATGTAAGTACAAATCGTATCGGGTTAGGAGTTATTGTCTCAGACCTACTTTAGTAATCATGTCTAAAGTTTAGACACTAAAGCCTCTTAAGTTATCAAAATAACGACATTCAAACAGGTATAGACTTTGCATATTTATCCAGAATAACTTTAGTTTTGGAAAAATATGACCATTTGGCGTGTCCTTACATTTATCTTTTTTAGTGTGCTGATGGTTCATATTGCACCCGTAAGTGCACAGCAATATGCCAGTATCCCGCTCAAGGAACTAAGAATGCCTAGTGATGATCTATCTCTAGACGGCAGAATGCTCAGACCAGACGAAGCGTACAGGCTCTCAAGTGAAGGGCTCGACCTGTCATCTTTAAATCCAGTTGATAGCGCTCTTTGGAGTAACGAAACTCAAGAGCTAACAATCGAGAAAGATAGTCTTGATATTCACGAAGGAGACGAAGTTGATTTCTCTGGCTCACTCTTATCTGCCAGCGGAATGTTTCGCTTTAATATTCAAAGTTTAAACACTACGGCCATTGTTCATCTTGATAAAACTCTTCATACGATGCTTCTTAGAAAGAATATTTTACGACTACTTGGATATAAGATACCGGCGATAAAGTGGATTAAGCGATTAAAGGTCCGCTTCGCATCGAAAGAAGAGATGGATCAACTGACAGAAAGCCAAATTCCAAGAGCAACACTTGGAGCTGCTAGTCGATGGATTGAAAGTAAAGACGAGCAATCTCTAATCGTCGTCTTCAGAGATATTGCTGTTACTGTCCCAAGTTCGAGTGATCACTATAATCTGGCAATGGGTGTTCCTCCACAAACTTTAACCAATAGAACCTTAAGGTCATTACTTATTCCCTATGCACTACTTGATCTTGGAGAAAGTTCAAATAAATTTGAATGGACGGTTGGCCGTAAGGACAATAATTCCGTAATTCTTCCACATTTTACACGTGGTATTTTTACAACAACAGCTGACGATGCAAAATGGATCTTAAGACGTCTTGAAAAGCTTACAAAAGGCGAACTTCGTCAGGCGATTGAACTAGCTCATTTTCCAGACGAAGTATCTAAATTATTAACTGAGAAAATTTCCTCAAGAAGAAATGCGTTGTTGGAGATTTTTTCTGAATCAGCAGTCGCATTACCATACGACCTTGAAGTCTCTCAAGGGGAGTTCCTTAAAAAAGGTAAACTCGAAAAACTTGATTGGGAAGGGTATGCCAGCCGTTTTGCTCATGGAGACCCAGAATCTCCATTTAAAGACATTCAATGGTTTGCTCTATCGAAGCTTCAGGCATTCGCTTTAGACAATATTGTTTCAAGAGCTAACCAAGAGCTTTCGCTTTTTGACGCAAATAAAGTTCGAGGAGAGTTTCATCAACAACAATTTCAAGACGGCCTTGAAAACTTTATCGAAACTGGATATATAACAGACTTTCCCGTAGGTACCTGGTTTTCACCGATGGCTGATTTAAATCTTACAGCCTCAAGAGATGTTGTCGTAGGTAATTATCTTGGTACTGACAATCTAGTACAGCTTGCCGATTCTATCGGATGGAGTATTCAACTTGGTGGTCAGTTAGGAATCGAAAATCTAGAGTTTGCGCCTACTGCTTCAATTCGAGGAATGGTTAATCTATCAAAAAATTGGACTCACCTTAAGCCGCTTAGATCTTTAAGGCAGGTTTTTAAGGAGCCTTATAAAAATATTGTTGTTCCTTTAATAAAATGGCAGCTGGGAAAAAATCTTGATCAATTAAGTGCACTTCGTGACAGCGAAAATCCTAATGCAGATTGGAGTCTCGACGACGACAATAGTGAGTTGGTCAAAATTGTAAAGCACCTCAATGAAAAGCTCGGCGTCGGAGAGTCGGTGCTTTACACTGAAAGAGTAGTGCCTTCAGTAGGAGCTTCACTTGGAACAAGTTTAATGGGAACACCTGTGCATGTTTCTCTTTCGGGTAGTGCAGATATCGTAGATATCAGACGAATTCAGATTTATAAAAAAGATCAAAAAACATTACAAATTTATGATGATATTGGGCATGGTCAGGGTTGGAGTTTAAATGTCTCGTTAGAGCGTTTTGTTCCAATTATTCGTCTTGGCTGGAGAAAACAAAACGGAAATTATTCAGTAAGACTTCATGAAGTCGATTTGAACCCAGACATTAAAGAAAATCCAAGACTATTTGATAAGGCTCACGCCGTAGCTGAATTCTTGAATACTGGATCTTCAGAACTACTTGAAGAAATTCAAAAGCCAAACGTGGTTGAAGCAGACTTTAAGGATAAAAGCTCAAAGTTTGCATTTTTATTTTGGCGTCATAAAAAGCTGAAGTCCGATACACTTTTTGATATTGAGTCTAGAGATGGATTAAAAGGCCGTTATGTAACACTAACTGATGAAAAGCAATCTGGACTTAACTGGGAAGCTTTTACGAAAGATATTATCAATTACGGTTTTAAGAGACTTTCCTATAACGTCAATTGGGCATCGCCAACATTTCAAAACTCGGCAGAAACGATTGGTGGAATGGGAACGACGACGTCCGTGCGTTTTGAAACTAGTCTTGATGAAAATGATATCTATAAAGAACGATTTATGCGCTTGTCGGATCGCTGGGAAGGCTGGAGTAAAAAAATA
>CAYGQW010000076.1:8941-12467 GCA_964352175.1 uncultured Halobacteriovorax sp.
TATAACAATGGCGCTAGCACTCTATAGTCTTGCAAAAAATAAAAAAGTTAAAAAGTCATATGCAAGAAGCTAACGAGAAGTTCGGATTTCAACTTTTTGATGAAAGAACCCTGGATAATACAGATAAGCTCAAATTATTTGATGTAGCCGTAAACCTAAATCTTTATGAAGAGGGTTTCAAAAGGCTAGAACAGATTCATCCGAATTCATTGATCTATTTTGAATATCAGTATGAAGATGCTCGTGGCATAAGAGAGCGCGGCTGTCGTGAAGAACGAGTTAGAACGAGAAGATTGAGTGATGGGAAACGAATTGAGTCATGTGGAACATTAAGTAACGTGATTTCGCAAAATAATAGATGTAGAGAGAAAATTGAAGAGAATAAAGATCAAAAAGATATTACGAAATGTCTTATGCGTCTATATAGAGATTTGTATGAAGACCTCGACTTTAATGAGCTGAAAATGCTTCTTGGACAAGACAATATTTTTGTTCACGGTGAAGTCAATGGCTTTAGGAATAATGATGAAATTCTTAATGACACCATCCAGACAAATACTGAGGGACGCATTGGTTCAAGATTTTGGAATGGGCCCTTTGATAAAATTAAACAGATGCTTGGTATTCAAGAAGGTGAACTAAACGGTTACTGGTTAAGGGAGAGACTGTGAAATTTAAAATCTTCCTTTCATCATTGGCTTTATCTTCAACGGTTTTTGCCGCTGAGCCTATGTTTGATCAACAATGGGGACTTAAGAATACTGGTCAAAAAATATATCGAGCAGAAGGTGAAATTCGTCGCGAACAGGTCGATGGAGTATTAGGTGTTGATATTGATTGGCCTGGAATGGAGGAGCTGAATAAGCTTGATCAAGGCAAAGAAGTAATTGTTGCTGTGATTGACTCTGGTATTGATATGAATCATCCAGACTTAAAAGATCGAGTGTTTTTAGGCAAAGACTTTTTAGATAATGCAGATATGAAAGATGATACAGGGCATGGAACTCATGTCGCTGGGATTATTGCTGCTAATTCAAACAATATTGGAGTTCAAGGCGTAGCACCGAGTGCAGTGAAAATATTGCCTTTGAAAGTATTAAGTAAAAATATTAACGGATTTGTTTATAAGGGAAGAATCATTACTGATATTATTGCGGACGCTTTGGCTTTTGCTGTAGAATCAAATGTTGATGTAATTAATATGAGCTTAGGTTGGCCAAAACTTGTTAATACACCGAAAATAGTTCGTGCCTTGGATGTTGCTGCTGAAAGAGGAATCGTTCTTGTCGCAGCCTCTGGAAATAATAATAAAAATGTTCCTACTTGGCCCTGCGCTCATCCTGCTGTCATTTGTGTTGGAGCGATTGATAACCAGGGGAATATATCTGAGTTTTCTAATCATGGTGGTAAAGTTGATTTGGTTGCTCCAGGTGAATGGATAGTTTCTACTCATCCTAATTCAATGGAGTCGAGAACACTTAGAATTCAAGGTTATGAAGCTAAAAATGGTTCAAGCCAAGCTGCTCCGTTTGTTTCTGCAGCTGCAGCTTTAATTAAGTTAAAGTATCCAAATTTAAAGGCAAAAGAAATTAAAGCATTGCTTTACTCAAGCGCAAAACCACTTCAACAAGATAATGATTCACGCTTCGTACGTTTTGGAGCCTTATCAATTTCGAATGCACTTAAAAGCGAAGCCATAAAAGGTTTCGCCAGTTTACTTGTTAAAGATCTCGTCACCATTGAAGTGAATGATAAAGGCGAATATCGCTTTGAGCTACCAATGGAAATTTTAGCACAGTCCTATGAACGTTTAGAGGTCAGTCTTGAAGGAATAGATGCAAAGGTTACTGTCAGTGAAAATGAAACTATTCAAGTTGAAGGTCGGTTAGATACTTTAATGACTGATAGTGAAGTCGACGTTATATTTAGAACTGATTTAGATGGTAGACTTACGAAATCACCAATTACGCTCTCTTTTGCTCGAAAAATTCGTCAAAGTGACCTACTTCAGACACGTATTAGCGGGCTTCCTGTACGAGCTTTAGTTTCCATAAATGGAAACAAAAAAAGCACTAGTATGAATTATGTCAGTGTCGAAGGAAAGCCTAGCGCAGACTTTCATGGCTACATTTATGCTAAATCAGAAAATAAGTTTAGGGTTATCACCATCAAGGCCAATGCAGAAGATGAACAGACAAAGTTAACAGACATTATCCTTGAGGATTATGAAGAGCTAAGGGCTGTCATCGAAAAAGATATTAATTTTGATGGGCAAAATGAGCTTATTTTTTATGGCGTTGACTCAGATCAAAAAAATTATGTTCTTACAATAACAGACCTTGAAGGGAAGAAAATATTTGGCTCCAACTCAAGGTGGGAATTGCCTCATTCAAGTTTTAATGGACTGCCTGAAAAAGATGAGGGGATAGCGCAATTTTCTTGGATAAAGCTTGAAACATTCTTGGGAGAACTTTTAGTTCCATATTATCAAAAAACGTGGTTTTTGCCTGAAGAAGATAACTCGAATGATTTATTGGACCATGAACCACCTAACATAGCTTCGAGATTGTACTACCTAGAGCCGCTTAATGAAGATACACGTACACTTTTAAGACCCAGGGTTATTGATTCTGTTGCTTTCAAGCAGAAGTTAAGAGAGATGTTAACACCAAGTCCTTGGGAGAATGTATTAATCGAAAGAACTTTACCTCAATCTACAAAAGAAAAAGAAATTGGACAGGTTAGGCATGTTGTTTCTGTGGGCGAAGATTTTTTCCGTCGTTTTTCAATCATGACAGTATCGAAAGTTGGTGAAATGAAAATTGAAGATCATGCTGATCATGATGTTTTTCAAGTAGGAAACATGTCGTTGATAACCAGAAATTTAAATAACTTCAGTGTTTCAAAAAATTCATTTCAGATGGCATTGCTGGATCGCTCAAGTGCTAGAGTTAAACCATTTGTTGAAGGCAGCTCTTCAGATGCTTGGATTCTTTTAACTTCTGGATGGAGTAATCCATTTTTTGAGGTCGCAGCTACTTTTGAAAGTGATAATCGCAGAACTCTCTTCTTTGAGTCTCGATATCATGTCTATGTTTATGATCAAAAAAATAATCAACCACCAAAAGGCCATCGTCTTCCTATCAATCGCGACTCGAGCTTTCCAGGAGTCAACTTCAGTGAGACTCTTCAAAGTGCAGTTGTTAAAAGTGAGCAGGGCAATCAGCCGGCAATAGCAGTAAACTCAACACTTATTTATGGCGACCGACTTTATACAATGGTGTCGGGTGAAGATTCATTTATAAGACCCGTGGCGCTTAGCGTTAATATTCCCCCTAATTGTGTACCACTTAAGAGTCAGTATTTATCGAATTCTCAGTCAGTTAGCTCTTATGTAATGCTGTGTCAAAACACCTCGACTAGCGTTGATCTCAGCTTCTTTCCATTAATCTTAAAGTAACCTCGCCAGCAAGCGTAAAACCTTTGAAATCCAGATATTTGGGTGCTAAGTTGTGGCCTCTCGAAA
>CAYGQW010000077.1:0-12217 GCA_964352175.1 uncultured Halobacteriovorax sp.
AAACTGTATGAACTGGTGAGCTAATCATTTGCATTGTATCGTAAACAACCATCCCTGAAGTTACCACGCCGCCTGGTGAGTTGATAAAAAATGTAATTGGTTTCCCTGCATCCATCATTTCAAGATAGAGCAGGTCATTAGTGATTCGCTCAGCGCTATCATCTTGAACCGCTCCCCATAAAAAGACTTGTCTTCTCTCAAGGAATTTCTCACGGTGACGTTGCATATTTTCAAATAGCTTCTCAATAGCTTGACTCATTAATACTCCATAATGACATTTATGTAGATAATTGTTTAAAAACTTATCGGACAGGCCAGGACTAAATTAAAGCTTATTCGCCAAGTTTTTCTTTCATTTACAGCACTCAGGCTAATTGAGAGTTTCTTTAAAATCAACCACTTATGCGTCATTTTTTAGCCTTATTATACAATTAATTTAACCGATACGACTAAGGATGATTATTAAGAACCTGCTAATACTTATTCTTTTAAGTTTGCTCACCACAAGTTGTGGCGGCAATAAAACGCGTACCAACTTCAATTTAACTGCTGGTGCGACAGTGACTGGTTTTAGCCTTGATGGTGGAGTTTTTATTCGTGCAATTAATAAAGATTCAGGCATCCCTTTTGACTTTGATATGGCCGATGGCGATACGGCGCAAATTCCATTTGGCGCTTGGGATCTTCACCTGGTTGGTTATGGCGGAGCAGGTGCATGGCAGGGGACGAATTACTGTGGCTCACTCGCCGACGTTAATTTAGACCAGCCGTCAGTAAATTTATCACTAACACTTAATCAAACAAACTGTGGAGTTGAGCCATATCTTACAATGATTTCAGATAAAGCCAATTCACTTCAAGGCAGTTGGGATTCTGCGCTCTGGGATTCTGCGACTTGGGGACCATAAGAGGATAATATGAAAAAGATGAAGCAAAATGAGTGGAAGGGATTTCTAAAAGGCATTGCAGTTGCTACTTTTTTAAGCTCTGCATTTTTGTATGCAGGGACACTAATTGATGGCATTTATCAATTTGCAAGTGGTGAAGCGATAAGTTCTACAGAGATGAATCATAATTTTCAAACTATTCGAGGGAATGTAATCGTGGAGGCTACTAATACTAGTACCATCACTTCAGTCTTATCCACTCCCACCCAAGAATGCGAGCAGAGTTTTACAGAATGTAATTCTGGATATGTTGTATTTGGAAATGAAACAGCAGGCTCAATCTCTACTCGAACTGATCCAACATCTACCACAAATTATAGTCAAACAGCTGGTGGCAGTATGAGTTATGCTGCTATAACAACGGACGGTTTTTACGAAATATCACTTATAGCAGATCCAGCTACTGTTACAATTTCACCACCTGATGAGGCTTGGGAAACTACATATCTAGATATGAACTTTGCCGTAATACGTTTTGATGCTACTGATATTAATAAAGGCGAAATCACACCAAATACCTCTGCCATGGATACTCCGAAAGTTGATGGTACTGAGATTTACTCAGAGTTGGAACTTAATAGTAGCTTTTCACGAGGTGATAACGATGGTGATGGGAACGAAGACTTCTACAGTCAAAGTTTAGAACCAGGTAATAAAAAGCAGTTGTACTTAAAAAGTGGTGAAGGCATAGCTGTATTTTATTGGATAAAATTTGAAAATATCGATTCTCCTGTAGGAACAGATACTGTTGTTTTTAACCCCGGAAATATTAAGATAAAAGTCAAACAGATTTTAGATTAATTTCAATTGTAAATTGGTCGCTGATCATACTCAATCGGATCTTCCATACCAGCTTGGCTAAATCCACGCAGGCGAAGAGCGCATGAATCACAAACGCCGCAGGCTTTATCGCCGCGAGCATAACAAGACCATGAACTTTCAATCGGTGCTTTCATAGAGGCAGCCATTTTAACGATCTCAAATTTTTTCATATGAATAACAGGAGTAACGACTTGGATGTCACCGTCCTTAGTGCCTTCTTTAATGAGAGCATTAAGTACTTTGTAATAACTTGGTCTGCAATCCGGATAGCCTGAACTATCTTCTTCAACTGCTCCAATATAAATCTTTTTTGCTCCAATGACTTCGGCCCAACTGACGGCCATAGAAACAATATGAGTATTTCTAAAAGGAACGTAGCTGTCAGGGATGTCATCGCTATCGCCTTTGTATTTTTTGACATCGATGCCGTCATCTGTAAGAGAGCTTCCGCCAATCTGTTTTAAGAAAGTGACATCGACAACTTTTCTAAGGTCTTTTGGAACGTTATAGAATTCAGCAATTTTATGAAAACACTCGAGTTCTTTTTCTTCGGTTTTTTGACCATAGTTTAGGTGCAAGAAAGCTAAGTGTTCATGATTGGCACTTGCTATCGCTGCACTTAATAATGAATCCATTCCACCTGATACGAGAGCGATAGCGAGATTGTTTTCTTTTTGGCTCATGCTTGGTCTGCCTTCTCATTAATAAAGCTTAGGAGTTGTTTAACTTTTGTTTTGGCTTTTGATTTTTTATCGACAAGACTGCCTTCTTTTTCTTGAACCATAATATAAAATTTAATTTTTGGCTCAGTTCCTGAAGGGCGAAGATAAAGACGATCACCATTTTCAAAATGAAAGCCTAAAACGTTTGATTTTGGAAATCCGTCCATGCCTTTTTGGTAGTCTTCTACTTTACTGGCAGTTCGATCAATTATTTTTCCATTTAGAGCTCTAAAGCTTTCCATGATGCGAGAGATCTTCTCGGCACCTTCTTTTCCAAAATAATCTAGAGATAAAAGATGCTCGTAAGAAAAGCCATACTCAGAATAAATCTCATCAAGAGCCGTGACTAAGCTTTTACCTTGAAGTTTGTAGTGTAGGGCCACTTCCGACATAAGAGTTACTGAGCTTACACCGTCTTTGTCTCTAACATTTTTATGATTGAGGTAACCAAAGCTTTCCTCTGTCGCAAAAAGAAAGTGGCGCTCAGGTTGAGTTCTTTCTATTTCATTCATACGTCCACAGATCCATTTAAAACCTGTCAGCGTATTTTCGCAGTCTACGCCAAAGGCACTGGCGATATTTTCTTGTAGTGGAGTGGTGACGATTGTTTTGACGAAATAAGAATTCTTAGGCAAACGATTTTGTTTTTTTAGATTCGATAGAATGTAGTGAAGCATTAAGGTGCCAATTTGATTACCATTCAAATAGACCACTTCATTGTTTTCGATAAAAGCAAGACCTAGTCGATCGCCATCGGGATCACTGCCCATGACAATATCAGCACCAGCTCTTTTCATTTGCTCAACCGCCATAGCCAGAGCTTCTGGGTTTTCTGGGTTTGGAGATTTGACGGTTGGAAACTTACCATCTGGCTTTGCTTGAGCTTCAACCACAGAGACATTAGTGAATCCCATTTTCTCTAAAGCAACTGAACATGGAATAAGAGCAGAACCATGAATTGGTGTATAAACGATTTTTAAGTCAGCGCCGCTTTTTTTGGAAAGTTCTGGATTAATGGCAGCAGCGTAGATGGCTTCTTGATAAGCATCTTCTACGTCTTCTCCCACCCAGTGAATAAGTCCTTTGGTAACACCGTCGTCAAAGTTCATATGCTTAAGCGCAGAAAAATCAGTCAGTGCTTTATAACGACTAATAATACTTTCATCATTTGGAGGTGTGACTTGTGCGCCATCATTCCAGAAAACTTTATAACCATTATAAGCCGGCGGATTATGAGAAGCCGTTACCATCACGCCTGCATTGGCCTTATGATAGCGAACTGAAAAAGAGAGTAGAGGAACTGGATTTAATCTTTTGTATATATAAGCATGAATGCCGTTGGCGGCATAAACAGTGGCAGCTTCTTTTGCGAGTTCAAAACTCATGATTCTTGAGTCGTAGCTGACAGCAATCTTAGGTTCAGTTATTTCATTGTGATTGGCCAAGATCTCATCGGCAATCGCTTGGCTGGCTTTTCTGATGGTGTAGATGTTAATTCTATTTAGACCTGCTCCAAGAATTGACCTTATTCCACCGGTACCAAACTCCAGGTCTTTGTAGAAACGCTCCGTAATTTCTTTGGTATCACCGGCATCAATGAGGTCTTGAATCTCTTTTCGACTTTGAGCGTCAAAGATATTGTTGTTTGTCCACCATGTGGCCTTTTCAAGTGCTTGCTTTTCCATTGGTCTAACCTTAAATATAATGGGAATCAAAAACGCCTAATATTCGCAAAATCAGTGAAATGTGGCAACTTAGCTAATGTATGTATGATTATCGTTTAAGGAGCCCTATCGATGGCAAATAAAAGCATGAAACACTCAAAAAATATCCCTGGTGCTTGGTTTTGCACTGATCCAGATGATGACAATGGAGAAGGTTGTATCGCTTGTAACGTTTGTTATACTGGCGCTCCAGACTTTTTCGCAGAAGATGAAGACGGCAACGCTTACGTGATGAAGCAGCCATCAACCCCTGAAGAGATCGAGCTTTGCCAAGAGCAGCTTGAGGCTTGCCCTGTAGCTTCAATCGGAAGTGACGGCTAAATTAGATAGATGTTATAACATCTTTCTATTTTCAATATATATTATATTTCTATAAATTGTAACCTCACAATTTTGGTAGGGGTTACTATGAAATTTTTCGCAATTATTTCTCTTCTGATGACTTTTTCAACGACAAGCTTTGCTTGCTTTGATCAAGCCTTTGCTCTTTATAACGAAGAAATGAGTTCAAGACGTCACCAAGATATTCATGTTTATCATGAAGCAGTGCGACTTAAGGCTGGAGATGTGCACGATATGTACAGAGTTAAGTTCTTTTATGATGAAGATGTTCTTATCTATGAAGGATCAAGTGAGTTCATGAGTGGATATGGAGTTGAAGCAATCGTAATGGAGCCGACTAGTTGTAAATTTATTGAAATGGTGCAAGTTTACGTAGAATAATAATTTTTTACTTTCGCGCCGTCCCGATGCTTGCTAAAATTTAGACAATTGTTTTTTAACTTTTGGCCTCAAGGGGTAAGCATGAATCCAACCACAATGGAAGTGATTGGAACGGCGATGTTCGCATTAGCGGTTCTACACACTTTTCTCGTTTCTAAGTTCCAGCATCTCGCACATAAATACCCAGAAGGATCGATCGGTGAAAACCTCTTTCATTTTCTCGGTGAAGTCGAAGCAGTTTTTGGTATTTGGTCAGCCTTTTTTCTAATTGCTTATTCTTATGTTTCAGGTTTTGCTGTTTATGATGAAGCTCATCACGTCGTCGGTGGTGCTCTTGGTTATATGGAAAGCTTAAACTACACAGAACCAGCATTCGTATTTGTTATTATGTGTATGGCAGGCACTCGACCAGTCATTATCTTTGCTGAAAAAATTATTATGGCGATTTCAAAAATCATTCCTCTTCCAGGGAAAATGGCTTTTTATGTTTCAGCGCTAATCATTGGACCTCTACTTGGTTCTTTTATTACTGAGCCTGCTGCTATGACCGTTACGGCACTTATTTTATTAGATTATTTCTACTCTAATAAAATGAGTTCAAAGTTTATGTATGCTACAATTGGCTTACTCTTTGTTAATATTTCAGTTGGTGGAACACTGACTCATTTTGCAGCACCTCCTGTATTAATGGTTGCTAGTAAATGGGGTTGGGGCATTGAACATATGTTCATGCATTTTGGTTGGAAAGCAATTATCGCTGTGATCATTTCAACTCTTGCTATAGCTTTCTTTTTTAGAAATGAGTTGACTGGAAAATTAGAAATTAAACAAAAGCACGATAACTATATGGTTCCAACTTGGTGGATAACACTTACCCATTTGGTTTTCATGGCCATGGTTGTTTATACCGCTCACCATATGGTTTTCTTTATGGGTCTTTTCTTATTCTTCTTGGGTTTCACAACTGTGACTCAAGAATATCAAGATAAAATGAAGCTAAAAGAATCATTACTTGTTGGATTCTTTCTTGGAGGTCTTGTAACTCTAGGTGGAATGCAAGCTTGGTGGCTTAAGCCAGTTATTTCTTCGTTAGGAGACTTAACACTTTATCTTGGTTCAACGGCATTAACAGGTATTACTGATAACGCTGCTCTAACTTATCTTGGCTCATTAGTTGAGTTAACAGACTCACAAAAATATAATCTTGTTGCTGGTGCCGTTACTGGTGGTGGTTTGACTGTTATTGCTAACGCTCCAAACCCTGCTGGATTTGGTATTCTGAAGGATTCATTTAAAGATGGAATTAGCCCACTTGGGTTATTAATCGGATCGTTGTTTCCAACATTTATCTGTATTCTAGCTTTCCAGTTATTACCAAGCTTCGGTCTATAAATAAAAAATAAAGAAGCCACCTTCGGGTGGCTTTTTTTTTAACCTAAATTTAGAACCCAATCACTCTCAGGCGCTTCTCGTCTTCCTTCTTGGATATCAAGCAGCGCTTGTCTTAAAGCAATTGAGCAAGGGCCAGGAGCATCTTTAAACTTATAAGTGGTTCCATCTTTCTCTGCAATCTGATGAATTGGAGTGATGATGGCAGCTGTTCCACAGGCAAATGCCTCGCTGCAGCGACCAGACTTAATAGCACTTGTAAGCTCATCAACCGTGATCGTTTTTTCTTCAACCTGAATATCTAAAAGGGGAGCGATACGTAATAAAGATTTTCTGGTGATGCCAGCTAAAATAGTGTCAGTCAGGGCCGGAGCAACAAGCTTGCCATCAATAATGCAATTGAAGTTCATACCAGACATTTCTTCGATATTTTTTCTTGTGACAGCATCTAACCAAAGAGTTTGATCATGTCCCAGTTTTTTTGTTTCAATGGCAGATTCTAGGGCGGCAGCATAGTTGCCACCAGTTTTAGCATTGCCAGTTCCACCCGGAGCAGCCCTTACTGCTGATCTTTCGATCAGTACTGAGATCGTTCCGCCACTAAAGTAGGCACCAGAAGGAGAGGCTACAATCATGAACTTAAATTTTTCTGATGGCTTGATCCCTAATGCTTCTTCAGTCGAAAACATGAATGGACGCAGATAGAGAGATTCACCTGAACGACGTGGAATAATTTCAGCACAAAGTTTTGAATATTCCTTTACCGCATCAACGAATTTATCTGTTGGAACTTCTGGCATGGCCATACGTCTAGCTGAGTGATTGAAGCGCTTGGCATTTTCATCAGGGCGAAATAAAAACGGTCCGTTGCCCTTAATTCGATAAGACTTCAGGCCTTCAAAAATTTCTTGTCCGTAGTGAAGTACTTTGCAAGTTGGTTGCATCGAAATAGGTCCGTAAGGGATAATTTTCATATCTCCCCAAACACCGTTATCATAATCTGCTTCAAGCATAACTGGCGCCATGACGCGTCCAAATCCCAGTTCTTCGGGGATTTTAAAACTGGCTACGGCTTGTCTTGCTTCGGGTGTAATGATGATTTGCATTGAATCTCCATAAAATTATAGGCAGACGTTACCAAAAAGCTTACAAATGAGCGAATAGTGAATCTAAAATTTGCCCTGCGGCAACAGCTTGATTAAACTTAGAATATGTTTGTACTTCATTTAAAAACTTTATCATTTTTGATGACGATTCTGCTCTGCTCGACAACTTTCGGTCAAACACGTTTTTACGTCAATATTAAAGGAATGGCTTCACAAATAGAAAGTGTGAAAAAGCGTTCTGAATATCGCATGTCTAAGAACGTGGATTATTGTCGTGGTGTAAAGATGCCAAAGCCGTCTGCCGGCTGGCTTTGTAAGAAGTTGAATAACAACCAAGTCGCTTGCTCCAGACAATATGAATGTACTTTTGTTGATAGGAATTTTAATAGAAAGTCGGAGAGTCTTAGAACATATCAAGCAATGAAAGCGCTTCCTGCACTTTCTTCTTCTTATTCAATCGCATTGTCTTCAAAACCGAAGTTCGCAGCAAAAGCAACAACTAGGCCAATTGTTGCCAAACAAGTTGTTAAACCGAAAGCGAAATTAACTCCACAGCAAATTAAAGTCGAAGCAACACCTGCTCCAGTTGCAACTCCTGAGGTTTCTCTAGAGGATGATCTTTTCGCTGAACTTGAAGAACCAGCAGTTGAAGAGCAGCAACCTCAAAAAACAGAAGATGATGTATTTGAGGATGCCTTTGCAGAGGAAAAGCCTGTCGTTGAAGACGCGCAAAAAGAGGATGATACTGGGCCATCTATTTCTCAATGGAGCTTTTTAAGGTTCGATCTTTCTCTAACTCAAACAAGTGATGAAACTGGCAGTCAGTCTGCGCTTGAGGGTGGATGGAGACCGCGTTGGATCTTTTCAAAGAATTGGTCACTAGAAGCTAGGTTGGGATTTTCACAGCGAAGAGCTGTCGCTGATTCAACAGAAGAAGCATTTTCTGTTATGGAGACGGCTATTTTTCTTAATCGACACTTGGGAAATTGGCGCCTAACTGGTGGTCTAGGTCGTCAGTCTTGGGGAGGGGAAGCTCCTCTCGGGGATCAGGCTCCAACATTTTTTGCCTTGGGTGCAACCTACCTATGGTCGGATACGAAGTTTTTGGGAGTTGAAGGGGTTGAGTTTAAATACATAAGTCTTTCAGATGAGGCGTCCAGTACGGCACTACGTTTCGGTTTGTTATTTAGATTTTAGCTAGTTAGATCGTTACATTTTTACTGATCCACTCTACAGATACTATTTTAATAGTCATAACAGTTTCTCAATAGGGAGACCGTTTTGAGAATTAAGACCTTTATTATCTTACTCATTTCAACTTTTGTATCTTTCGATGTTTTGTCGCAAGTTGAGCGAACTGATGATTTGTGGACCTGGATGATTGCTGGGAAGGAGCGACTCGTCGTTAATTGCCATTCACGTGGAATTGTTGAGATTGATTCCTTTGATAGTGAGCTCGGTATTATAAGACGCACCACCGGTGACAAAGGTTGTGAAATCTTTGATGTCATTCACGTTCGTAACGATGAGACTGAAGTATGGCTCACAGATATACATGTCAATGCGACTGTTTACGGGCTAGATCGTTTAAAAAGGTCTCCATCAACTTTGATTAATCTCAGCTTTATGGGGCGAATTATCTATCCCGTAAAACTGTTAGGAATAAGAAAACAAACAAAACGTCTGGGAAAAAAATTAACTGACTATCTAGAGCATGGTGAATATCCTAGGACTGAAAAGGTGTCGGCTGATTATATGAGATTATTTGTCGAACAAGCTCAGTTGGCCCATGAAGACTACTTAACTTTATCTAGATAAATAAAATAATGGTTGGGCTAGACAGGGTTGAACTGTCGACCTCTGCCATGTCAAGGCAGCGCTCTCCCACTGAGCTATAGCCCATCAGTGAAGCCGTAAATATAGGTGTTCTAACTAGAATTCGTCAAGTGACGGACCGTTTTAAAAAGGTCTATCATGGCGAAATCCATGAAGAATATTAAAGACTATCGCCTCAATTTAAGCTTAATCGGACTGATCACCAGACAGTTTCGTGAGTTTTGGTACTATTACTTGGGTGCACTGTTAACGCTTGTAGCCACTCACTGGATTCAAAGTAATCTCCCATTTTACGCCAAAGATCTTGCTGAGATGGTGGAAAAGGGGAGTGACTCCATAGAGTCGTGGCCGTTTGTGCTGATGGCCTTAGGAATCATCGTCTTTAGGACCTCTTCCAGGCTTCTTTTTTTCTATCCTGCACGAATTCAACAAAAACTTCTACGAGTTGAACTTTTGGAGAGACTTGAAAACACATCTCCTTACCGTTTTGAAAAAAGAAGTGCCGGACAACTATTTCAAATTTTAAATGGTGATATCGAGCAAATACGAGCCTTGATTGGTTTTGCTCTTTTGCAGATTGGAAATATCATTATTTCTCTAGCTATCCTTTTACCTAAACTTGCAGCGTTTGAGAGTCGACTCTTAATTGCTTTATTACCCATGCTCGCCTCATCGATTATTTTTACGCTTTTTGTAGTTAAGAGTAGAAAGTGGTTTCGTTTGGTTCAAGACCGAGCAGGTGAGGTGAATAATTCACTGATCGAGTCTTTTGTTGGAAAAAGGACTATTAAAAATTATCATGCAGAAAAATCATTCATTAATTTGTTTTCGCAAACTTCTTGGCATGAACTACAAGCCACCTTTAGATCAGGTGTTAATATTTCTATCGCAATGCCTTTAATTCCTCTGGGTGTTGGTCTGTCTCTGATTTGGGGGGGCTGGATTATTTGGGAGCTTCAGCTGGGGGCCTCATCCCTTGTTCTTTTTTCAGGCTTTGTTTTTCTCTTCTTAGAGCCTCTAGCTTTCTTTTCTTGGATTGGCGCCGTTTTTTCATCTTCATCAACGGCTTGGGATCGTATTTCTGAACTTGTGTCTGATCTTGGCAAGACTTCTCCACTGGAATTAACTGAAGATTTGAAGGTCGATTTTTGGGGGGAAAGAATAGATATACCGTACCTAGATAATCAATGGAATGTTTTAGTTGGTGCTACTGGTTGTGGTAAAACTCATGTGCTCAAGCAGCTTGCACAAAGATTTAAGAATGAAAAGAGAAGTATTTCTTACGTGGCCCAAGAGCCATACCTTTATAATGATACCCTTGAGCGCAATATTTTTCTTGGGCAAGAGATTAGCTCTGAAAAGAGGACCCGAGCATTGCAGCTCCTAAAACTTTTCGCTCTGGACTTTCTTGAAAGTAGTGATGAGCTACTTTTAAAGCTTGAAGTTGGTGAGAACGGAAAAAGATTGTCTGGAGGGCAAGCCAAACGCTTGTGTCTCGTACGAACTCTCATGTCAGATAATGAAATTATTTTATGGGATGATCCTTTTTCTTCAGTCGATCTAATTCATGAAAAACAGATTTTAAATGCACTAAGAAATGCACCTGAATTAGATAATAAAACATTAATACTGACATCACATCGTTTATCTACAGTAAGACAAAGTGACTTTGTCTTGGCCTTAGAGAAACAAAGTGGCGTTATTGAAAGCGGGCTAGCTAATGATTTGGTAGCCGTAAATAGTAAAAGCTGGACTTATGAGTACTTCGAAAAGCAAATGGTCTGACCTGCTTTTTTTTAAAGGCTGCGGCATTCTTGTCGTCTTGGTTTTGGTCTGCCTGTTGGTAGCCTCGGGTCTTGGTATTATGATTCCAAGACAAGTGACTGAGCTTTCTAGAGCCTACGAAGATAAAAAGCAGTATATAGAAGCTCTTTGGTATTTAGGTGCGATCTTTGTCGGCACATATATAAACAGAGTCACTTATCAACTTCTAATAAATGTTTATATTAGACGCCTAGTTCAGCATGTCCGAATGACTTGTTATAAAAAATGGATGATGGCCCATGATGTGATGACTTCCAAAAAAGATATTGCAGAAAGGTATCCTCAAGGTGAAGTTCTAGCGAGAATTGTGTCTGATACTGAGTCTTTGAGAGAACTTGTGACATCAGGAACATTTGGTATTTTTATCGATATCTTTTTTGTTGTTTCATGTTTGGCCAGCTTTATTAGTCTAAATAGCTTTGTCGGATCAACTTTAGCTATTTCAGAAGTTCTAGCCGCGCTTCTTCTTTTATGGGGAAGTCGACGGATGCGAGAAGTTTTTCATGCCGTTTCTAAGGCTCGCGGTATGGTTCAAAGGACAATTGCTAATTTGGTTGGTGGATTTTCTGAAACTCATTATAACCAGCACCAAGGTTATGCTAGTAAGCGCGGAGAAGTAGCATTTAATGATTATCTTGATAAAATTTTAAAATCTAATGTTTGGGACGCAGGCTACTACTCTTTAGCAGAATCTTTGTATCCACTCTTATTGTGCTTAATGGTTTTTGTATTTCCATACTCAGGTATCCGTGAAGCCGCTTTAATTTTTGCTATCGTCGATCTCATTCAACGTTCTATTGGGCCAGTTAAAGATATCGCTTCAAAAATTGCAAACGTTCAAAGAGCTTCTGCTGGAGTTTCTAGACTTCAGGAATTTCTTGGAGATCTCGATGATGTTCCTTCAACACCTATTGTTGTTGATTCTGAATTTGATGATACTAAAATTTTATCATTATCACTTCAGGTTAATGAATTTATCTATCCTAAAAAGTCTGAAACTGATGAGACGCCATTTGCGATTAGGGACGTAAAACTTGAAGCTAAATCAGGAGAAGTGATCGGCATTGTAGGCTTGTCTGGCTGTGGCAAGTCAACACTTCTTCAGATCATGGCGGCTCAGATTA
>CAYGQW010000078.1:0-12078 GCA_964352175.1 uncultured Halobacteriovorax sp.
AACGTGAAGGATCTGAACAAACCCTTGAATACAATTTTGAGTAAGGATGCTCTATGGCAAATTCAATGAAGAAACTAATATGGCCTCTTCTAATCACTTTGGGTTCAACCTCTGCCTATGCCCAATTTGATCAGTATAGAAGTCGTACAAACTTCAATAATGATAGCGCCAAAAGCTCAGCGAAATCTTTTATCCAAGGTCAGGCTGACAAGCAAAATGTAGATGAATTTGGTAGAGAAAGCGGTTCACCTGCTCCTTCAGGACCAGAAGCTAGCAAATACGTGCAACTGAATCCGGAAACTTCATTTGGCCCAGAAGTTGTGACTAGTTTTGAATTTAAAGATGTCTCACTTGTCGATCTAACCAAGCATATGCAAAAGCTAACTGGCATCAACCTAATCCTAGATAAAGATCTTAAAGGTAAAATCACGATCTCTGCTCCACAGGCAATCACTGTTGGTGACGCTTGGAAAGCATATCTTACGGCACTTAACGTCAATGGTTACACATTGGTGAAAGCTGGTGCCTTTTGGAAAGTCGTTAACTCTCGTGACATTCGTTACACACCAACAAAGATGTATACCGGAAACTATACTCCTGACACAGAAAACTATGTCATGCGTATTATCCCTCTTAAAAATATTTCAGTTACAGAAGTGACTCGTTCATTTAGACCATTTATGACTCGTTATGGACGATTGATTGATATTAAACAAACCAACACTCTTATCGTTCAAGATACTGGTGAAAATATTAATCGTTTGGTTCGTCTTATTAAGTTCATCGATGTTCCAGGACATGAAGAAAGTCTTCAAATCATTCCTGTTAGAAACTCATCAGCGCAAGAGATTGCTAAGCTTCTTGACCAAATTCTTAAAAGTAACACGACTGGAACAGCTGCAGCGAGAAGAAGAACTCAAGCTCCTGATCAACAAGAAAATATTAGTAAAATTATTGCTGAGCCAAGAACAAACTCTATTATTGCCATGGCCAATGCTGAAGGTGCTAGGCAGTTAAGAGAACTGATTCTTAAACTTGATGTCAAAGGCTTATCAAATACTGGTGGTCAGATTCACGTTTACTATTTGAACTACGGCGATGCTGAAACTCTAGCAAAAACTCTAGCCACTCTTGTTCAAAGTGCTGGTTCTCCTTCAACTGGCGGTGCGGCAGGAGCACGTCCAAGCCGCTTTACAGCTAATAATGATAACGAAAGCCTATTTAACAACCCTGTTAAGATTACAGCAGATAAAGACAACAATGCATTAGTTGTAACGGCTTCACCTACTGACTACTTAACAGTTAAAGATGTTATTAAGAAGCTTGATATTCCTCGCGACCAAGTTTATGTCGAAGGGATGATCATGGAGACTCAAGTTAACCGCGAAAAAGGCTTTGGGATTTCAATTCTTGGTGCTTACGGTGCTGGCGGCGCTCAACGCGCAGGCTTTACCGGTGGTAGCAGTGATCTTGTGAATCTTTTGGCCGGCAATATCACTTCACTTGGCGGATTATTCGCAGGTGCTGGTATTGGTAATAAAATTGAGTATACCCCGCCGGGTGGATCAGCTATTCAAATTAATAGCGTGAATGCTTTGATTACTGCGATTGCTCGAAACGGTAATACAAATGTTTTAGCCACTCCTCAAATTCTTGCTTTGGATAATACTGATGCTGTGTTTGAAGTTGGTGAATCTGTTCCAACAATTGAGAGAACAAATACAAACGGCACGATTACAACGAGTACAAAACAGCAAAAAGTTGCTTTGACTCTTAAGATCACGCCACAAATTAATAAAGTGACTCGTTTTGTAAAACTTAAGATCGATCAAAAAATTCAAGACTTTTCTTCTCGCCCACTCCCAGAAGGTCTAGCCAACGAAGGTGTTGCGACAACGGAACGGAGTGCGGTGACCACAGTGGTTGTACGTGACCGTGATACCATCGCCATGGGTGGTCTCATGAGAGACCGCGAAGAATCTTCTGTTTCAAAAGTTCCTCTACTTGGTGATATCCCTGTTCTTGGCTGGCTTTTCAAAAACACAAGAACGTCGACGACAAAAGTAAATCTACTTTTATTCTTAACTCCAAGAATTATGTCGCCGTATCAAAAATCTGTAGCTTCAACCACTAAAGACGTTCTAGCTCGTCGTAACGCTCACTTAAAAGGAGCGCTTGGAGAAGATGACCCTTACCGCACAACAGTTAAAGGGCTTTACGAGAAAGCTGAGAAACAAGAAAAAGGGCCTCTTTACGATTTAGAAGATGCAAGTCGCTACAAAAGACAAAATGATGCTTCTGGCATTGGTACTGGTGATCAAGATGATGTTGAAAACCTTATTTTTGAATCAGAAAGTGCAGAACTAGAATTGCCTCAATACGACAAGATTATCGAAGAAGTACAGGTGATCAAATCTGGAGCTGCTGCTCCAGTACGGGAGTAATAAGTTGAGACTAACGGATCAACTCCTCACAAGATTTGAGGGACAAAAGGAAAAAATTGGTCAGCTTCTGATCAAACATACTTCTTTGACTGATGATCAGCTTAAAGAAGCTTTAGATCTTCAAAAAGAATCTGGCATGATGGTTGGACAAATTCTGCTAAAAAAGAATTATATCCACCCTCACGATATTGTTAAGGTTATCTGTCATCAGATAGAAATCCCTTATCTCGTTGACTTAAAGATAGATGAAATCAATCCTGAACTAGTCAACGAAATCCCCATCAACTATGCCAAGCAGCACGAAGTTCTACCCTTTATGCAAACTGACTATACCTTGCAAGTCTTAGTCACAGATCCGTTCAACCCTGATGTTTTTAATGATCTTCAAGAAATTTTCCAAAAAGAAATTGTTCCCATCGTAACATCTCCACTCAAAATTCAAGATGCGATCAATCGCGTTTATGAAAAAGCCAATCGAAATATTGTTGATAGCCTTGAAGATGAGTTTGATGAAAATTTAGACCTTGATGGACCTATTGATATTCTTGATGCTGGAGCTGACGAAGCGCCGGTTATTCGTTTTGTGAATTCAATCATTTTTAGAGCAGTTAAAGAAAAAGCTTCAGATATTCACGTTGAACCATATGAAAAAGAAGTCGCCTATCGTTTTAGAATTAACGGCATCATGACTGAGATTTTAAGGCAACCTCTTAAAACTCAAGCAGCAGTAAGTTCACGTATTAAAGTTATGGCAAAGCTTGATATCGCCGAAAAACGATTACCTCAAGATGGTCGTATTAAAATTAAAATGGCCGGTAAAGATATTGATATACGTCTGTCGACCGTTCCTGTTCAAAATGGTGAACGTATTGTTATGCGTATTCTTGAAAAAAGTGCCAATATTCTTGAGCTAGAAAGTTTAGGCTTCCACGGTAAAGTATTAAGACAGCTCGACGAGCTCTCAAAAAGAAAGCACGGCGTTCTTTATGTTTCTGGTCCGACCGGCTCAGGTAAAACGACAACTCTCTCAGCTATTCTTTCTCGAATTAATGATCCAGAAAAGATGATTATTACGGTTGAAGATCCGGTGGAATATGAAATCAGCGGTATTTCACAAATTCAGGTTAATTCAAAAATTGATCTGACTTTTGCCAGAGCGCTTCGCTCTATCGTTCGTCAGGATCCTGATGTCATCATGGTGGGAGAAACTCGTGATGGTGAAACGGCTCACATGGCAATTGAGGCATCACTAACCGGTCACTTTGTTTTATCCACAATCCATACCAATGATGCAGCTAGTGCTCCCAACAGACTAATTGATATGGGTGTGCAGCCCTTTTTGATTGCTTCTTCACTGGCAGGAATTTTAGCTCAACGTCTAGTTCAAACACTTTGCCCTGACTGCAAAGAGCACCATGACATTACCAAAGAAGAACTAAGAGCGTTAGCAGTGGGAGCACTTCCACCAAATGCTACTATCTTCAAAGCTGTAGGCTGTCCTAAATGTAATTTTAGAGGATATGCTGGCCGCTCTGTGATCTCAGAACTTTTAATTATTTCAGATGAGATTAGACCACTCATTCTTGAAAAAGCAGATGCATCGACGGTCAAAAAGATGGCGATGTCGCTGGGAATGAAAACTTTGAAAGAAGATGCATTTTTCAAAGTTTGTACCGGCTTAACTTCTGTTGATGAAATGGTCCGAGTTGTTAACCAAGAAGAAATGACAGAAGAAAATTAATTATGCCTATTTATGCTTACAAAGGATTAACTTCGGCCGGCAAAGAAGTTAAAGACAATGTCACAGCGGAGGGACTCTCCCAAGCTAAGCAGCGTTTAAAAACTTTAGGCATTATGCTGATTGAAATCGAAGAGCAAAAATCATCTTCGACCAAGAAGGCCACTTCTTCTAGCTTCAGTTTTGGTCAAGCTGTTTCAACCGAAGAATTGGCCCTGATGACTAGACAGCTGGCCACCTTGATTAAAGCTAAGGTTCAAATTGTAGAATCTTTCAATGCACTTATGGATCAAACTGAGAATCCAAAGTTTCAGGTCATTCTTTCTGAAATCAGACAAAAAGTTAATGAGGGTTCATCATTGGCCCAAGCACTAGCTGACTACCCTAAAACGTTTAACAATGTTTATGTAAATATGGTTGAAGCTGGTGAAGCATCAGGAACTCTCGAAGTCGTACTTCTAAGATTGGCCGACTTTACTGAAGCACAGGTTAAACTAGCTCGTAAAATCAAAGGATCAATGACCTACCCCATTATTATGATGGTCGTTGGAACAGTCATGATTTCAATTATTTTTATTTTTGTAATTCCCAAGATTACCAAAATTTTTGTGTCTATGAAAAAAGCGCTACCATTACAAACCGAAATTTGTATTTGGATTTCAAACTTCTTAACCAATTGGTGGTGGGCCGTAATTATCGGTCTACTGATGTCATGGAAACTATTTTTGAAATGGAAAGAAACCCCAAAAGGTCGCTCTAAATGGGATCGTTTTTTACTTAAAGCCCCAATAGTTTCTGAAATAGTTATGATGATTAACGTCTCAAGATTTTGTTCAACACTTGCCACACTGCTTAACTCAGGTGTTCCCATCTTAGTATCAATGAATATTGTTAAGAACTTGATCGGAAACGTCCACATGCAAAAAGCTGTGGCCGATTCCAGAGATGCCGTCAAAGAAGGGGCTTCGCTATCTGGACCTCTGCTTCGCTCGGGATTATTTCCTCCGATGGTAACTCATATGGTGCGACTCGGTGAAAAATCTGGTGAGCTTGAAACTATGCTGCAAATCGTTGCCGAAAATTATGAAGAACAAGTTGATTCGAAACTTAGTGGACTCACATCAACCCTAGAGCCTATAATGATGGTCGTAATGGGTATCGTCGTTGCTTTTGTAGTTTTCTCTGTAGTTGTCCCTATGATGGAACTCAACAGCATACGATAATCTAATTCTGAATTTAATGTTAAGGAGACTTCATGTTGCTTACGCGCTTATCTAATTCTCATCAAACTTTTAAAACAGCTCTTCGCTCACAACGCGGCTTCTCACTTGTAGAAATTCTAGTTGCGTTAACTCTCTTAGGTATTGCTGGTACTTTCGTAGCAGGTAAGATCTTTCAAAACCTTCATGAAGGAAAAGTTTCTGCTACTAAAATTCAAATGAATCAGCTTGCTGAAAGACTTCAAGAGTTCAGAAGAAAATGTGGCTACTATCCAGAAACAGAACAAGGTCTTGAGGCTCTAGTATCAAAGCCAGTAGGCGGACGCGAATGTAAGAGCTATCCACCAGACGGATTTATTGGTGGCACAGGAACAGTTCCTAATGATCCATGGGATAACTACTATGGGTATGTGAATGAAGGTAATAAATTTAATATCGTATCTTACGGACCTGACCTTGCAGAGGGGGGCGAAGGTGATGATGTTGATATTTGGTTTAGACCTCCGGCCGGTGCCGATCAAGAAGGTGGATCTGCAGGAGGAGCTGAATTCTGATTCAAAGAATCCTTAAATCTGAAAAGGGCTTTAGCTTAATAGAAATTCTAGTCGCTTTAGCCCTAGTCGCCTTAGTATTAACCGTCGTTGTCGGCGACGGATTTTCCTCTCGAGGACAACTCGACGAAACCACCTCCATGATTGAAAGAAGCTTAAGATTAAGTGTTGATGAAGCTGCCCTTAGAAATGTTATAACAAGAGTTAATTTCAAACTCGACGGCGAGGTTCAAGAATTTGCAGTTGAATATGGTCCCGATGCTGATTTCGTAATACCAACAGCACTTGTAAAAATTGACTTAGTCGAAACCTTAGCCGAACAAGAAGCGCGACTTGAAGCTGAGAAAAAAGTTAACAAAGACTTTAATCGCATCAAAGAACTTGCTGAAGAAACAATTAAGATTGAAGAACCAATTAAAGTTATTGGAGTTGGGACAAAAGTTGCTGGCGTATTCATGGCTGAAGGAAGTCCGTCGATCTATGTTTATCCAACTGGAGAACGAGATGCCTCATTTATAGCTGTATCAACAGAACAAGAAATCGCAACTCTTACAACTGAAGCCTTTACCGACCAGATCGAGATCAACTACTACCCCATCGAAAATGGTTCGTCTTTTGCCAATAGACTTGAAAAAGCAGATGAGCTTTTCAAAGGATGGCTCAATGAAAAATAACCAAAAAGGCTTTACTCTTATTGAAGTCATGATCGCTTTGGCTATCTTTGGAGTATTCATTACTGCCTATGTTTCAGGCCAAGGCGGTAATTTACTCGATTCAACCTATATGCGTGAAGAACAACGACTCTTTAATTTGGCCAATAATAAATTAATGGAAGTCATCAATAATCCCCCGGAGTTTTCAGAATCCTTAACTTCAAATATCGACACAAAAACATTTGAAGATAATGATAACTACGAGTGGAGTCTCGAATTTAAAAAATTTGAAATACCAGAGTTTGCGGCAGCGACAGGACAAGACGAAGTTCCAGCTGAACAGCAAACACAGCAACGTATTTATTCTAGAGTAAAAGAAAATCTTGAAAAAATGCTGTGGCAAGTACGCGTCACAGTAAAAAATAAAACAACTAATGAATTTAAAAGCCTTTCGACTTGGCTACAAAATGAGAAAGCGACCGTGAGGTTCCAGTACTAATGAGGAATCAACTTCGATCACAAGCTGGATTCACACTCATTGAAGTGCTCATTGCTATCACCATTTTAGCATTTCTCATGGTTGGCATTTACACCATCGTTTCAAACAGCATCGCGACCAAAGATCGTGTTTTAACTGAAGATAAATCTTTCGTCCAAGTCATGCGGGCTCTTGATCGAATACAAGCTGACGTTGCCCAATTATGGTCTCCCCTTTACGCTCACGCTAAATATAACGCAACGGTTGAGCGAGAACTAGCTCAGCAGGAGCAAAGAGAATTTATACCGTCGAAGTTTAAGGCAACAGAAAGATTTCCTTTTGAAACAGTCACAGGAAAAGCAGCTCCGGCAGTCACTTCAGAAGAAAAATCTGAAATCATCTTTTTCACTGCTGCCAACAGAAGAAAGCTGCAAGACTCAAAACAATCCCGCTATGCCTGGGTTAAACACTCGCTAAGAAAAAAAGACAGCGTTGTTACATCAGAAGATACAGTTCCATCTGGCGATTTTGAATGGATAAGAACCATTCAAAATACCGATCTTTGGGAATCTCGTTTTAACTTTGATGAATCTGCACCACAAGTTTTACTTAGAAGTGTAAAGAATCTCGAATTTTTCTTTTGGGATCAACGCTCTGAAAAATTTGTCGATAGACTTAACGATAGCAGTGAGAAAGATGTCTTAAAGATATTAAAAATCAAAGTTACTTGGGTCGATTCTGATGGCATTGATCAGGTTTTTGAAAGAGTAATGAAACCACTTTGGCCTAATTTTGATACGAAAAAAGATGAGGAAGAAAAACAAATCTTTAGAAAATCTCAATCCTCTGGAAGTATTGGCTCGGGTCCTGGCGCTCCTCCTCCTCCTGGTGGAGATACAAACTAATGAAAGCTTTAAAAAATCAGCAGGGTGTTGCGATCTTAATGGTGATAAGCACTATCGCTATTCTATCCTACCTACTCGCTGATTTTACCTTTGAAACGAAACTAAACAAAATCAAAATCTATAATTTTCAAGAAAGAGAGCAGGCAAAGCTAAATGCTGAAGCGGGACTTACTCTAGCTCTGACAAAACTTCGAATCTACCGACAAGCACTCAATACTCTTGAAACTAATCCGTCGGTAAAAGATATTATTAAACCATCCATGTTGGAGGGGGTTGTCACTCAGCCCTTTATTTTTCCATTACCTATTCCCAAAACCTCATCGAGTATTCAAAAAGAGGCCTTAACCAAATTCATAGATGAAAGTTTAATTCAGGGACAAATCAGTCTTAGTATTTCGCCTGTTTCTGGTTTCTTAAATCCCAATACTCTCATTCAACCGAGTATTGAGGAAAAAGAGGAATTAGCAGCACAAGGGCAAGATCCAGATAAGGCCCCTTATAATTTGATTGAAAACAAGTTTATCCAAATGTTTGAAAAAGAACTTCAAACTGAACGTGAGACAAATGAAAATTTTGACTTGCTTTACGCCGATGCTGATCCAGAACTTTTAGTAAAAGAGCTAAAATTTGTAGTCAATCCTCCTGATTCCATCGATGATCCATTGCTTGGAAATGTGTCCGCACTTTACTCTGATAAAGGAGCCACTCCAAGACATGCTCCATTCACCTCACTTGACGAGCTCTACACCCTGCAAGGCTGGAATGATGCCATTGTCGATTTAGTAAAAGGAAGACTGACTGTCCACGAAGTAACCGTCATTCCTTTAAACGACATGACAAAGGATCAGCTGGCGCTACTTTTTCCAGAAATAACTCCAGAACAATCAGAAGAGTTCTTTAAACGCAGAGATGGTGATCCAGAACTTGGAGAAGATCCTAAGCCATTTAAGTCTGTCGAAGAATTTAAAACCTTAGTTGTTGGCGGCTTAGCAATAACTTCAGATGCCGATTATGATGCCAGAATTAAAGAGTTCGTTGATTTAGGAATTAAACTTGGTGTTGCAGGAAAACTCTTTAAGGTTGTCAGTAAGGGGATCTACAATCGTGCAGAGTATGAAATCACCGCCTGGATTGATCTTCCGACTGCACCTGAACCAGTAAAACCTAAGCCAAATCCAACACCAACACCAGATCCGAATGATCCTAATCCTCCACCACAAGCAACACCGACGCCAACGCCAACACCTGCCCCTACGCAATTACTTGAACCTCGAGTTATTGAAATCCGTCCAAGTTAGTCAGACATACAATTCTTTCACTTATCTGACTTTTCCCGTATCATTTTAATATGGACAATAGTTTTTTTAAGCACTTTGTCGCTGCTAGACAGGAGGTCTTTACTTGAGCGTTCTATGTATCGACATTGGCACTTATTCAATTAAGTTTTTAGAATGTAATCCAAATAAGAAGAATTTTTCTGTCATAAGCCATAGAGAAATTCCTTTGCAAAAAGTAATCAATCAATTTGGTCCTGAAGACACGCTTGAAGATGTTCAATTGTCTATTGTAAGAAGTTACCTAGAAGACGGAACTGAAAGCAAAGTTATCATGCAACTGCCTTCCAAAATGGTCACGTCTAGATATCTAAACCTTCCTATCACCAATAAAAAGAAAGCTGAAATGATGATCCCCTTTCAGCTAGATGAAAATCTACCATTTCAAATTTCAAAGGCTCACTATACACTCGCTTTAAAAAAGAGAAATACTGGTTTTGATGCGATTGTATCCATCGCTAAAGTCGATGATTTTGAAAATTTTCATGACAAGCTTGAAAAAAGTGAAATTCTTCCAAGTCTGCTAAGTTCAGAGCTAAATTTTTACGACTCTTTTGCCACTGTTCAAGCTTCGAATCAGCCATATGCCATTATTGACATTGGTCACTCAACGACGAAAGCTTATTTTATCAATGGTGGAGAAGTCGTTTCAAATCATATTTCCCATACTGCTGGGAGAATCATTGATGATGTCATCTCTAAAACCTACGCCATCCCTTTGCCCGAAGCTGTAGCTTATAAACAAGCAAATGCCTTCTTTTTAACAGAAGCTCAATATGATGAAGTTTCTGCTGAACAAAAAGAATTTGCCAATATTATGAAGCAAACTTTATGGCCTTTGATCTCAGAAATTAAGCGTTGGGAGCTCGGCTTTAGAGTTAAGTATGGCCAATCGGTTGAGACAATTTACCTTTGTGGTGGTACTTCCCGAATCAATAATATCGTAAATTTTTTATCACAAGCCGTTGGTGTAAAAGTTGAGCTTCTTGATTTTTCCAATTGGGTTCAAGGGCAAGACGACTTATTTGAAGATGCAGCCTTAAGCATGTCCAACGTCAATATGATGGCAGCATCTCAACTTGATAAAGAAGCTGTACCAAACTTCTTATCAGGTGCTTTTGCCAATTCTATGGCGGGTCAACTGCCGCTTTATTCAATTAGTTTTTTAGCTGTACGTACAGCCGCCGTTTGTATGCTACTCATTACTTTTATGCTGGTTGAACGTTTTGTTTTTCTTGAACGAGAAGGGAAAATGGTCGATGCAGAAGTGATTCGTGCTCTTAAAACACCATCACTTGGCATACCGGTGACAGAAAGAAGATACTACCCATCTCAACCAAGCCGCGTTCTAGCAACTCTTAAAAAGAAGAATGCGCAAATGGCACAAGAGGTTTCGCTAGTGCAATCTGCTATCAGGCAAAAAGGCCTTACACCTCTTGTTAATGTTAGCCAAGCCTTGGCACAAGCTGGCACTACCAAAGTTGCTTTCTTTGAAGCTGAAAATGGCAATGCCAGACTTGTCTTAACCTCTGAATCTGCTGACGATTTAACTAAAGCCCAAGCAGCGCTTTCTAGTGCTAACTTAGTCAATTTTGAAGTTGGTCCAGGTACGACAAGTAAAGAAGTGACGATCACTTTTAATTATTGAGAATTTTATGAATAAGAAATCTCCATTTTATCAATTAGACGAAGCGCTCTTTAAACTCGTTGATCAGTTAAAGGGACAAGCTTTCTATGGTCAATTTCAAGCCGTCATTGGAAAACTTTCTGATCAACAACAAAAACTTGTCAATTTATCAATGTCTTATTTTTTACTCTTTATTCCTATTCTTATGTTAATTATCGTCTGGGCCATGAACTCATCTCTACGCTCCACCATTGAAGATAAAAATGGAATTCTTGAAGAAATCTCAACTTTCAATAGTAAAAGAATCGAGAGCGACAATAAAGGCAGAGAGATCATCCTTTCATCCCCTATTTCTGTTCAATCTGAACTCCAATCAAGAGTTGCTAATATGCTTTCTAGGGTTCGTATTCCATCCACGAGTGTCACTGTCACTGGTTTTCAAGAAGGAAGGTCGGCTGGTCAGCTAAAGTCTTATGACGCCATTTTGAATTTTGATAAGCTCTCAACTGAACAATTTTCTGAACTAGTGAAGAACTTAGAAGAAAGAGAACGCATGAAAATAAGTGGATTGCGCATTGAAAATAGAATTGATCAGAGTATTTTAAAAGGAAATATTAATCTCCTTTTTGTCTCTCAAACAGTACAATAACTATGAAGAAAGTTCCTGAAAATCACTTAGAGCCTGAGATTTATATCGCAAAAGACGGTAAAGGTTTTAAACGCTGGCTTCTAGTTCTTGCTTTGTTCTTCGCTACTTTTTTAGTTACTTTTCCCTTTGAAAAAACTGTCCTCGGCTTTATTGAAAAAACAATTGCAGCTCAACGCGCTTGTCCTATTTCTTATGAAAAAATAGAAATTACTTACTTTCTTCCTGGTGTAAATTTCAAAAACCCTGTGATCTCTGGTAATTGTTTTCAAAAACCCGGAAATGATTTAGCGCTAGATAAACTTACGCTTAGTTTTGCCGGACCAAACTTTTCTCCTTTTGGTGTTCGATTTAAAGCCTTGGCCGAAACAGAACAAAGCCATATCGAGGCTTTCCCGGCCATTGGCTTTAGTGGCAAAGTTGTTAGGATTACTGATACCAAAATTGGCGGCGATATCCTTTCTACTCTCATTGGTATGGAT
>CAYGQW010000079.1:0-12020 GCA_964352175.1 uncultured Halobacteriovorax sp.
GCTAACTAAAGAACAAGCAATGTTCTATTTTGTTCTTGGCTATACCGCGAAACTTGCTGGAACTGAGATCGGTGTTACAGAGCCACAAGCTGCCTTCTCTCCATGCTTTGGCGCCCCATTCATGCTTAGACATCCAAGCGTATATGCAGAACTTCTGGGCCATTATCTTGATAAGTATAAAACCAACGTATGGCTTATCAACACCGGTTGGACTGGTGGAGCTTATGGAACAGGTGAACGATTTCCCCTCGCAACCACGAGAACAATTATTCGCGCCATTCAATCAAATGAAATGAATAATGTAGATACGACCCAAGAGCAAATTTTTGGATTTCATATTCCAACTCACGTTTCAGATATCCCTCAAAGTGTTCTACACCCAGAACAGTCTTGGGAAAACAAAGCTGATTACGAGAAAAAGTCCAAAGAGCTAGCAGTGAGCTTTCATAATCAAATGCAAAATTTTGGTGATTTTTACAAGACGAATATTAAAGGCGCACCTTTATTTCAGGCCTAATGATGAAGTGGCTTTGTAGTCTTCTAGTATTATTTGTTGCTTCTTGTAATCCAAAAGTAAACCCTGAGAATACAAAGCTAAACCTACTTGCTTATACAACTGTTCCCAGCACTGATGTTGAGAAGGCTCCATTTGGAGGTATCTCTGGCTTAGTCGGGCTGGGAAATAATCAATACATGGCAATTAGCGATGATAGAAGCGAGTACGCTCCGGCCAGAATGATCAAGCTTGAAATTCAATATAATGATAGCAAACTTAAAGTTACGCCTCTTTCAAATATATTGCTAAGAGATAATGGAAACCTCTTTAAACCAAATACAATTGATGCTGAAGCCATAGCTTATCATAATGATTCTTTCATCATAGCCTCTGAAGGCTCATATAAAGATAATTTTAGATCTCCACCATTTATCAAAATATTTAATAAAAATGGAAATGCTAATGACGCTATTCATTTTGATGAGGATAGGTATATACCTGAAAGCTCTGGTACTATGTCCAAAGGAGTTCGCTCCAATCTTGGATTTGAATCTTTATCAATCTCTCCTTCAAAGAAATACTTATTTTCAGTTTCTGAAGCGACCCTAAGGCAAGACGCTCCTGAAAAATACTTTGATCAAAATATTGTACGTCTAATGAGGTTTGATTTAGCCAATAAGAATAAAGTAACTGAATACGCGATTAAACTAGATAATATTTTTCATACCGAAGAAGGAGTTGAGTATAATGGCAGTAATGGTATTTCAGATATTTTAGTTTTATCTGATAGAGAGCTTTTAATACTGGAAAGGGCTTGGATTTCCAAAGTTAAATCACAAGTTGTAAAAATTTATAAAGTTAAAATAAGTCAAAATGCCACAGTTACTGATATCCCCCAACTTCCAAAAGACGTTAGAGTTCTAAAGAAAAAATTAGTTTATGACTTTGGTGATTCTGAGCATAAGCCAGATAATCTAGAGGCTTTATGCTTTGGGCCTCAAATCAATGGCAAACAAACGCTGATCGTTGCTTCCGATAATAATTTTTCAAAATATCAAAAAAATCAATTCTACCTATTTGAAATTCTTTCTTTATAAAAAGCATTTTTTCCATTCCATTCAAGTAAAAAAGCGTCCGTATTACCAACTTGCTGAACTTCATTACTCCAAAGTCTTAACCAATTCCAAACCACTCCTCCATGACTAGATAAAGCTACTGTTTGACAGTTGGCGTTATAAAGTTCATTAATCAGTTGATTCACTCGTGTTCCAATACTTGAAGTATCTTCTCGACCGGGAAAATTAAATTCTCTAAAATTTTCAATGTTATACTTTTTCTTAACTTCATAAATGGTTAACCCCTCAGCATCACCAAGACCAATCTCTCTTAAGCGTACATCAGACTGCAGCTTACAAGACTGATACTCAAGCAGGCTTTTAGCAGTATCCATTGCTCTATCTAGATCACTTGAAACAATGAGGTCAAAATCGAAATGCGCTAGTCTCGAGGCTAGCTCTTTAGCCTGGGAGAGCCCAAGCTCATTAAGGGGGATATTGGTACTCCCCTGCAAACGTCCCTCTACATTCCAGTCTGTTTGCCCATGACGAAAAATGACAATGTTCATACTAAAATTTTATGCTAAAATTAACGTATGTTGTATCTCTATTTAAAAGCCCTTCACATTATTTTTGTCGTCACATGGTTTGCTGGCCTTTTTTATATCGTTAGACTTTTTATATATCATACAGAAGCTCAAGAGATGCCTCACCAGGAACGAATAGCATTATCCAATCAGTTTAAAATTATGCAAAAACGTTTATGGTATGGAATTACATGGCCATCAGCTTTGTTAGTACTTATTTTGGGAGGTAGTTTACTGAAAGATTGGATGCCTCTAAGAGATCATCCTTGGCTTATGGTTAAGCTCGGCTTTGTTACTGCTCTTTATCTTTATCACATTCTTTGCGGAAGGATTTTTAAAAGATTACAAAAAGATCAATTCACCTTGAGTACTACAAAACTAAGAATGTGGAATGAAGTTGCAACGATTTTTTTAGTCGCTATCGTCTTTTTAGTTACTTTAAAAAGTGTTATCGATATGGTCTGGGGATTGGTTGGTTTAATTATATTTAGTCTCGTCTTACTTATTGCCATTAAGATCTATCGAAAAAAGCGACTTTCTAAATCTTGAATCTGTTGCTCAAATTCTGCATTTAACTTTTCAAAATCGGGAACCAATCCCTCTAGCTTTTCGAAAGCTTCTTCGATATTGTCGTTAAAAGCACCAATCTGAGTCGATAAAATGACCATTTTATCATTATCAGTTTCAATTTCTAGTTGATCTGTTAAATCTTCTACTTTTGACTCTAGCTCATCTATCAGATTCTCTAGCTCTTCAACTTTCTTTTTAACTGGATTAACCACTTTTGCACGCTCATTCATAAGCTGAGCTCTAAGATGTTTGTATTCTTTCTGTGATAGTTTAGTCCCTTGCTGGCTAGATTTAGACTCATCTTCTCCCCAGCCAATTTTCTCTAGAAAATCATCATAATTACCATGAAAAAACTCAGCACCATCTTGATGAAAGACAATGAATTTATTGCAAAGTTTTCTTAAAATCATCTCAGAGTGAGTTACTATTGCAACAGCTCCTTCGAAGTTCTTCAAACTTGTTGTCATCGACTCAATTGATTCAACATCGAGATGGTTGGTTGGTTCATCTAGAAGCAAGAGATTTGTTTTATTCGCAATGAGCTTGCCAAGCATTACCCTAGACTTCTCTCCACCTGATAAAACCCTAATGCTTTTCTTAGCGGCGTCTCCTTCAAACATCATGGCGCCACAAATACCTCTCACCAATGTCATCGAAAGATCAGTATTGGCTGCTTGGACCTCAGACTCAGGTGTCATTTTAGGATCAAGTCTTTCAATATTCGTCTGTCCAAAATGTCCAAGGACTGTGGCATTATGCTTTTTAATTTCACCACTAACAGGATTGAATTCTCCTGCCATCAAGTTCATGAGCGTTGATTTACCTTTGCCATTTTTGCCGATAATTCCAAGACGATCCCCTTTAGCCAAAGAGAACTCGAGGTTTTTAAATAATAAATTATCTTTTGAATAACCAAAGCTTAAATCGAGGCCTTGCATAATCACTTTGCCTGGCATGTCTGAGAACTGAAATCTTAGATTGATATCACTTTCACTCGCGAGTTTATCCATCACTTCCATTTTCTCTAAAGCTTTAAGCCTACTTTGCGCTTGAGCGGCCTTAGATGCTTTTGCCCTAAACTTGTCTACAAACTCAGTCATGTGCTGCATTTTCTTTTCTTGATTAACTCTGGTTTGCTCATAAATCTCTTCGTCTGCAGCAACGATTTCGTAATATTCTTGGCATTTGCCTGCAACTTTTCTTAAACGCTGCCTTGAGATTCCCATCGTATGGGTAGCAACACCATCAAGAAAATCTCGATCATGGGAGATCAGCATTACTTCGCCGGGAAATTGATTAAGAAATTTCTTGAGCCAGCGCATACTTACGATATCGAGATAGTTCGTAGGCTCATCCAATAATAAAAGTTGAGGCTCTTGAAGTAGAACTTTTCCAAGATTAATACGAATCTGGTACCCACCAGAGAATTCATTTGGATTTCGCTCCATGTCATCAATAGTGAATCCAAGTCCGAAGAGAATTTTCTCAACTCGATAATTATCAAACTGCTGATCCTGAGGAAGAACCTGGATACATTCCTTCATCACGGTATTTTCTGTGAATTTTAGGTGCTGCTTAAGGCTTCCGATGGTGTAACCCTTCGGAATTGAGATAGATCCAGCATCTGGCTGCTCTTCCTGCAAGATAAGCTTAAAAAGCGTTGATTTACCAGATCCATTTCTTCCAACTAAACAAATACGCTCTCTAGGATTAATAGAGAAGGTAGCATCCTTAAAAAGAGTTCTATCGCCGTATTCTTTCGCAATTGATTGAACCTGAATCACTAAATCCCCATGGTAAAAGCGCTATAAAAAAAGTATGATCCGAAAAACTTTTTACACCATTGATCCCTCCAGGACTAGCCTAGGAAATTCCCATGAGCCAAAATTATCAAAAACTAAAAAACATCGCCGTCGTAGCCCACGTTGACCATGGTAAAACGACAATGGTTGATGAACTCTTAAAGCAGTCCGGTACATTCGGTGAGCGCGAACAAGTTGCAGAACGAGTCATGGACTCAGGTGACATTGAAAGAGAACGCGGTATTACGATTACTGCTAAAAACTGTGCCTTTAGATGGAAAGATGTAAAAATTAATCTTCTCGATACTCCAGGTCACGCCGACTTTGGTGGAGAAGTCGAAAGATCTCTGATGATGGTTGATGGTGTTCTACTTCTCGTAGATGCTGCCGAAGGCCCACTGCCACAAACTCGTTTCGTTTTAACTAAAGCGATGCAAAAAGGAATCAAGATCGCTGTTGTTATTAATAAAGTTGATCGCCAAGATGAACGTATTGATGAAGTTAAAAGCGAAATCGAAGATTTATTTTTAGAACTTGCTGATATTTTAGAACTTCCAGATTTCGATATTGATATACCTTTCTTCTATGCTTCAGGAAGAAATGGTTGGGCAAGCAACGAGCAAGGTGTTCAAAAAGAAAACCTTGTTGATCTTCTTGATTTCATGATTTCGGATTTTTACCCAGAACCACAAATTTCAGAAGGACCAAACCTTCAATTACTTGTTACAAACCTTTCATATTCAGCATACCTTGGCTCCCTTCTTATCGGCCGTATCCAAAGAGGTACGATTAAGAAAAATCAACAATTCACTCAGATGGGTGAAGATAACAAGAAAAAGAATTTCAAAGTTTCTGCTATTCAAATGTTTGATAAACTTGGATTTGCTGATGTCGATGAAGCTTCTGCCGGTGAAATTGTTATCGTTGCAGGTCTTGAAGAACCAAAAATTGGCGACACTATCGTAAGTCCTGGAGCGCTTGATGCTCTTGAAAGACTTACAGTTGAGCCACCAACAGTTGCGGTAAACGTGTCAGTTAGCACTTCTCCACTTTCAGGAAAAGATGGCGACTATCTTACAAGTCGTAAACTAGAAGAATTTCTTGTTGATGCCTGTCGTACAAACGTTGCACTTAAGTATGAAGGAACAGATGATCCTAAAGTTTATAGACTTAAGGGACGCGGTGAACTTCAACTTGCCATCGTTTTCGAAGAACTTCGTCGTAAAGGCTTTGAGCTTATGGTTTCTAGACCAGAAGTTCTTTTTAAAGAAGATGAAAGTGGTGAAAAACTTGAGCCATATGAAAAAGTTGTTCTAGATATTCCAAACGATGCAACAGGTGCTATTACTGAAAAACTAGCAATCAGAAAGGGCCGTATGGAAGCGATGACTCCACTTGGGGACACTCGTACTCGTATGGTTTTCGTTGTTCCTTCACGTGGTCTTATTGGTTACCGTGGTGTTTTCTTAACTGATACACGCGGAGAAGGTCTAATGAGTTCTGAGTTCTTAGGTTACCAACCATACGCTGGCGATATGCTTGCACGTAACAACGGTGCCATCATCTCGGATCAATCAGGTAAAGCAACAGCTTATGCCCTATTTAACCTTCTAGGTTCTGGTAAACAGTTCATTTCTCCTGGTGAACAAGTTTATGAAGGTATGGTTATTGGTGAACATACACGTTCAAACGATCTTGTTGTTAACTGTTGTCGTGAAAAACAGCTAACTAACGTTCGTACAGCTGGTAAAGACGAAAACATGGTCTTCCCAACAATTCCAAACAGAACACTAGAATGGGCACTTGATTGGATTGATAACGATGAGTGGGTTGAAGTAACTCCACTTAACATCAGAGTTCGTAAGAAAGTGCTTCAGTCGAATTTAAGATCTGTTAGAAGAAAATGACTTGCGCTCATGAACATAGCTCATGACGCTTTGTCATCCTTGGTGACAGGCGAAACGACAGTTTCGATCTGGCATCAATGAATGTGACTTATTAAAGAGCCCCTCAAACGAGGGGCTTTTTTATACTCATATAAATTTCTGGATAACCTTGCTCTTCACCCTCACCTGTAATTTCAAAACCAATTTTCTTATAGACTTTGATTCCACGCGGGTTATTCTTAAATACGCTCAATGTAATTTCGTTAATATCTAAGTTTGAGAATGCGTATTGAACAGCTAATCTCATTGCCTCAGTACCGTAGCCTTGATCAAAGAACCTTGAGCCTAAGCCAATTCGAATATTAGATTTACCATCTTGAATCTCATTTAAAACAACTTCACCAACAAATAGATCGTCATGAATTCTAAGTATGGCAAAATCTGCCCTGTTTTTCATTTCACTCAATAAAGAAAGCCAATTTCGAAGTTCGTCAGGATTATATTCTTCAAACTCTTCAAATGGTTCTGTCGTTTGACTGACGATGGGATCATTGACGTATTCAAGGTAAGGATCAAAATGCTCTAAGCTTAATTGAACTAACTTAATCTTCTGACCGAAAATCATTCTAAAGCTCCGTATACTTCTTTGCCAAGCCTTTGGCTTTCTCTATGGGATACTTCTCTTCATTCATTTTCGTTTTTCTTGCGATTGCCGAAGCTAAATCAATACCTAGCTTATCTGCCATTCTAATAGAATATAGGATAACGTCAGAGAGCTCCTCCCCAGCACGAACTTTAAGCTCTTCATTTGGATTAGCAGCTTGCTCAAGGCTTAACCATTGAAACAATTCGACTAACTCCCCAGCTTCGACTGATAAGGCCATCGATAAGTTCTTAGGATTATGAAACTGTTCCCAATCTCTTTCACAGGCAAATCCGCGTAAATAATCGCGCCACTTTTGAAACTCAGACATTTCTAATCGCCTCGACAATGGTTTTACTTGCATTAGAATTTAGACTTTTGACGTTTGCCTTTTGAATAGCAAGTTCAGATATTTTAATCTTTTTAAATTCATCTTCTGTAAATAAAAGTGATCCTAATTTGTCCCTAGCTTCACAGGCATTGTGCCATTGTTCATTAAATTGAGCGATTTTAAGAGGTACAAATACTGAGGCCTTGCCAAGAGCAATAAGCTCACAAACAGTTCCAGCTCCTGCACGAGAGATTATCAACTCAGCAGATTTATAAATATCAATCATTCCGTCAGTTAAAAAGCCAAAGGATTGATAGTTTTCATCATTATAACTTGAAAACTCTTTAACAAACTGGGCGCCCACTTGATGAAAAACAAAATATTTTTTCTTCAATTCATCAATCTCTTTTAAAACAGCTTCGTTTAGTAGAAGGGAACCATTTCCGCCACCAGTCACAAACAAGATTGGCTTTTTAATGTCTTTAAGTTTAATTCTAGCAACCATTTCAGATCGAATCGTAGAATCAAAACACTCATCTCTAACAGGATAACCAGATAGATAAACTTTATCTGCCTTAAAGAACTTTTTAGAAGCCTCAAAACTGACGAAGACTTTCGATGCGAATTTTCCCGCAATCTTATTTGCTAGCCCAACTCTCGATGTTTGTTCGTGGATAAAAACTTTAAATCCCAAAACTCTTGCTGCAACAACCACCGGAACAGAAACGAATCCACCAGTAGAAAAAACTAATGTTTGCTTTCTATTTAAAGGAAATAATAGGCATAAAGCTTGAAGTATACCATACACAATTTTAAATGGGTCTATGAAGTTTTGCAGTGAAAAGTAACGACGTAATTTACCAGTAGCAATTTGGTAGTATGGAATCAATTGTTCTTGGATGAGTTTTTTTTCGATGCCTTGTTTTGAACCAATATAGGAAATGGCAAAGCCTTGGGACTGGAGTTTTTTTATAAGGGTGATGGCAGGTACAACATGACCACCTGATCCACCACCACTAAAAACGACATGTTTAATCTTCATAAGCTTAATCATAAACATGATTAAGCTTAATTTAAAGATTTTTAAGCGTTGGCGCGATTATCAGCGAACTTTCTAGCACGTGGACGTGATGATCTTCTTGGTGCTGCAGAAGGAGAAGGTGCTCTTCCACTTTCATTACCAATTGGAGCAGTCTTATCAAGTCTTAACGTTTGATCGCCAAAAACAATTCCTTTAGTTGCGACCAAACGGTCAACAAAACGATCTGGTACATCAAAAGTTGTTGCATCTTGACCCATATCCATATTTTGAATAAAGCGCTCTTGCACATCAAGTTCGCGAGCAAATCCACTCAAGAACTGTCTAAATGGCATTTGACTAGTATTTCTACCAACGTTAACAACTAAGCGGCTAAATCCTGGACGTGTATTTCTTCCGTCTTGCTGCAAATTATCAGCACGACTTCCACCTCTTTCAGGACGAGCACCACGTGCTCCTCGACTATTTGGAGATGTATCAACACGTGAACCTCTAGCGCCACCACGCTCTGGAGCATCAAGACGTTCACGACGCTTAAGGTGCTCAAGTTTTTCGGCAGCATTAAGCATATATAGAGCGCGGACTAAATCATCACGCTGCAATTCTTCAAGTGATTGAGAAAACGCACCAAGACCTGGATCGCGAAGATCTGCTTCACGAGCACAATCAATTACTCTTGCACTTAATCTTGAAATTAGAGCATCACGAGTTTCTTGAGCTGTTGGAAGATTTTTCTTTTCAACGCGAGCCTTTGTCATTTTTTCGATAAATCTTAATTTTCTTTCATCTTGTGGAGCAACTAGAGATATAGCAATCCCTTTTTGTCCGGCACGACCGGTTCTACCAATACGGTGAACATATGACTCATTATCAAGGGGAAGGCCGAAGTTAATAACGTGAGTAAGATCATCAACGTCAATCCCTCTAGCTGCAACATCTGTACATACTAGCAGATCAACATCTTTTCTCTTAAAGCGCGCCATCGTACTATCACGCTGATCTTGAGACATATCACCGTTAAGACAATCAGCCGTGAAGCCTCTTGAATTTAGCGCGTCTGATAAGTTTTTAGTATCAAGCTTGGTACGACAGAAAATAATCGCATAATAAGATGTCATTGTTTCTAAAAGACGTGCAACTGCTTCCGGCATATCACCTGGACGAACTAGAAAATACTGCTGTTCAATATCTTCATTCGATAATGTTTTCTTTTGAATCGCAATTTCTTCTGGGTTTGTTAAGTAATCATCTACAAGTCTTCTGATCTCTCTTGGCATAGTTGCTGAGAACATCCACGTTTTATAATCAGACTTCATGCAGTCTAAGATAGAGCGAACATCATCAAGAAAGCCCATATCAAGCATTTCATCAGCTTCATCTAAAGCTGCAAGCTTACATTCAGAAAAATCTAAAACGCCACGACGGATAAGATCAAGCACACGACCAGGAGTTCCAATAAGAATTTGTGGTCTTGTTCTTTTGAAGTCACCAATTTGTTTACCAATTGGAGTTCCACCGTAAACGCAGAAAGTGTTAACACGTTTATTAACTGCGAATTTAGCAATCTCGCTTTCAATTTGGTTGGCGAGCTCTCTTGTTGGAGCCAAGACCAGTGCTTGGATACCGCGCGAGTCGGCTTTAATTTTATGGAGCATAGGAAGAGCAAAGGCAGCTGTTTTACCAGTACCTGTTTGTGCCTGACCAACAAAGTCGGTATCTTTACTGATTAACAGAGGAATTGCTTGAGCCTGAATATCCGTAGGCTCAATATAGCCTCGTTCAGTTAAAGCACTTAATAGGTCAGCCTCTAGACCTAAGTCTTGAAATTTCATTGGAACCCTTCATTTTTTTTAAACAACGGCATAATACAGTCGTTTGATTTTGGTCGTTATACCTGTCGAGATTTCTAACTTCCACCAAACATGTAAAATATGCTTGCTAACTTGCCGATAAGATATACATGAGAACAAAATTTATTGTCGTATCTGTAATTGTCTTAGCAATTCAAGGGGCTTGGGCCTACTTTTGGCCCTGGGAAGCTTTATCCCTTCTCGTAACGTTGCCTCTGTTTATCATGGGCATCTACGAAATGCTGCAAAAAGATCATACTATTATGCGAAACTTCCCTGTTTTGGGACGTTTACGTTACGTTATGGAGGTCTTGAGACCAAAAATTTATCAGTATTTTGTTGAGAGTGATACTGACGGTACACCAATTAATAGAATAACAAGATCTGTTGTTTATCAAAGAGCAAAAAAAGATCTTTCAACAACACCCTTTGGTACTCAACTTGATGTGTATGCCCCTGGATATGAATGGGTAAACCATTCTATGCGTCCTTATAATTCAAACGAGATCGAACCTAAGAACTTGCGAGTGATGGTTGGTGAGGGTAATTGCGATAAACCGTACTCTCTTTCCATCTTTAACATTTCAGCCATGAGCTTCGGAGCTCTTTCATCAAGAGCTGTGGAGTCATTGAACTGGGGAGCTAAAGTTGGTGGCTTCGCCCACAATACTGGCGAAGGTTCTATCAGTAGCTATCATTTAAAACATGGTGGAGATCTTATTTGGCAAATAGGAACTGGATACTTTGGCTGTCGCGCTAGCGGTGGTGGCTTTGATCCTGTTCAATTCGAACAAAGATCACAACTTGAATCGGTCAAGATGATTGAGCTAAAACTATCTCAAGGTGCAAAGCCCGGACATGGTGGAATCTTACCTGCCAAAAAAAATACTCCTGAAATTGCACACGCTCGTGGAGTTCAAGCTGGGACTGAAGTTGATTCACCTCCAAGGCATTCTGCATTTGATAACCCTAGAGAGATGCTCAATTTTATTGTTAAACTAAAGAAACTTTCTGGCGGCAAACCTGTTGGTATCAAACTTTGCTTTGGCATCCCTGAAGAGTTTGATTTTCTATGCAAAGAAATCGAAGAAACTAAAATTTACCCCGATTTTATTACCATTGATGGTGGCGAAGGTGGAACTGGCGCGGCTCCGGTAGAATTTTCTAATTCCATTGGTACAGCTCTCAGGGACGGCCTAGTAAGAGCTACCGATTGTCTTAAAAAATATAAGATCAAAGATAAGATTGTCGTAATTGCTGCCGGTAAAGTTTTAACGGGATTTGATATTATCAGAGCGGTCTCACTTGGGGCCGATGCCTGCTATAGCGCAAGGGGAATGATGCTTGCCCTAGGCTGTATTCAGGCGCTCGAATGCAATAAGAATACATGCCCCACTGGAGTGGCCACTCAAGATAAATCTCTCGTTAGAGGTCTCGTTGTTGAGAAGAAGTATATTCGAGTTGCTAATTTTCATTCAGAAACAGTTCATGCTGTATCTGAAATATTAGGCTCAATGGGACTTCTTCACACAAAACAAGTCAAAAGACTCCATATATGGCGAAGAATCAGTATTACAGAAAGTAAGACCTATGCTGAACTTTATCCTGATATTTCGTGATTAAAGCGGTTTTTCTTCCACTCATTAAACTGAAGTGTCATTTCATCATTAACTTTATTCATAACTCCAAATAAATCTATTGAAGTACAATAGGTTTCGAAGATGTGATCAAAAGAAGAAATTTTAATTTTTACAGAAAAAC
>CAYGQW010000080.1:0-11978 GCA_964352175.1 uncultured Halobacteriovorax sp.
CTTACTTTGTATTTTAACTTTATCTCCAAATTGACCTACAGATTCAACTGGATCATTAACTCTGATTTTATCTATAAACGGTGCAATTAACTTATCTCGATAGGACCAAGATCTATTCTTGGGTGTCTTCCATTGGTACTGTGAGTTTACTCCCATCAATCCGTGGTTTTGCATAAAGCGCACAAGAGACTTAACTGGGAACTCACCCATAAGATCAGGTGGCGTTGACCAAACAGCAGAAGCCATTGGCGTTAAGAACTGTTTCATCATATCTGGATGAAACTTCTTAAGTTTTAAATATTCTGATACAGACATTCTATCAAACTTTTCATCGGATAGAACTTCGAGTGCAGTATCAAAAAACCTTTTTATCTGGAGAAGCATCCTAATAAATTTAGGGTTAAGTAAGTTCTTTCTTTGCGCAAACAAACCGTTTAGAGAAGATCCGTTATATTCTAAATTTAGCTGAGGTATTGATACTGCAAAACCCATATCCGTATCTACATATTCTTGATCAATCGCAGAAAATAATTTCAAAAGGTTTGGATAAGTAACTTCATTGAAGACCATAAACCCTGTATCCAACTTAACTTCTTGCTTTTCGCCAGTTTCATCTGGTGACAGAAATATCGTATTAGTATGCCCCCCAATATATTCATTTTTTTCATAGATAGTGAGATCATATTTTTCTTGCATGAAATGAGCGATCCCCATTCCAGCAACACCAGTACCTATAATCGCCATCTTTTGTTTCATCTACTTACTCCATAGATAATGAGTCACTGTCCACTCATTACCACCTCTATAGGCCCATAGTTCCTCACAGGCCATATAGAACACTCTCCAATAATGAAACCATTTAACGGCTTGGTCTGCTCCATAATGTCCTTCAAAGACTTTCAGAATTTCATCCTTATTCTCGTCCATTTTATCTAACCAACCGCGCGCGGTTTTAGCATAGTGAACGCCATTTTCGACCCAATGCCTTTGCACTCGTAAATGATCCTGAAAGTAATAAAACAGATGCTCACTAGGCATGATTCCACCGCTAAAGAAGTACTTACTCATCCAGTCTGTTGAATCTTTAACTTCAAACTTGTAGGCTGTAGTTCTATGGGTAAAAATGTGGACAAAAAGTTTTCCATCATCTTTAAGCCATGTTGAAATATTTTCTAGAAGCTTTGAGTAGTTCCTAACGTGTTCAAACATTTCGACAGAGACCACGCGATCAAACTTTTTATCGAGCTTAAGAGCATTAACATCACAGGTAATGACTTCAATATTTTTGACGCCAAGACGGGCCGCTTTAGAGTCGATAAATTCTTTTTGTGTTTTAGAGTTTGAAACAACTGTAACAGTTCCACTTGGGTTAGCTTTGGCCAAAGCAAAAGAAATACTACCCCAGCCACAACCAAGTTCTAGGACATCTTGGCCATCTTTAATCTGAGCACGTTCAACAGTTAACGCCAACATCTCATCTTCGGCTTCATCGAGATTTTTGGCTTTGTCCCAATGACAACATGAATATTTAAGATTCTTACCAAGACTTAGTAAAAAGAAATCTGTTGGTACTTGGTAATGCTGATCATTCGCTTTATCTGTTTCAATCGCTATCGGACTATTTTTTAACTCATCAACAAGTGCTAATCGTTTTTTTTCAGCAAGTTCAACAGTAGGTGCAATTTCATCTTTTAATCGCTGCCCAATAAATTTTTTGATACCTGTTCGAATAACTGCATCTGGCAATATTCCTTTTGCGAGAAGATTATCTATCATATAAAATTTCCTTATTTATCTTGGAAGGGGCAGCAGTACACGAGTCTCAGACTCATAGGCCGGCCATTCTGGATGATCTTTATATTTATTTTCTAGCATAGGAACGCCCGATACTTTCAGTAAAAGGAATGTCAAAAATGTTGGACCAATCAGACCCAAATATCCGTAGTTGGCACTAAGGCCAATAATTCCTACGCCACACCAAAAGACAATCTCTCCGAAGTAATTTGGGTGTCTAGAGTACTTCCATAGACCAATGCGACAAAACTTACTTGGTCTTGGGCTTATCTGTTGAAATTCTGCCATTTGAGAGTCGGCTAATGTTTCAATGCTAAGCCCTGCAAAAGCGACGAAGGCTCCGAGAATAGCAAAAACATTGATTTCTGTGACGGGCGAGATCATGATCACAATAATAGGTGCCGCCACTAGAAGGCATAGAAGCATTTGGACCATGAAGACTCTTAGATAAGCATTAACCCAGTAATTCCCCTTCCAGTCCTTAGCCAGTTCAATATAACGCGGATCCTCGCCTTTTTTCTTATTGCGTCCATGAAGATAGATGGCAAGCCTTGAGCTCCAGGCAAAGACAATGATTCCGACCATGTAATGCACAAAGCCAAGGTGGTCAAAATAATTAGCCACTAAACTTAAATAAAGCCATGCAAATGCAGGTCCCCATCCGACATCAATAAAGCTGATATCTTTTTTGAAATAGGCCATTAAGAAAAAGCCTGAGAAGAATATCCATATAAGGGGTAAAAATAACATATAGACCTTTTTTCAAAGTATCATAATAGACAAGCAACTTAGTCACAGCCAGCACTGTCCCAAAAATAGACTTAGACAAAACTTAAACGATAACTGGTCATATTCCAACACAATCTTAATCAAAGCTTAACGACTATTTTTGCCTTTTAAGTAGATAATCAGTCTAGGAGGAATCATGAATATTATACTAAAGATTCTTACAATTCTCACGAGTGTTGGCTGGAAGGTTTTGAGTAATATGTTCGGCAATCAGATGCCTTCATTACTTGAAGATCAATCAAGTTTTAGCTGGCTTGTGCTTACGAATGATTAATCGAGTCCCAATTAATTGGACTAATTTCATATCGATCTAAATATTCATTAACTTTTGAAAAGTGTCGACAACCAAAGAAACCGCGATAACTTGATAATGGTGAAGGATGAACGGACTTTAGTATTAAGTGCTGGCTTTCACTGACCTGCTGGGCTTTTTTTTGAGCAGGTGAACCCCATAATAAAAAAGCAATATTTTTTTGATGGCTTAGAAGCTTAATCAACTCCGCCGTAAATATTTCCCAGCCTTTTTTTTGATGAGTGCCAGCCTTCGCTTTTTCAACGGTTAAAACATTATTAAGCAAAAGAACACCCTGCTTGCTCCAAGAGCTTAAATCGCCGTGATTAGGAATCTCAATACCAAGATCTGAATGAAGTTCTTTAAATATATTTCTAAGTGAAGGTGGTATTTTAATTCCTTTCGGCACTGAAAAACTAAGACCGTGAGCTTGGCCTTCACCATGATAGGGATCTTGTCCTAAAATAACTACTTTAGTTTGTTCTAATGAGCAGTACTCTAAGGCTTGGAAGATGTTTTCTTTTAGAGGATAAATACATTTATAGCTGTATTCTTTATCCAAGAATTCATCAAGCTCAACTCTTTTGGATGAAGCAAGAAAATCAGCTAAATGGATTGACCAGTTTTCGGGTAGATGCTCAAAAACACTCATCTTCCTAGCTTGCGATGCTAGGGTCTGAAGGTCAACTCTTCTTTAACTGGAAGCTTCGTTTTTGGATCAATTTCTTTATTACCTTTAATCACTATACGTTCTTGATTGATATCCATATCTATCGTCCAAGCCGAACCATATAGATAGACGATGGCAGCTTCCTTGTCCTTTTCATTATATTTCTCAAGGTCAAATATAATCAACTCTTGACCATGAGCACCACTAGTCCAAACTGTTATCAAATGGGGTTGCTTTTTTTTATTGAATTTTACTAAGCCAAACTTAAGTGGTTTTTGAGTAACCAAGTCTGATTCATACTTAAAAATTTCTTTATTCTCTTTTTTAACAAAAATAGTTTTTAAGTGGTCGTTACTTTTAACCCCAATAGAGAAGTTCTCATCAACTTTACCAACTCGAAAGTCTTCAGCAAAAACTGTATTGGCCCAAAAAAATGTTACTAATATTAAATATTTCATAAATTTATTCTGACAAACATCTTGTTTGAGCTTCACCGTCACCAGCTGCTTCCTGATAACAGCGACGACAGGCATGAACTCCTCTTATATAGTCCGAAGCACGGTCTTGATCATAAGCGATAACGGCTTTTTCCCAATCTTCCATTTCATCGCTGTAAACTTGATCATGCATATGCCTGATTCTCGCTCCAGCGTTAGCCTTAAGAAGATAGTTTATGTAGAGAAAGATTGATTCGATTTGCATATCAGGGTCGGTGCTCATTTCCCTGAAAATTGTTCTATTCCTAATTCTCGAATTAGAGCTTTCGACTGAAGATAATGGCAATTGACCTGAGTCTCTAAGACTTAGAAATGTTGTCTGTGTAAATTGTCCTAATCCATGAGCTGTAGATCTTGGCCGTCCATTTCGCCCATTAAATTCACAAAAAGAATAATTCATACTATGTGGATCAAAATTAGTTGAAGCGGTTTCCCTTTTAATAATACAAATTGCCAGGCTTGGGTCAAGTTGAGGGTGGATACTACTAGGGTCACGTACCCTTTCTCTAAAAAGTGAAGTATCTAATGAAGCAACTCCATTTTGTTCAGCAAACCTTTGGCAATTAACTTGATAATTTGTGTAATCAATTTTACTGATTTCGTAATCACTAAGGGTTGTATTAAAAAAACGAGAAACTTCATCATTTGACTTTCCACTGGCACGAGCACAAGTATCAACGAGAGCATTAAGACGAATTTGGTTTGAGATAGTATTAGCTTTGTTTACGATTAGGCGAGCTCTGTCCATGCGACTTAAGTCTTTCCACATTGAATTATTTCGATACCAATCCCTAAGGGCGTTAGCACATCTTCTTTGAGTTCTGTGACGTTGAACAAGTGATGCCAATGTTGAATAAGTATTTCTATTACTTGGTCTTTCAGGTTCTAGAAGCAGATTGGGGATAACAATTGTTTCATTGACCTCTACTTCACATTCCGGAACGACTGGGGTCAAGGCCGTCAGTACTTGTTCTTGTATTTCTTGTGGATTTGTCAGTTGCGCAATATCGCCTTGGCTAGCTCCGCGGTCAAACCATCTTTTTGCAACGTAAACGGTTTTTACTGGTCTTTCTTCGCGACCATTAACTGACACGATCTGAATAGCAACACCCTGAGGCCACCAGCTAGGATCCTCTGAGGGAACTCTTCTTAAAACTGTTAGTCTTCCGCCTGTTGAGGCAGGGACTACTTTATCAGATCTGAAGTTTCCAGCTCGGGTAAGAACATCAATGGAGCGGTCTAAAATATAAATATTGGAATTATCTTGAGCAGAGACACGTCCACTTTGGAAGCTCCCAATTGCGATCAAAACCGTAAATAGAAATAAGATCTTATTCATCAGTATTTTATCGGTATTTATCATAAAAGCTGAACTTTTAATGGCAAACCCCTGAAAACTGGTTAATATTAGGAATGGATACTTTTAAAGGTCATATTCTGCTACAGCGCATCTTTGATATCGGTGGTGAAATCGATCTCGTAAGAGCTGCTGCCCTCTTATCTGGCTCAGGTCTAACTGAGCAATTTAAGCTTAGAAGAAGTTCAAGAAATATTATTATCGAAGAAGCCCCCCTATCAATTTCATTAGGTGACTGGGAGCATGAGCATCAAGGCAAAGTTCTAAAGATACAAACTTTAGGCAAGCTATGGATCTTCGGTGCCTTTTCTTTAACTTTTAAAATTAACATCGATGAAGAAACACCCATCGGACAAATTAAGTCATTAGCAAACTATCTAGAAAATGAAGATGAGATTTCTTTAATAGCAATGGAGAAGGCTAAAAGAGTGATGCTGGATCTCTGTCCTGCTATTAAGCATCCTGGCGTTTGGAATCAGTTTGAAGATTATATTATCTATATGCGTGATCCTCAGGATGCCTTAAAACCTGAAGACGTACTTAAGTCAGATGATTTTTTTCAACTTCTACTTACTGAAACAGATGTAAAACTCTCGGATCAAATGAAAGACACAATCAGAGGGAATCTTTACCAATACTCTAAAGATGATTATGTCGTTATTGACTGGAATGCAGCTTATATTTGTGCCTCTCCGGCTGATGCTCAAGATATTGCTGACGTTGCTGAGTTTGCATTATGTCAGGTTCTAGAGATGCGCTACTACGACGAAATGCTTGATAAAAAACTAGGACTACTCTACAAGTCCATCCAGGTGAGTAAGCCTTCAATTTTTTCAAATAACTACTCTCAACATGCTCACGATGCGGCACTCATTTATATTGAAATTAGTGAAGTTATAGAGAAAATTGAAAATACGTTAAAAGTCATTGGTGATTTTTACTATGCAAAAATCTTTAGAGCGGCAAGTGATCGTTTTAGAGTTAAAGACTGGCAATCATCAGTTGATCAAAAACTTAAAAATTTAGCGGATGTCTCTAGCCTCTTCCAAGCTGAAACAAATGAGAAAAGAAATCAGCTAATGGAATTAATCATTATTATACTAATCGCGATAGAAGTTGTTCCTTTTTTATGGGAAAAATTTAGCCCATACTTTACGAAGTAGAATGAATCATCAAGGTCTTGGGTTACAGTTTAGTCAGCTAGAAGAAAAACTTATTGAGAATGGATTTTCAAAAAGTTTAGCTTCTTTGGTATTTAAGAAAGCCTATAGACGTCCTAATTTCAAAGGCTGGGAAGATGGTCGCGTTTCTCCCAAGCTAGTCAGCTATCTTGAGTCTTTAAACTGGAAACGGCCAAAGATTTTAAATAAATATGAAGCACAAGACGATACCATTAAGTTTCTCTTTGGTTTAGAAGATGGAAGATCGGTCGAATCTGTTCTTCTACCTTTCTACCGTAAAGATACACTTTGCTTATCAAGTCAGGTCGGCTGTGCAATGGGATGTCGTTTTTGTCATACTGGCACTCAGGGGTTATCGCGTAGTTTAAATACATCCGAGATCATCGGTCAGTATTTGGCGGTCTGGGATTGGGCGTACACAAAAAGAAGAAATGGAATCAAAGCTCCTAATATAGTTTTTATGGGTCAAGGAGAGCCACTTCATAACTTTGAGAGCTTGAAGTCTGCAATACAACTTATGACAGATAAGCGAGGATTAGATTTATCTCCAAGAATGATTACTGTTTCAACCGCAGGTTATTTACCAGGATTAAAGCGTTTTTCAGAATTAGGTGGAGTGAATTTGGCCATCTCGCTACATTGTGCGATTGAAGATAAAAGAAAAGAATTAATTCCAATTACAAAAAATTGGCCAATAAAAGTTTTGATGGATGAAATTGATAAATTACGACTTGGTCGAAAGCAAGTCGTTCTCTATGAGGTTATGCTTGCCGAAGGTTTTAACGACTCAACTGAGGATGTGATTGAGCTTGTCAAACTTCTAAAAGATAGGCCTCATATGATTAACCTAATTCCATTTAATCCATACCCTGGCTCTCCTTGGATTAGACCTAGTTCCCATCGAATTGCCGAGTTTAAGACCAAACTCGTTGAATATGGAATGCGTACAACAATCAGAGAAACTAAAGGTGATGACGTCATGGCAGCCTGTGGACAGCTCAAAACCTAAGTTAGGTCATACTTATCTTCGAATTAATGTCATATATTGTCCTAGATGGTCAATTGATTGTCGTCTAAACACTGTCTATTTGATTTAGAATTAACGATAAAGAAATAGGAAGCTAACTAGCCTAGGAGATTGATGAATCAGGCATTAGTTCCAGATAATGAAATTTTAAGATTAAAAGAATTATCTGAACTTAATATTCTCGATACAAAAGAAGAACTCGAATATGACGCCTTAACTCAACTTGCTGCATCGATAGGTGAATGCCCCATTTCTTTAGTCAGTTTACTGGATGAAGAACGTCAATGGTTTAAAAGTCATTACGGTATTGATGCCAGACAAACTCCTAGAGATATTGCTTTTTGCTCCCATGCTATTTTACAAAATGATATTTTCATCGTTGAAGACGCTTCCATTGATGTACGTTTTAAATCAAATCCTTTGGTAACCTCTGATCCGAATATCAGGTTTTATGCTGGCATTCCTCTCATTACAGCTCAAGGAAATGCACTTGGAACTCTTTGTATTATTGATACTCAACCAAGAAAAATTACTGAATCTCAAAAAGAATCTCTTCGATTATTGGCCAAACAAGTAGTGACACTGTTTAAGTTAAGAGTTTTGAATCTAAAAGCTAGTGAAGACTCTAATGCCAAGGTTCGTTTTTTAAATAATATTAATCATGAAATGCGCACGCCACTCAATATTCTGGGTGGTTATATTGAACTCATCTCAGATGATGCTAAAGAAAAAAATGACGAAAATATAATTGAATATACACATTATGCCAAAGGGGCTTGTGACCAGTTATTAACGCTTATCACAGATATGGTCGAACAATCTTCAATTGACTCTGGCCGGCTACAAATTATTCCTACCCATTTTGAACTTATAAAACTTCTTCAAGATACAATATCTGAGTGCAACAATCTCGCAATTGAGAGAAAAGTTAAAATCAATTTTGATTTTGATGCTCATGAAACAGTTTATGCTGATAAAAATAGACTTCGCCAAATCATGCATAATTTAATAACGAATGCTTTAAAATACGGCTTCGAGAAATCAGAGTTATCCATCAATGTCGAGCAATCTCATCAGGATTTTATCTATATCCGAGTAACTAACAGAGGTAACGAAATCAGTAATGAGGACAAGCCACTAATATTTGATCGTTATTATCGAAGTCCCAATTATGACCGTGGATGTATCTCTGGTCTAGGATTAGGACTACCTATAGCAAAACAAATCGCTATCGCACATGGCGGTGACCTCCTGCTAGAAGCTAGTGTCAACTCTATGACAACCTTCTTATTCATGCTCAAACGTTAAGCAAGATCTACCTAAATTCTGTTTTAACTCTTTAAGCATGATAGCCTTATCTTAAGCTATTTTTATTGATGACAAGGATGTCGATTATGAAAAACTCATACTTCTTTTTAGTATGTTTTTGCTCAAGCCTGCTTTTTATAACGAGCTGTGGAAAGAATCCACATCTCGTTGATCAGCTTGCGAGTGAAGTTGGCGGTAACGATACACTTGAACCAGATCCAACACCCTTGCCAACCCCCACTCCGCTTCCAACCCCTCCACCAACAGCAAAATTTGTAGAGCTAGGGGCCAGAGACTATGACTCATCGACTGACAAAAATATAACTATTGAGCTTCCATATAGAACAAAGAAAGTTAAAACAATTCCATATGGTGTCAGCCAAACGAGTTTAATGTGTCGTCTCTTTGGAAAAGATAATTGTGTTAGAAATCGCCAGGTTCTTTTTGCCTTTGATATACCAGCACTAGGTAAAATCTCGAAGATCCACGATATAAGAATTCAAGCTAATTATGTCGTTTATGGTAAATCTTTTGATACAGAGCTTTTGTGTCTTAATAATATTGGTACCTGTTCTGGAAACGGTATTAAAAAGATTCCTATCTTGGGTTTAGAAAAATACGTAAAGAAAAAGTGGTGGAATTCAACATACTGGGCAGCTGGATATGAAGATGTGGTTAGGAATGATTTTTTTCAAAGAGAAATAAAAAAATCTACTTCTCTGAATGCTCATACAAGGCTAACAGGGCTTAAAGACTTTTCATTAAGACAGCTCTTTGACCTTAACGATGCGGACCTATTGAGCTTACTGCGGGATGAAGAAAGCTTTTGGTTCACTCTTACAGATGACACTTTTGTTCAATCTCCAAAATTGGTGATTATCTATGAATAAATTTATCCTGGTCGGATTGTTTATGATCTCTCCGATAGCCAATGCGCTTAACTTACAATTAATGAATCACTCTCATAGCCCTCATTACCTTGTTACTGAAGATACGCTTTCAAAAAACTCTCTGATAAATCAAAAGCTAATTCTTTCTGCCAATTATCATCACTTGAATGACCCTCTAGTTGCCACTAACTCTGACAGGACTGAGAGAACTAGAACATTAATAAAAGGAATGACAACCGTACAAGTTGGAGCAGGCTGGCAAACATCTTCTAGATTTTTAATTGGAGTAGCCGCCCCCTTTTCTCAAGTTACCTTTACAGATAGTGCTACAAAGCAACAAGGTGTCGGTGATACTAGTGTCATCGCGAAATATAGAGTCACTGCCAACAATGATCCTACCTCTATCGCTCTTATTCCAAATTTCACACTTCCTACAGGTGATCAAGAATTATTTTTAGGAGATGGAGGGTTTGGAGTTGGTTTAAAAATGGCCATCGAACGTGATTTTAAACGCTTTCGATTAAATGCCAATATGGGTGTGCTTAGAAACCAAAATGCAAGTTATCAAGAAATCGATTTTAGAAATAGATTTCTAGCTGCACTTGGTGTTCACGTTCCCATCAATGACCGTTGGCATTGGAGTGCTGAAGCCTACACGATGCTCTCTAAAACTCGAGAACAAAGTCCTAGTGAAGTCGTAGCTGGTGTTCAGTATTTTAGGAATGATTCTTTATCCGTTACCACTGGCTTAGGTTTTGGAGGATTTGATGGTACCACTGGCAATGACTGGCGTTTTATTGTTGGACTTAAGTGGCAACCACCAATAAGTGGTGGGATGAAACTAGTTCCCCACTCCCAGTCTCCATTGACTCAGCAACAAGAAAAAACTTATGAAACGATTCGAGATCTCAACCTAGAAGTTCGTTTTGATCATGACAGTGATTTTTTGGATCAAGCAGATAAGCTTGCCATTGCTCAAATCGCTAAACTCATTCTTGAAAATCAACTCGCAGGAAAGCTCGTCATTCAAGGACACGCCAATCGTATTGGTGAGGAAGATTACAATAGAGATTTATCTTATCGCCGAGCTATGTCTGTCAGAGCTGAACTCATCAAGCAAGGACTTGATCCAACTCTCACAAAAGCAATTGGCTATGGACAAAGCTTTCCAATTCTAAATGAAGATCAAAGAATGGCATTAGATATGAGTCGTAGAGTTGATTTTATCATTCAATAGCATTAATTTGTCTTTATGCTAAAACTTAGAAAAATTGGTCTGGCTTTAGGTGGTGGTGGTGCCAGAGGCACTGCTCATCTAGGAGTACTTAAACACTTAGAAAAGATTGACCTGCAGCCTGATGTTATCGCCGGAACCAGTGCCGGAGCAGTTATTGCGGCCCTCTATGCTTTTAAAGTTCCTTTGTCAGAAATTGAAGATGAACTTGCCAAGCTTAAGCCTGTCGAGCTTTCAGCATTAAGATTACCTAAACTAGGTCTAATTGAGAATGCTGGACTGGTTGACCTGATAGAAAGAAAACTTGGAAGCGACTGTAAAATAGAAAACTCTCATATCCCCTTGGCCATCAAGGCAACTGATGTAATCAACGGTGAATCCTATCTTATGACAAACGGTCCCCTTCTCAGCGCTGTTCAAGCTAGTTGCTGTATTCCTGGAGTTTATATTCCTGTTGAGCGTGACGGACGTCTTCTGGTTGATGGAGGCTTGACTGAAAATGTTCCTGTTTCTGCTCTTGATAAACTCGGCGCTCATATTAAAATCGCTGTCAATCTTAATGGTAATGAGAGTTATCCCAAGCCCAAAGGTATTTTAGATATACTCGCAAACTCACTGGATATTTCAATCGATCATCAAACAAGAGAGCAACTTGAGGATGCCGATATCGTTATTTCTATGGACTTATCTAAATACGGAAGGTTTAGAAATGATCAGTCCGAACTTCTAATAAAAGAGGGAATTAAAGCAGCACAAGCTGAAGTACCAGCTGCAACTTGGATTATTCTTAGAAAAAAACTTCAGTACCTCAAAAGAGTTTACCAAAACTTTAGTCCAATTAAGATTCCTAAAATTGTAAAAGACTTTTTAAAAAAGAAATAAATATGGCGCACCCGGCGCGGATCGAACGCACGGCCTTCAGCTCCGGAAACTGACGCT